>NZEE01000030.1 GCA_002688965.1 archaeon | reverse complement strand
ACTTAACATTAGTACCATTATAATCAACATTTAAACTCATTTAAAACCCCTTTTCTTTATATTATAATATACGAAGGAAAAGCAATACGAGTCAAGCTTTATTTTCAATTATTTTTATTTATTTTAATGTTTGATAGGTTGTATGATACAAATATGTGGGGCTTATGGTGTTTTTTCTTAGGAAAAACTTGTATTTTACAATATGTATACACAGTGCCCATTCCCCGATTCCCCACACAATAATTTACATCATTTATACCTTTATATTCAATCATTTCACCATTATTCACCATTTTAACCCATTATATACCATTTATGTTAAGATATCATACACACTTTTTTTTGCGTGTAGGTGGTCTGAGTTCAGCTACCCATCCTTAGGTCTCTGGCTCCCAATTACTTGGATGTATCATAATATTCACCCTTAACTGTCTTCATGTTCTTTCTTTTCCAACTCGTCCATCATCTTCATGAACTTATCAAGTTCTTTACGATGAACTGTTGCTATAAACATACCTTTACTTATACCCTTCATGTGAGTCAATATGTTTATTATAACCAATATAATTAATATAAATACTGATTGTTTAAAGTTAACAACTGGATTTATTGTATGAAATATTAAGCCATACAACAATACATTCAATATAAAACTATTTATTGGACTAACTAAAAAATCATTTATCATCAACCGAACTTTGTTATGTAATTGTTTTTTAACTGTCTTCACGTCTTTATCTCCTTGTTATTTAATATACTCATTTAAGAGTTCTGGTTTTTCAAGTGCTTCATACCCATATTTTCTATGAAACTTATAGTGACATTTCCTGCACATCACAACACCGTTAGCTCTGTCATACCTATCTTTTGGGTAGTGTTCCCAACTCTTTATATGGTGTGCGTGCAATACTTTTGTCGTCTTTCGTTTAAGTTTACATTTCATACATACATACCACTTACTTAAACCGTGTTTCCCTTTGTTGAGTTCAAACACATTCTTTCTCCAAGTTTTGTATCTAACTTCACTCTTACTGCTCTTCCATCTGTTACTTGTTGACTTGCTACTGACTTTCTTCAAGTCCTACCCATTGACTTCTTGATTTGTTGTTATCTCATAATACTCAAGATACCCACATACCTCACACCAACAAGGCTCACACTTTCTACCGCTATACATCGTTTCGTGTTCCTCACAATAGTCCAATGCCATAATGTGGTGTTTATCGTTTTGTTCGTGAAAACTGTTATCTCGTTTGTTTTCTTTGGTGTTTGTGTTACACGATTTACAAAGTCGAATAGCTTTCTTCTTTGTTTTCTTGTTAGACGATTTCTTAACTTTTGACGAGCTAGTCATACTTAACGATTTCTTCTTAGGTGAGCTACTCATATATATTTGCTCTTATAAAAAATTTCCTATCCACTTTTTTTATCCCTCATCTTTCTCTTTAACTTTTTATCCAAATAGTATATATAAATATGTTTCTCACAAGTCTTTTTCCAATATACATCTGGATCCTTATCTTCTAATCTCTGTCGTATAGTTTCAGCGTATGGTGATACTTTTCTTAATGTTCGTCTGTGATATTTCTTCCCATCCACCATTAATATTTTATCTGTTCCCGTCATATCATAATGAATAAAATTACTTGCTTTATAAATAGTTCCACCGTGACCATACTCTGGATCTGCATATGATACTACTACTTGATAGTCTGTATTTCTTTCTAACCATTTCAATGTACCAGCAACAAAATAACTCTCTGTATTAGTTAAAGTATCGTCTATACAACACATTCTATTTAACTCTAATATCTTTCCTGATTCATTACCATACTTATCAGTTTTCTGACCTTCCATAGATGAAGGAACACCATATATCATAGCTCCAATCATTTTATCCAAACCAAACTTACCTTCTCTGAATAATCCAAAACAGTAAGATGTATGTAAACCTTTAGTGCTATGAGAATAATGCCACTTTTCAATAAATGGCTTTACTGTATGATATGTACTATGTTCTACTTTATAATCAGTTACTCCACCCATGTTACCCCTTAGATACTTGAAAATGTGTTGTGTGTTGGATTATACCATTTGACATTGTGATTTTCATATGCCCAATTTAATTTGTTTCTGACTAACTTAATCATTGTATCTGAATTGCCACATACTATCTTCCACGAATCATTAAGTAATATAAAGTTTTCTACTAATAAATCTACATCACCGTGTCTTACACCGTGTAAATCTAGTTTCTCCAAAGTTTACTTACCTCTGGTTCCCCAATCACACATACAAGTGGTTTCACAGTTACAAGTAAAGCCATATGATCTAATTGGATGTTTTAATATACTTATCAATCATTGTTTTCCTCTTGTCTTGTCATCACATAACCACACTTACCACATCTCCTGTCTTGACCTATATACTCTTTGTTGGTTTCTGTCACAGTCAATTCATCATCACAATTTGAACATTTATACTTTAGTTTCATTTAACATCAACTCTCTTATTTTGTTTCCCAATTCCATATCATTTGGATTATCTTTTGTCATTTGTTTTATTTTATCTTCAAATGGTTGTATTGTGTCACCATCATAAGTGTATACTACACCACTAGTGAATCCACCTCGTTCTTTAACTTTAAGTAACTGTTCTTCACGAATGTCAGCAAAAGTTATGTTACCAAAATATTCTGCTAAAGTTTCGAGTACTTCAAACACATCTGCATATTCGGTTACATCTGTATACTCTGATTCCTTTAACTCATCTAGTTCTTCTATCAATTTATTTTTTAATAGTGTTTCGTATTCTTCTATGTCTTTAAACACTCTAACTTTGTCATGTTTGATAACGTCAGCTAATGAATCTCTTATCAATTTCTTAGCCAATCTATAGTCCTCTCTCTTGTGGCTTTATTTCTGATTTTACTTCTTCAACTATACATTCTGCTATCATTCGTTTGACATCTAATGAAAACATATCTGCATCTTCAAATAATCGTAACACTCTAACAATTTTAACTGTCAATCTTTTTTCATCTACACTACATTGCATCTATTTATTTCCTTTTGTGAAATCTTGTATTGCTTCATACAGATATGATGTTCTTTCAGTATCTGTTATTTCTATTCCTATAACTCGTTCTGTAAGTTCATCATAATCTACAATAAAATTATCATCGATGACCATTGATTTAACCACTATATTTTTATCATCTTTTTGATGTTTTAATGAGATATACATCAATCCACTTATTTCATCGTAAGTTATCATTTACTTTTTCTTTTTAGGTGCTTTACCACCAACCCAAGCTTCATTTACATCTTTTGTAGATTTATCATCTGCTCTGTATCTACCTTTTTTTGTTCTTGCTCGTTTTGGTTTTCTACTCTCACTTTTAGATTCACCAAATGATGTTTGTATCCATCCAATAAAAGTTTCACCCAAATCGGGTAATATACTGCCAAGAGCTTCCATTAAAGACATTTCTTGTTTTTTATTCATTTTACTCATTTTCTAGCTTCTTTTTATGTTTTATTTTTCTATTGTACTTTTTCTTATCTTTATGTTTACGAGTACCTACATCAGCTCCCATAAATACCTCTCTACTGATAGCTTTTATCCTGATAGATTGGTCATTCAAATAATCTAATAACTGTTGAAAAGTTCTTTTCTTATTTCTTTTTTTCTTTCTACCCATTTTGCTAAAACATAAATTTTATGAATCCTACCAAACAACTATTGCTGCACAGGCTATAGCTCCAATTATATCACCAATTGAATCATATGCCCAACGCTCAACAGAACCATATGTTTTTTTACATTTCTCAAAACTACCACCAGATTCTAAAAGAAACTCTACAACTTCCCAACCTAATGCCAATACCACTACAACCCAAAATCCAAAGAGTTTGGCTAACAGTCCACCAGCTAAGATATGAAACCAAGCCCAAGTGTTGTTGTTGAATCCCCACTTCAATAATTTCTTTAAGACACCAATCATCTATTTTCTCCCACCGTATTTACCATAAACGAAAGCACCTACACCGAAACAAAAACCTACACCACTTAACCAAGTAGATCCACTTACTATTCCAGCAAAAAATAATCCTAACGCCATTATCATTAAATAAACTAAATTATCCATTTTTCTTCTCCTGTGTTATTCATCTAAATATTCTTCTAATTTTTCCCATCTTATTAAAACATAAGTACTTATAAATCCTACGAATGCTATAATACCAAATTCTCTTGGGTCTTTGATTGTGATTATCATAGCCATACACATAATTGATATCATCCATAATATTGCTTTGATTGTGTGTTTGATTTTATCCATTTCATTTTGCCCAACTGTCTTCTACTGATTCATAAGTTAAATCATCATCTGACAAAGTTTTCATCTGTTCATCTGTTTCACTTGATATTTTACATAATGCCATAACGAACATTCCTACGACTGTTCCCATTATAAAAGTAATTGCATAACCTAACATTTCTGTTTTCCTTATTTTTTAATTTTTAGCTCATAAACCTAAGCATTTCTGTGGTCCGGTATTTATGAGCTTCTCTTTTATTTAAGTAGTTGAGTGCTGTTTGACCATATTTAACTTTATGATGATTTTGTGATAATCCCATTGTATAACTTCATATAATAATTTCTAAACCCACCGAAGTTGTAACGGTATGATTATCAACCCATCATCGTTGAAGGCATGTAGCCTTTGTTTTCGTTTATCTATTCATAAAGTGCTGAATTTGGGTTAAACCTTTATTTCAAAAACCTTTAGTATATATAAATATACAACTAAATCACTAAACGATACAAGTATTTTTTATCTCCACCCGTATTCTGTCATTTCGGGTTCGTGTTCGTCTTTTACTATATCTAATTTCTTTGGTAAATTATCATAATTCAATATGATACTTTCAAGTGCTCTTTCCATTATTCCCAATGGAGTAAAGTCATCACAATCTAATACTGCTTTCATGATACTTGGTGAAAAACCACTCACCATACCCACACCATCAACTGATGGCATTGATGGTGAACCATAATGACTTCCTTCTAAATTCCAAAATACTAACTTTGGCATTGTGTAACCTCGTTCTTCAAATAATCTTCTGATGTTATCTAAATGAGGTTTTTCACCACGATTATGACTGTCATCAAATTGCATATCTGATAACACTAATAACATTGTTGGCATATCTTCATCTTTAACATCAAACTTTTCAGCCAAATCAAGTATCAAGTGATAAGCCTTTTCAAAATCAGTATTCATTCCCCAACCATCACCCATTATTTTTTGACGAATTTCTAATAATGTTCCTTGTGGAATATGACCTAACTTTGGATTTTCAGAGAATGTTAAATACTTACTGTTAAACTTACCTTTGTTGTTTATCGATAAGTATAACCCTAATGATATAGCCACCTCAATAGGTAATCCATACATACTACCACTTGTATCAATCATTGGTAAGATATTCTCACCTTCTTTGATTAAGTCTGGTAAGTTATCCCATAGTTTCTGTGCTAACTGTTCATCTTTGACTGCAACTGCCATAACTTCGTGTGGATATGATGCTGATACTGATGCCTTTGTGGTCTTATCATTCTTCCATTCATCAAATCGTTTTCCATCACGAGTTTCAAAGGCTTTTCCATATCTTCTCATAGCACCACCTGGAACTGATGAATAGTTCACATCATCCCATTCACGATTTGACATTTGTTGTTCAACTGTTGTAGAATATCTCTTTAACCACTTACGATAATCTCTGTTAGTAAAACCTAATTCATCACGAAGTAATTTAGCATTCTCACCTTTTCTTGGTGACCATTTACAAGCTAACCTATCTTTTTCTCTAATACTTTGGGCAAAAGCTGAAACAACACCTGGAATGTGAAAGTATCTAATTAAGTCCTTATAATAACCTAATTCGGCTAAAGTTCTTGCATTGTCTGAAACGAATGCGGGTGAACACTTTGCTATTTCATCTAATATAAGGTAGAAAGTATTCCGTTCACCAGAACCTTCTCTAGCCGCTCTCGCCCAATATGAAATTCTTGNAGCCAACTCTGGATTTTCATTAAATGCTTCTTCAAACATCTCAACAACACGATTTCGTGATGCGTTTCTCAACCCACCAATCTTACTGAATAAGTCTAAGCATTTATTCACATCACTATAACACAGCGCGTTGTTTTTTGTTTTCATATATTCTGTAATTTTATTCATATTATAATATACAACCTTTTTATAATGTAAGTCAAGCTTTATTTTAATTGTTTTTAATATTCAAGCTCACTAAAATCTGTTTCCTCATATGAACCAAAATGGTCATCTCCATCAACATCAAACATAAAACCAATGTCATTACCTTTAACTTCTCTGATTAAATCTGTTAGTGCATCTATCATTGAGCCTTTTGTGATGTTTGGGTCATCAATTGATTGTGTTTTTATGTTTTCTAATTCTGCTACAATGTCTTTAATAGTCATTCTTTTCTATCCCTTATGTTATAAATTTGTTGTTTCTTCTGCAAATAAAATATTATTTGCCTCTATGTCAATTTCAGTTATAGTACTCTTACCTCTAACATCATTATCATCTTGTTTATGCCAAGTGACCTCTGCTCTATAAATTCCAGATGGTGTCTTAACCTCAAAAGGTATGTGGTCTATTTTTATTTCATCTATTACAGCTGGAAAACTGTGGTTGTTATCAAATGGATTTTCAACCATAACCAAATCACCTGGTTTCTTACTAATTCTGATTCTAGTGATATCTTCTTTAGCAAATGATACAGATAAATCATTCTTTAAACTTTTTTTGATGTTCCGTATCGTTTTATAAACCTCTCCTATATCATTTATATCATCGGTATCATTTGAATATAGATATTTAAATCTTAACTTATACATCATTTTGTCATAATCGTTTTCTGAAAATAACATATCTATTTTACGATATTTTAATACTTCTCTACTTTCAGTTATGTCTAATGTCTTTCTATGTCTATAATCTTTATACATCTGATTTAACCACACCATATATTTGCTACTAGCGTGTCGTCCACCGGCTGGCCAACCTCTTTCAAATTGATCTTTAATCTTTTCAACTATAACTATTTCATATTCATTTACATATGTATCTGGTGTCTGTAACATCAACAGTTGTAATTTTCCAATTCGTGATAATATTTCTTCTCTACTTAAAGCCACCTATACTATACCTTTAATTTTCATATTTTTTCCAAAGTTTGTTACATTGTTCTAATTGAATCTTTGAAGGACTTTGTTCCCTCTTTCTGATATTGTGAATCAATCCAATAACGAAAGATTTATCATCTTTTGTAAATTCAAAACTATTGTTACGATAAGCATCATTGATACGATACTTTAACTTTAATAGTTTACTAACAATCGGATTACCATCATGTATATAATCTTCATCTTTCATCTATATCATTCCTTTATTTTTCATTTCTCTTGCATCAATTGTATTCTTCGCTTCTCTTAAACCACTACCTGTAAATTTTCTATGTAATTTAATAGCAGCAATCTTGTTACCTGCTTCTAATGTTTCATCTATAAGTTCCCACATGGTTTCCTCATCCATATCCAATCCTTCAGCTGAATATTGTTTCCACAACCGATTGGCTGTACCTAAATCAATTTTATTTGGAACACGACCAGCTTCAAAATCTTCAATCTTTCGTTTAACCCATTTCATATCATTGATTACTTCGAGTTCTCCAACACTATGTGTTTCTTTAGATTTAAATGAAATTCTAAATCGTAACTTTTGAAATTTATCTATAAACTTTTGTTGATGTGGGTGGTGATTCATTTCTCTTTGTTTTCCCATCGTTTCATATATTTCTTATAAACTTTATTCAACGCACTCATCTGTTTTTCTGATAACATAGCGTTTCTTTCAAATTGTTCTTTAAGAGAGTTCACAAATGGAAGTGCCGACCAATTAGCTAAGTAATAATCATCTTTACCTTCATCAACTTCCGCTACAAGTTCCCAAACACGGTTGATTTTTTCAAGAATAGGTTTCATCTTATCTTTTCGTTCAATCATAGCTATTTCATCATACTTTGGATTCTTCATTGATTTTAATACAGAGTTGTGCATTTTCTCTGAAAATGGTCTGTTACCTGTTTTTAACACCCGTAACATATCTGATAAGAATTTCTCTTTAAGTGCTATTTGATTAGTAGATAACCACTTGATTTCCTTCTCATACTTTTCAGCGTATTCTAATCTACGCTTTTCCATAGTTTCGTTTGATGGTTTTCTATAGAAGTTCATCTAAATCATTACTTAATATAGCCATTATCTACCCACCCAAGAACCATCATCTGGGTTATTATCTACTAACCATTCTAATTCCATAAGTTCTTCATCTGAATATTCAGCATCGACAGAATAATTATTCTTTAACAACCAATCATCTAACAACTCAACATCTTCATCTGATAAAGCTTCACCCCACTCATCATCGGTATCTATCCAATCAACACCATTATTTGTATCTGGTTTGTTATCTACATTCATCGGATATACTATCCCATCTGTATCTACACACGAACCAACACTTTCTAATACTAATACTTCTAAACTCATACTTTCTCCTTATAAATAATTTGGACCAGTCCAACTAAAACTTTTATGCATTTCAGCATCAAATATAGAACCTCTACTATGTTTAGCTGCTGCGTGCCAAGTAGCTGCTTTCATAATATCACCTACTTTGATTGGAGCTCCTTTATGTTCTCCATCAACTAATGATACGAATCCCCATACACTATTATCGTGTACTACTTTAATAAATTTTCTACCCTTTTTAAGAGATAAATTCATTTTCTTACCACCAAAACTTCTTATATCATAATTCTCTTGTATCTTAACAAGTAAATTATCCATAGCATCATCAAATGATAATCCATTTGTTGTAGATGTTTTTTCTGTTGGTGTTGATTTTGATATTATTGGTTTTATTCCGTTTATCATATTAACTCTTTTTCTTCGCACAGTACCAAGTGCAATAATTCTTTTCTTTGTATTCTATAACCGATGTGTGTTTTCCACACTTTGAACATTTATTGTTCTTTTCTTCCAATTCTTTCATTCCTTTATTTATCTCTTTCATCATCTATATAAATATACGAAAGAAATGCAATACGAGTCAAGCTTTTTCTTTAAAAATATCCAGTTTTTTTGAACTTTTCTTTCCACCTTTTCCAATTATCTCTACCAAACTTTTCAGCTGCTATTTCAAACTTATTATCTTTATATTCATCTTTACCTTTACCTATCTGATAATTCATTTCCCACTCATAATCTAATTTGAAATCTTTCCAACCTAATCGTTTAGAATCCATTGCATGATGTATTTCGTGTAACATTGTGATAATAAACTGTTTAACTTGTGATTTCTTTATAGATTTATACTTTGTTGATAATTCTAATATACCTTTATCTACATTGTAATGTGCGAACTCACGCATTCGTTTATATTTAATTTTAACACTTCCAACTTTGTAATGTTTTAAAAGTGTTGAAATCATCTGATTTTTTTCACTCTCTTTTATGAACTCATTTATTAACATTATCCACTCCGCCTTTTTCTATCTTTTGTGGCTTGGTCTTCAAAAGAAATTTGGTTTTCTTCATCTATTTCATTCATCTCTTCAGGTGTCATACCATCACCAAATTCGGTGTTATAAGGATAATCTTCGTTATCAAGTATCGGACTATCCATATGAACTTCGGTAACTGAACCGCTTGTCTCTGATGGATTTTCTTCATAATCTAAAACCACTTCTGTAGCTAAGTTCATAAGTTCTTTATATAACTGTTCTAATTCTATCTCTTGTTGTGCTGTTAGATGTTTATCATTTGCCATACTGTTCTTCTTTACAAATATGAACTTGAAACATCACTCGGATTTACCCACCAAATTTTACCAAGATTATCAATCACTCTGATACCCTTGTTTTCTTTAAATTCATCAACTTTCACAATTGAATCTTTGTACAACATCCCATCTACACTTGGAATATCGTGTTGAATACAAACCCTGCTTCCAACTTTAATTTCTCTATTTTTATAATCTACTAATTTCATTAATTTCTCCTACTTACAAAATCTTTTTGATTTTTCAAACCAACCATTAAATGACAAATAACAATTAGGACATAGCAATCTTATATTTTCTAATAACCAATTTTGATGATTGTCATCCATAAAATCGATACCCAGACAAACTTTTTCTGTATGTAAATTTGTTTCATTGTATCCACATATAGAACATTCATCCATCCAATATCCTTTTTCAATCAGTTGTTGTTTGACAACTGAATGTGACCACCGTCTTGGTGGATTTCTTTTACCAAGTACAATATCTTCAACATTTGCTCTATAAGAACCCCAACCTTTTGATTTTATACCTTTACCGGTTGGATTCAGATGTTGTTCAAATACACCAAATTCTTTAGCATACTTTTTATAAGTATTATATTGGATACCCATCCATCTAGCAGCAGCCATATTAGATATTGTATGTTTTTGAGCTTCAAGTATCATATTCTTAGTAATCATCACTCGTTTACCTGGAATATGAATTGGTTTCCGAATTGAACCCGTCAATCCACCTTTTATCTTCTTGTCATCTTCTTCCACTATGTCTTTTGATAAACTACAGCGTCGTTCCTAAAACTGTGAGTAGTTTGAGTTTTCAAATCCGTAGCTTGTGTCTGATTAATTTTTCTCCAGGGCCTGTCTTCAGTTTGATTGTCTGTTTGCCAAAACAATTCATCTACCTCTAACTCACCAAAGTTAAATTTTTCAAAATCTACACTTGATGTTCCGGGTGGATTGTATCTATCGTTTGCTGGATCATTTCTTGGCACCTTACACTTCCTCCCAAGTTCCTGATTGTTCTACTATACCTGCAATTGCTTCAAATTCACTTTGAACATTTGTGAATTGACCACTCGCTTCTAACTTATCATACATTGAATCCAATGCATTTTTGATTATTTGGATTT
>NZEE01000029.1 GCA_002688965.1 archaeon | reverse complement strand
CGTTAAATATAGTAAATGTTTTCCCCTGCAATGTTATAGTTCGCGTAGCTTGTTGCTCAGCAATAATTTGTTGTGCCATGGATTGTGCCATTTCAGTAACAGCTTGAGTGACGCCTCCGGATCCAGGTGCATTAGATGTAGGTGGTCCACCACTAGGGGGAGCCGGGCCACGATCTGGTTGAAAAGATGCTTGCCCGCCATCTGCCGGAGCAAATGATCTTGGCATACCATGTCGTGGATATTGTTTTAGATTTTTAATAAATTTATTTGTTATCATATTAAATATTTCCTAATTGTGCCTTTAAGACAGTTAATGGAATAGTAACACTGCCACCTGTTTCATTTCCTATTATAGTAAGAGTTGCTTGTTTATCTTCTATTAATTGAGTTTTGGCCAGAATTTTAAATTCAAATCCTTTTAATGCTATACTAGTTGGATCTGAATTAACATTTATAGTCGAAGTAACAGTAGGCATACCAGATGACTGTACTCCTTTTGTTACTAGTAACGTTGCAACATTTGTATCAGATAATATACATGTATATCCAAGATTTCCATTCCCCCCAGTTAAGTTCGTAGTAGCTGGAGCAAAAACTCTAAAATCTTGTGGTCCAGATAATGTTATATTACCAGGTACTCCTCCTAAAACAGGAATCTGTTGAACATCTTTTGGTAATGTAATTAATTTATATCTTAATGCTTGAGTTTCATCAGGAACTGCTTCGGTTATTGGCATATTTTCTATAAGTATTCCATAATAATTTGTTCCCAGCGGATGATTAGGATTCCATAAATTATAATCAATTTCATCATCCCCAACTGCAAATTGAGTTATATTAAAGGCGTTTCCTCCTTTAGCAAGAAGTTCTCTGCCTTTAAGTGTCAATATTGCATCGACGGTTATACTACTATTATTTAAATATCCCATATTACTATCCTTACTTTAAAATAAATATTACGTATGTAGATTTTATATCGTTTGTGTTGCCTGATTTGTTGTACTAGCATTTGGTGCTGGTGTTGTTGTCTGTAAAGGCAATGTTGTATTTACTTGTCCTTGCAAACTAAAATTTCCTTGTTGTCCTAATGGTTGATATATTAATTGATTTGGATTTGCGACACTCCATTCTACTACAGGGCCTCCATCAACTGTTTGAGTCGAATTAACATTAAACGCAGCTGAAGTAATTTTGGATCCAAAATATCGCTGATTATTTAATCCGGCCGGCAAATAATCCTGGAATTGTGCAGGAATATAAACATCGGGTAAATACTCTATTTGTCTAAATTCAGACAAACGACTTCCGGTTATTGTCGGTAATGTACCAGCGAATGTTACGGTACTATCGATCCACACACTCCCAGATCTAATTACATTTGTTTGACTATAAGACATACTATTATAAGCATTAGCTTCACTACTAGTTAAATATCCATTTAATTGATCATCATCGATTGCTGTTATTGTTAAAATTTTACCAGAAAGTTCTCCTGAATAATAAGGGTAAGAACCGCTTAGTACATTATTAATTGTCTGTATAGGATTCGTATTATATGTTATTAACTCTCTCCCAACAGATGGCAACGCTACATCTTTACTTCGTTCTAATATATTTGGTTGTATTAATACCCCTGTAATTTTATCTGCACGAGCAGGTAATAATTGTTCTAATTGACTAAAAAAAGATAAATCATATAACGAAAATATTTTTAAATATGCATTAATATCATTTTTTGTATTATATTTTTTCCAATAATTTTCAGCTTCTTGTATTAAGTCTGGATATGATCTACTATTTACATCCCCTGGATCGCCTATATAATCATCTAACCGCTGAAATCCTAATTGCGCAATGATATCTTCATCAATCATTGTTTCTGGAGAATAATATACTCCTAATTTTTTANTATCNAACGGNGCTTTATCATATTGANTTCTNNNTNCTCTNGTANCNNNATNTAANNTTCCAATNNATATCATTTGATTCTAANCNNATTTTNTTATCATCAAANGTACCANNNCCTANTGATATTNCATCATAATAATATGTTTCTTCNANNGAATCATATGGTGTANNANTAGTCCANCTTNCAAATGACGCTGATATACCNGTAGGATTTGGTTCTACTCCNGGTAAACTACTAGTTAGTGTATGATTAATTTTTTGAGTCAACGGCAATCTAAATGCTAATTCATCATATGCATCTACATTTCCATCATATGCAGCAGGTGCTTTTGTGTGATTTATAAAAGCAGGATCTAATAAACTGCCGGTCCATAATCTTAATTCTTGTAATTCACCATAAAGGCGANNNNCGGTTCCTGCTGTACCCAAAGAAACTGTTCCTGTTGTTGGGAGACTCGCAGTAGCAGATGCAGAAACAGTAGCTACAATTTTGCCCCATTTTGATTTTTTTGCAACAAGTTCCAAAAGACCCCCNNNAGNTCCAGACCCATANNTCCCAGANCCATATGCTCCAGAACCATATANCATACCTANNCCNGAAANATANCTTCCTGTACGTAATATAGTATTTACCCATTCTCCATCAAAACATTNTATTTCTGCAGATGCTGTCCCATTAATATTAATTGTNCCTAAATTACCTCTAGAAAAATCAATAGTTACTTCGTTACTGCCAACACTATATAAATTCATGGTACTTGGCATAGTAGGATTAGTTATTATGTTATCTGTGCGGAATCTTAATTCTATACTATCAATTGGCTGATCATAATTAACAGTCACTGTTCCTGCAGGATTTGATATCAAATCTAATGCATAATCAAAATTAAGTTTTTCATATATTGGCGCCCGGTCGATTCTAGGGCCACCATATTCATTAATACTAATTAATGATTGCGGAATACCATAACAAGCTAATAATGCTTGTATACTTCTTTTTGTACCTTTTGATTTTAATAACCCAGGTAGATTATTAACTATTCTTCGCCAAACATGATATGTCATATCTTTGCCAGACACAGCCGGCTCTCCTACTGAATTAGATCCTGTTAATGGTATTCCAGCCTCACTTGTACCTAATACATATTCCCACAATTCTTGATATTGATTTCCATCAGCTAAATTCCACCCAAATTGTTTTGCTACAGAATATAATAACTCATTTGGCATACCAAGTTGAGGATGTTCTTCCCGATTATTAATTTTAGTCATGGCATTGATATACGTATATAATATATCATAGTGTTGTCCTAACATATTAACAAATGTAGTTAATCCGTTATTTTCACGATCTTGTAAAAGATGAGTTGGTACTGTATTTAATAATGCATTAGTATTACGATTATCATAAACGGATGCAGAATCTAATACACCATCAAACCAATTAATAAATTGACTACTAGATATTGAATATAATGTATATGGGTATGTACTNTTTGATTTAGGAGCATCGGTTATATAACTACCGGTGATAAATCCTACATTTGGATTTACTGCCGGAATTTCATTTGAAAATAATGCAGACGATGATTTATAAAACAAATGTTGTTCAAAATCATCAAAACTACCAATAAGTTTTGTTCTGTTATTTTCATAATCTATTGCATTAGTAGTAGCAACACTGCCAGATAATTCAAGTATACTCGAAGATTGTTGAGCATATAATTCAAGTAAATTTAATTTATATCTAAAATTCTCAAGCCGTTCGGTAGCTGAACTATAAAATATAAAATTATTAAAATCTGTATAATCTATATTTAATTTAATTCCAGAAAGACTTCCTGAAAAATATGAATCTACTATTTCCTGAGAAGTACGTATAGATGATCCTAATAAATCATTCCAATTTTTTAATCCAGTTTCGGAAGAAATTTCATATGAATTATATGCATACCAATTTGGACCAGATAAAACATTAACTGTTTCATCAACACTTTTTGGTATTATTGAAACTAAATCAATATATGGTGGTTTAAGTTCTCTTACTACCCAACATGTAAAGTCTTTTTCGATTAACTTATCAAGCGGCTCATATAATTTAACATATAAATACTGGCCTCTTATTACTGAATTAACAATTACCGCTGTTTTATTTCTACTAAAATTTAATAAAAATCTTTCATTAGTTGTAGGAATTGCTGTTAAATTTACATTATTAATCCAATTCCTGAATTCATGTTTTGTAATAATACTATCACTATCAATAACTTTAAGTCGTACCTCTGTTCGATCAGGAGAAATTTCATCAATTTTTAATGAAGGAGCATCATAATTTCCTATATATGAATCGAAAAAATTAATAATAACCCGATATTGTCCAGCTAATAAGTTTAATTGATAAAATTCATTATATAGATCAATAGCTAATGGTTGATTAGTAAATTGAATTGGTTGATTTGTTATCTTATCTTTATATTCAGGAAGTGGGTCTACTAACTGAAGGTTATGATTCCCTGTTAACCATTCATCATTAGAATATACATGAAATTCGCAGCCATAGTCAGTACTAATACTTGGTATAAATTTTACTGGAATGTTGTTATATTGTAATAAATTTTTATGTTTTTTCTGTATACGGTCTCCAGATAATGATTCATCTGCATTTAATATGTTGTCGATATTTGTATATTGTGTTAACATATATTAATCTTTTTAACTATGAACTAGTACTCACACCGGNNNGGGCACTATTAGTAAACCTTTCCCACATTATTGGAAAATCACTATCGATTAATGTATAGGNGCCGGATGAATCTTGAATATATTGATCTTGTACACTACTATCATTGGCAATTGCATATAATNTATCGGGCATAGGTACGGTTGCATCACGTAATTCATAATCACCAAAAGTACCATTATTTAATGAAATATCTCCGGCAGCATCTTGGGTATATACATAATATTTCGTAATAGTGTGGCCTACTTGGTATTCACCTAATTCGATTTTAAATTCTAAACCAGTATTTCCTTTAAATTTCCTATATCCTTCTACTTGTTCAACCATTCCACGCGCCAGCAGCCAATTCCAAGCTTGGTCATCATTTAATAAATTTTGCATGTTAATCCAATATTTCCCAGAATCTGCGCCGGGAAGTATCACAGCCCCAGTGTCAGAAACAGTACCATTGCTATCTTCAAGAAATCGATTAATAAGAAACTCATCACCCGACCATGGCGACGTTGGATGCATCTTTAAATGCCACCCAGCTGAATAAGATTGGAATGTTTTACTACCATGATGGCGCCACTTATGTCGAATTTCTCCATTCCATGTAGTTTGGTCATAGTATACACCTAAATACTTCCAAGAATCCGCCATCTCGACTTCATCTTGGTAATTAATGGCAATATCTAATGGACCTGTTCCAAATTTAAATCGAAGATAATCATTACTAGCTTTTCTAACATCAAATTCCATTTGTCTATAACTGGGCCTATCTGTTTCTATTTTCAGATCTGATGAAAATTCTGCTTTACCAAAATGATCGCCTTGTATTGTTATTGGTATAAATGGTACTGTTAAACTAAAATCATTATATGCTGGTATTTCAAATGTAAATTTAGAATACACATTTCCTTCTGGAAATGCATCTGCAGGAAGATAATCCGGGCCTTCAGGATATCCATCTATAACTGAAGTGGATACTACTTTATATGATTTGTCATGATATCCAGTAGGAAGGCCAGCTTCATCAGTGCTCCACCAATTGTCTTGTCCAGCATCTTCAGGTCCAGATGAACCTTGTTTAAATTGATCCGTTCCGAGAATATTTGCAAATGGATTTAATTTATTTTTAATTGCCCATGTGCTAGAAGCTACAATCCTAAATCGTCGTTTTTTGCCATTATCAATAAAATACCACCTTCTCCGATTATCTGATGTAAGAATAAGTTGTCCATTATAAGGATCAAAAACAAAGTCTAGATCTAGATCTGGTAAATCGGTACTGCCTATAGAAGTAGTATCAACAGGAAATTTAAAATATTTAAATTGTGTGTCAATAGCATTAACAAAAGATTTATTTGTTATTGCATAATAATTTGGTTCTATTATTAATAATTGATTGTCTTCACTTAGTTCATTTAATATAACATTCCCGGCATCATCACGGCGTATAATATTAGGATTATTAGAAACAACCGTTAATCCATTTAAAATATATTTATTTTCATTTTGTTGTGCCATTATCTAACTACTTTAAAAAAGAATTCATCTTCCATATAATCTTCCATGAATCCATCAACAACTTTAAATTCTAAACGATAATATCTTTCAGGCATTAATCCTGTCATATCCATATAAATAAAATTACTTGTACTATCACAACTTACTTTAGTATAATTACTATCATATGGAATTATTACCTCATCTGTAGCTGCATCTCGTAATGAATATAAAGTATTACTAGGCAAATATTTTACAGTTGTTATTGGAAACCTGTTAGTCGGCGACGGTTGAGGATATTTATCACGAGCATAAATTCTAATTTTGGATACTTCTGTATCTTTGTATTCCTTTTTAAGTTTCGTATATGTTGTATATGAATCTAAATCAAATTGTTCCAATGAACCAGTAACAAAACTTGATTTATCGAAATACATTGTAAGTCTAGGAACATATATAGTATGTGTTTCTCTACTAAAAAATCTAACAAATCCTGCAACTGCGGTACTAACTTCATCGGCATTAGAAAATTTAAGTATAAATCCTGCATTTGGAACAGTGAATCCACCAGAGCCACTTATCCATGTTTTAATAGCACCGGTAACATCCATATTAATATCAGTTGGTCTATAACTAAATGATTCAGAGATTTCCATTCCTGGTTGAGTATAGAATGATTGAGAATAAAAACTCGAACTATATATTCCTGAACCAGATTGATATATCCAACTACCTCCTAATCCTGATCCAGATATATATAAACTACTATTATTACGTATATTACTAGCATTTAAAGTAAATGTCATGTCTGTACCACCGCCTACCGTAGAGCCTAAAGATTCAGAAGTAAATATTACGGTATCATTTACATTAAAAGATCCTGTTGCTGCAACTACTGTAGCAGACGTCATACTTGATGTAGTATCCAATACTATAGATGCTGTAACATTCACATTAGAAGAACTAACAACAAATGTTCCTAAAGCACTGCCGGTTGCATTAAATGAACCAACATTTGATAATGTTGCTAATGCCCCATTTCCAGCTGGTACTTGTTTGTACTCACTTCCGGAGGTCCAATAATATGAACCAGATTTAGGATAATCCCACGTAACACCGTCGGTAACAGCTGTTGTTGCACTTATCTGTCCTGTACCATTAGTCCACGCATCGCCAACTAAATTAGCATTTATTGTATAAGCTGCTGGTAAATTTTTTGCATGAGATGTATATAATTGTAACACAAATTTACAATCATCGAGGTCTACACTATATTTTGTTAATGCTGAATTTACATCTGCCAT
>NZEE01000028.1 GCA_002688965.1 archaeon | reverse complement strand
AGTGACCACAACAACAAGCCTCGCCAGAAGCTGCAACCTCTGCTAGATGGCGGGTCTTTCCTTCATTAAACTCCTCCGTATAATTGGGAAACCCAGCTATCTCCGCAGCCAAATATACCAAGACCGCATTACCCACCACCAATGCCTCTGGGCTAATGAAATCTATAGATCCCATCGCATAGTCCACCTGGTCGGGATCTACGGGTGGATTAGCCGCTAGATGGGCGTTCACCTTATCCTTTGCAATTTTTACTGTATCTAAAGATGCCAATTGTGACTCACTTTACGAAGCCCTTTTTACTCTTAAAGTTCTTTAATTTTGCCTTTAGTGCCTTTGCAGCAGTGGTCACCAGTGGGTTGTCAACCCCCAATGCAACGACCTTGTTGGTGGCGAGCGTATCACAGAATTCCTCCAACATATCGAACAATGTCTGACCTAGCACCAGGGGCTCATCGGCATCCTCCTTGGGGTCGGCAATGAAGACCTGATTCTGGCGACCATCACCTATACGTACCTTTGAGGCGTCAATGGTGATGACACCGTCCTTCTGAAGTGTTATTACACAATCATTCGTGCCGGCCGTGGGCTCTTCACCTTCGGCCTCTTTTATAATGCGTATGCTGCCATCGTTTCGGGCAACTATCCGGACCTCATTTGACTTCATAATTACGTACGGTGCATCTTCGACAAGCTCACGAATTGGTTTTCCACCGGTATTGCCCTCACCCACAATCTTCTCATTGTATACCAGGTTGAGATTCGCGTCTCCGGAAGTCTTCATCGAAACATATACACGCGAAAGATCTGTCATAAAATCCGGATCGCCTTCGGCCGGATTCCACAAGAAGTTAACGGGGGCATTCTTCTCATAATTGACAGGGTTCTTATTCGTCTCCATGACGTTACGGGAATTTTTGAGTTCATCCGGCTTAGTGCCTTCGACCTGCCCACGCCCAGTAACAATATCAACAGTACCCCTTCCCATGCGTTCCTCATTAATGGTCCGAAGCTCATCAGCATTCTTGGGAAGCTCTTCGGAGCGGAGGGGCTCCATAGGAAGGACAAAGTTTGCATTAGACTTATTGGCCGTGGGGTTTGTGGGATCTGCCGGGGCTGAGGTTGGTCGCCACACATGATTCCAGCCCCGGTCCTCGCCTAGGCAGATTAGTGTGTTATTAGAGCCCTGTAATACGAAGTCGCCCGGGCGGGACACAAACCTAGGTACCGCCTCATATGTAACATGCCTACTAGCAATAGAGCCTGTCCATATTTTATCATACGCATTTATTTTATCCTTACGTTCAAGCTTGGACTCTCTTAATGTATTGGTACTAATCTCGCCCATGCCATTAACAAATTCCGGCTTCGAAGGAGCCTTGGTCATTTTTTTTGCAGATTCCATCATCGTACGATCATTGTGTGTGAAATTAATATCACAAACATAGTCCGGAGATGGTACACGACATACCCAATACATTACATCAGTGAGCTTTTCAGGAGCCAGGTCAATGATGAATACAGTCTCACCAGGCTTGATGGGTAATGTTAGGTGAGGTGGAAACATGGGAAAACATATCACTGCAGAATTTACAAGCATGTGATCCAGCCCATCATCTATCATCCTAACAACACATGAGTTACGTGGCATGGACTCAACAACGCTACGGCTCACGGTACATTGCTTTAAAATAGAAAAGATCTCAGCCTCACCAAGATTAGCTGGATCAAAAATAACATCAACAATGATCCCTTTTTTAAATACTCCAGGCATATTCGAAGAAAAATCCTGGTTATTTAACTCTTGAAGAGCTGCGTACGATAGACCAGAAACTGCCGGTGCCAGTCCAGGCTTGGGGCTAGTGAAATCTTCAAATCCCATTTTTAATTCTCAATTTTTGAAAATACATCTTCGGTATCAATATGCGCGCTGCGTTCTTCATTTTTAGCAATTAATTCAGCTAACCGTAAAATCTGTTCATTGGACTTACACATTCTCTCAAGATATTTTGACAGTATGGCTCCCAGTGTTACATGTTCTGTTACACCGGGCTGCATAGACTTATACGCCTCCGTAAATAAAATTCCAGCATTTTGCCTATCAATTACGGCATTCTGATATATCTCTTTCCAAAGTAACTTTTTCTTATCTGTAATATTTCCTAGATCGCTAAGAAGATCAGAAAAATCGCCTACTTGCGTTTCAGTCTTTTGCAGTTTTTCAAACCACTCATCCATTTTTTCTATATTTTTCATTGCTGCCTTCCATTATTTGTTTTCATTCTTAATTATCTCCCTATAATGTTTTCGCAGACATGACATTGCAACTGACAATTGTTTTGGATTTAAACCGGATATATCACGAACATACACAAAAACTGCACGTTTATTTAATAATTCTAAATTGTCAATATTTTGAAAAACCTTAATGATGGCATTGATACAACGTATTTCTTTCTCCCCCTTAACCCTTTCCTCAATCTTATATAATTTTTTCATAATTTCATTTCTGAATTCTTTATTTATTAGAATAATGTCGGGAGGGGGACAAAAGTCGAACATTGCAACCGTGTGCTTATCGATTGATGTCATAGAATCCACATCATCTATACTAACGTGACGCATTGTCCTTCGTTTAGATTTTCTAGAATTCATTATTAGCCAATTTTTGGCAACAACATTAAAATATGAAAACGCCTTTGTTCCCCGGCTCGGGTCCCATTTGTGTAAAGTTTCGTACAAAAAACTCACACAGTCACTTTTAAGTGTCAGATAATTTTCGTAAGGCGTCAAAAATTTATAGACAAAAATCAGATTCTCCACCAATTTATCAAATGCTGGAAATATTTTATCTTTATAGAGCTTGGAGCGGTCTTCAATACTCTCAACCCCTTGAAATTTTTGAATTGACGCGGAAACCTCCGCGTCAAAGTACATATATTTACTTCCCTTCTTTCTCTTTATTTTCCTCTTTTTGGGCTTAGCCAAAATTTTCTCCGTAGAAGCATTTACTCATTTTTTTGGCTATCTAAATTCGTAAATCTGTTTGCAATAATCAATATCGCATCCTGTGACTGACGAATTTCTTGCAAGACCTGCCTGACCTCAAAGCTATCATAAAACAAGGGTTTCTGTAAAATCTCATTAATTTTTCCATATCTTTCATCAAGGATATCCATAGCATCTTCAATTTCATCTTGCACCCTGACAATAATCAACGCAAATTTAATTGCGTAAAAAATTGCAATAATTGCTATGATCATTGCGGTTGCTGTTATGGCATACATCAATTTTAAAAATACTTTCCTAAAACATGACTGTACGACTTGTTAATTGCACCTTGACTATAGTTTTCTATTATTTTTGGTTGTAATTCTTTGGCCCATTCAGTAGGCTTAATCCAACTACTTCGAAATTTCTTAACCTTTTTCTTAACGTCATCCTCAATAGGCTCAGCCCACTTTGCACCTAGTACAAATATCTCATTATCAACCCTTGACTTATCTATCTCTTGAAGACTATAGTCTAACGGAATAAATTTTCCTAATGACAGAAAGTCCAAATGAGCAGACCAATTGGTCGCAATAATTGGCATGCCAGCAGCGGAGGCCTCCAACAGGGGCAAGCCAAAACCCTCACCCCGTGTGAGAGAAATTAGCGCTTTAATTTTAGAATGTCGGTAAAGTGCCGACATCTCATTCAAATTCATGGCACCATGTACCAAGTGAATTTTTGGATATGGGCCAACACGAATTTCTTTTAATAACTGTTCAAGCATCTGGACAGTTACCCTTTTATCTATTTTGGTATTCTTTCCAGAATTCGTCTTTAATACAATACCCACATCCTTATCATCAGAAAATGCTTCACACAACCATTTAAGTGCATAAAATGTATTTTTTCTATCATTTTCAGGATTATTTCCTGTCAATTGTCCAACAATTAGGAAATTAAAATCAGTATCTAGCTCTAAGTCTATGGGCTCTATATCATCTGAAATTATTTCATCGTAAAACGCCTCAGGTACCACAGACAAAGGAGATGTCACTTTACCAGACGTCTCAAGGACCTGTTTTATGTGATGTGATGGGACAATAATATGATCCATCCTATTACAGCAATTTATCCAATTGTAGTTACAACGATCTGTTTCGACCGCCGCCGATATTCCTATATTGGTCTTTCCTAATGATATATCCCACTCATTAGGTAATTGCACCTGAACCGTTACGTCGAATTTCCCGCTGGGTTGATCACCAGATCGGCTCATTATTTCTCCAACTAAACCGTTTTCAATATCCGGATCAATCATCCATGGTGTGATTCCCCATGGCAAAATTTGTGTACACAAATTAATGTCTGGAATTGTCATTAACCACCGAAATATCTGTCGTGAATGTGTTCCATAACCTGAATATGTCAGTAAGGGTGCTCTTAATAAAACGTTTTTCATAATTTTTCTATAAGGTAATTTTTTCCCACGGTTGACAACGTGAGCGCCAGTTTTCCACTGTGTCTTTTAAAGTATTATGCCACATATCGATAGTATTTTGATAACTAAATTCACTCAGCGCATAATCACGGGCTTTCTTTCCCATTTCTTTTCGACCGGACTCACCTAACTCAAACATTTTCAACATTGCATCAGCCACGGTTTGATTAGTCACATAATCCTCATAAATGTACGGTACTAATTGGGACCCAACCAAGCTCTGAAGCTCTACCGGTAATGCGACACCATTCTCAGTACCATCACGATGATCGACAACCTGGCGTGTTAGACCACCGGTCTGTAATGCAATTATAGGCGTTCCGGTTTGCATTGCCTCGAGAGTAGGTAACCCGAATCCCTCAGCATATGCAATATTGATACAACAATCAACTGCATTATGTATGATATTCATTTGCTCAAATGCAATCCTATCAGAGGAAAAAATAACATTATCCTTAATTCCCAAATAGTCGGTTGCTACATATAAATTTGGTCCTTCATCATCCACAGGATCGGTGTGCATGAGCAAAATAGCCTTTCTATGCCCATGCTTCTTTTCTAGCAAATCTAGAAATAATTTCCATGCTTCTAAAACGTCATTGGGCCTCTTTCTTCTAGCATTACGATTAATCCATAGCATAATAAAGTGATCCACCTTATCCTTTCCAAAAAGTGCTTTTTTATGCTCTAATTTTTCATCATCGCTTAAAGCATAAAATAATTTATCAGGTAATGCATGCGGAACAAAATTAGTCTTTTCCGGAAAATTTTCAGAACACATTTCATATGTTAGATGAGAATGACAATTGATCAAATCTGTTGATTCATATAAGACATCGTTAAATCTGGGTGTTGGCCTATTGTCCCATACATGCCACCACACAATAGGGCATACCTGGTGGACCTCATCCTCCATTTCAAACAACCAAATAAAAAATCGTGGATCTGTAAACAGCATTAATATATCAGGTTTTTCGGTCGCTAATGCAATGCGTAACATATCCCGGTCACCAAACCCATCTATAGGTTTGATAATAAAATCATCATTTACGACAATGGTCTCGTAATTAGCATGCTTAACCGCAGCTCCAAATTGTCGAAATGTCCATTCACCTGGATATGACTGCAAGAGACCTTCAATTAGGTGTCGACTTTGAGTACCTACACCTGATGTACATAGCGCATGATCTGACAACAACAGGATCTTCTTCTTTTTCACATGAACCCCACTTTGTGCAATAATAAAAAAACGATCGTAATCGTTTACTCAATTTCTGAAATTGCGCGACCAATCATATTTTCCCAATCTCTTTCTGCATGGGGACGTACTTCTAAATTTTTGTACCATACGCTTGATAAAACTGAGGGTTTTATGCCGTTGGATTCCGCCAAGTACATAATTGCATTTAGGTCCTTGGGAAAACAATGACCACCGAACCCTAGGGATCCATCCGGACCTGGGACAGATAAGTGTGAGTTTCCAATTCTATCATCATATAGTGCATACTCAACAACTTTGTCAAAATCAATCCCTATTTTATCGCATACTTGCTTCATCTCATTAGCAAAACTTACCTTAGTTGCCAAAAAACAATTGGTGAAATACTTTATCATCTCAGCAACGCTAGCACCCGTCTTAATAATTGATGTTTTTGGAAAAGCCTTACGATACATCGCTTTTATTTTGGTGGATGCAGGACGAGGACCACCTATGATAATTCTACTTTGGTTCTTAAAGTCATCGAATGAATTCGCCTCTGTCAAAAATTCTGGATTAAAGACAACGGTAACAGATGAGTAGCTATCATTTAGACGGTCAGTTGTACCTGGTTCTACCGTTGACTTAATCACAGCTATTATTTTTTTCTGTAGTCTCCTTGCGGCATCATTTATATCACATAATGCTGTCTCAACAATNTGTGTGTCACAACGGCCGGTTCGTTTCATGGGCGTCGGTAGACACACAAAAACAATATTACACTTATCAACTAATTCACTTACATTCGAGCATGTCGGTTCCTTAGCTGGATCAATATCATATGTTTCGACAGTAAACGCATGTTTCATCCCTTCTCTAAGAGCAGAGCCTACAAATCCCTGCCCTACAATTCCAATCACATTACTTTTCATTTTTTCTCCTTATGTTGTACAATGTTCTGTATTGTAATAATCACAAAATGTGCATGAATTTCTATTCTTAATGTACATCCCTCTGCGGACCATGGTTATCATACTAGTAACCATCTTACTTGCTTTTTCAATTGCCTTTGGGCCGGCAGAGACCTTGAAAAGCTCACACATATTACCTGGTTTTCCACCTCTCTTCAATAGAATAAATCCACATCCAATATCTTTTAATGGAACATTATTTTTAGTCGCCCAAAAGTATTTGTATAGGACAATCTGTGCCTGAGTTAAAATGTCCTGTTTCTTTCTTCGGTCCCACCCATACGATTTTGCCGTTTTCCAGTCAAGGATCCAATACTTCCAAGTACCGTTCTTGCGTGGGACCTTAATAATAACATCAATAAAACCCTTGAATTTGATATCCTTTCCTATTATATCTTCATAAAGCTCTTCTTCTGCGCTGACGGGTTCCCATCCCGGGAAAGTTTCATCTAAGAATTTTGGAACATCATCCCACATATTGGATGCCCACCTACACCACTCCTCAACTGGATGATATTTGTACCACCCAGGTTGATTCTTTACCCACTCAGGATCATCGAAACCGTGTTCCTCCCAGGCACCCCTTATGTTCTCTAAAAGCTTCTCTCTTGGGACAGTCCTGGTATTAAGATAACTTTCACAACCCTCATGCACCGCGGATCCAAAATCCAGATACGGCGAAGGTCTAAACATGTCTATCTTATCAATGTGTTGTAGTTTATGTCGATATGGGCATTCTTTCCAACACCGCACCTCAGAATATGAAACATGTAACTTATTTGTAGGAAATTTCAAAAACTAAAACCTCGTACCTTAATTTTTCTTTTACTAATAGGCAACTTAAAAATTATCGGATCTTCATATATGGAATCACCCTGAATGTGGGTAGTTGAAATCTCCTCAAGAACACATCCTCCCTGGGTATAGAAAGAATGTTTTGTCTTTCTTGGTATTAAATTAACCTTCCCTTTTTCCATTTCGACTTGTTTTTTATTCAAAACTAATTTGCAATCACCACTCAACAATTCAAAGCACTCTTCCTTTCTCACGTGATAATGAACTGGATGATGTTGGCCCGGGAGTAGGACAATTAATTTTTTACAGTACTCTCGATTTATTTTGTCAATTATGAATGCACCCGCCTCACGAAAATTAATAAGACCATAATGGCAAGATATCTCACATGTATCCTTCGAAGAAATACTAATTTTAGCATCTATAAGCTGCTTTCGAATTTCATCTTTAATATCCTCCAATAGCCTATCTTCCTTGTGGCTAATGTGTAGCTCCTCAATTGCATGACCACCAGGTATATCTGTAGATGCAATCGCTCCCACAACCTGGTCAATTGATGAAGCATTTATCTGGCCTTCTTGACAGGGCATTGCAAAAAAGATATCACTATTTTCGATTATACTACCCATTTGAATTGTATTTTTTGCATATAGCCCTCGTTTGAGAGCCTGCAGAGATGCATCTTGACAAGATGACTCGCCTTCAAATGCCACATTAAAACGTTTAATTTTTTTAAATATTTTCTCAATTTCATCAGGTGTGCAGGAATACTTGTTAATATCATATCTCGAATTTGATACAGCAATGTGTTTCTCAAAAATTGTGCACCCTAACGCTAAGGCAAAAGGAACTAGCGATTCTTCGTCTGGGGATTCATGCGTTGAAAAACCAATTTCAGTATCAGAGAATGTTTCCTGTAATCTCTTAATTCGCTTAAGGTTGGCATGAGTTGGGGGTGTAGGATACTCTGCAACACAATGTAAAAATGCAAAATCTCTTCCCTTACTCTTAAAAAGACTGTAAACATCTTGTAGCGTCTCAATGCTAGCCCCTGCAGTCGAAATAATAACTTTCTTATTTATATTAGAAATATCTCTTAATAATTGCCAGTCATCTACCGAACAACTGGCAATCTTAATGATGTCAATATCACATAGATCCAATAGGGGTAATGACTCATTATCGAATGGTGTAGCTACGGTCTTAAGACCTAAATTTTTAGCTAATCTAGATAATTTAATGAAATCTGATATTTTTAGTTTGGTTTCATTAAATCTCTTAACATATTTTAAATCTGAGTCTTTGAATGCTGGATGAATAAATGTGTCAAGTTGTCGAAACTGAAATTTTATGGCAGCATTAATCTGATATTTCTCTGCCAGTGACGCATATGTCTTTATTATAGACTTTGCGTGTTCGAGATCTCCCTGGTGATTATTTGCCATTTCAAAAATAAAAAACATATTAGTCTCGTAACTTCTTTAGATCTTCCTGGGTATCAATGTCAAAATCATAATTTTCATCCATCAAATAAGCAAAACACCTACTTCCAATAATATCATTTTTATTACAAATTGTTCTAGTTTTTACTATATCAATACATGCATTTTGAAAAAATGCAGGTGGTAAAATCTGTCTAGGTGAACTATGCAGGTGATTGTCACTGACAACAGGTTGTAGACATCCATCTTTATCAGTAAACCACATCTTATATGGGGACTGGCTAGCAGGAATTACCGAACGAAGTGAATCAATTTCATCATATCTATCTTCAAAACACTGGATAGCATCATTAATAATCTCGGCACTAATTTTTGGAAAAGTAGCCCTTAAATGAACCAAATAGTCATATTCATTAGCATGTGATGTTAGAAAGTTATATAAACATTCAAAATCAGTTGATAGATCCTGCGCTAAATGTACTGGACGATTGTACACATGCACACCTAATTTCTCACAATGACCCTTAATTTCATTGTCCTCTGACGATACCCATATTTGTTTAAGCACTGACCCTTTTGCAGCATCAATAACATGTTCTAGAAGCGTTTTATTTCCTAGAAATTGCATATTTTTCCGAGGGATGCCCTTACTGCCTCCCCTAGCCAATATTATGCCACACTTACGATAGGTTTTCATATTTCACAACTGACATATCACCTAATATATCGCTGACCATATCGGATGAATAGGAAATTTTTCCACAACATTTAGAGTTAAAGCTTTATCTAGAAAAGATGACAGTTCATCCTTAATTTGAAGATATGCAGATCTATTAGATGGCCTGATATTAAATGTAGTATCTTTTTGGGCTAATCGATAACCGTAATTTCTTGATATTTTTGAAGCTGTTTCATGAAAATTTTCATATAACCATTCCATACTTTGTTCATCAACCGGGGTATCAACATCGTGGGGTTCATTTTTCCAAAAATTAATAAATGGTACCCCCATTGTCTCTGCTTCAAGCGATGCACAACTGCTAAAGCCTATCACGAAATTAGAGACATACATCAATGCTAGTGTTTGATGAAATTGAATATTGTCACCACCAAAAAAATGTGCATGCTTGATGGTATCTCTTCCGAAATTATGGTATTTTATTTTTGTTTTAAAAATAATC
This sequence comes from archaeon, assembly GCA_002688965.1. Next base: position 2,389 of record NZEE01000028.1, on the reverse strand, counting down.
TCCAACTCATTTTCATCGCAATATTGAAGAATATAATCCAATATTTTCATTTGATTATCAGAGTAATCATGAAATTTTGTAATCAATAATGTAACATAACGTTTTTGCGGATCAAGCCCTAAAGAACTACAGGCAGAATCCCTGTTTAGGTCATTTAAGAAATAGTATTTTGGACTGCTGGGGATAATATTCTTCGTTACACCAAAACTTTGGTATATGGGTACCAATTGGGGTTCTATAAAATGATATAAATACTTGTCACGTATCTCATATCGACGATCAGCATATGATATAGTTGATTCTCCTACCCAACCAATTGAAATAGTCTTATCTTTAACCGGGGAAGGGGATTGCCTAACTTCAACTGGTACCTGCAAACTAGTGTACGGATGGCACTCCTTTGTTATGAAATATTTACATTCACTCTTAATAATGTTTTCGAAATTATCAAATGTCTTAATTTCTTTCACACTAGCTAGTTGACACCCGAGATTATCCACCAGATATTTCTCTAGGGTACTCTGGCTTTTATGGGGTGACGTTATCTTATCGGACACATTATAGATAACAAGATCGTCGTGACGGAACAACGCATTAAATAACCAGATATCCTGAATATCGTTAAGAAAAAAAATATTACGTTTGGTCGCCATTAGTGATACCGATATCTGATATTCAACATTATGTCATGTATCTACGACTTGAATACATACATCGATGAATTGCTTTGACCCACCACCCTGTCAGAGTTTGTCTTGTATAATAAAACAGAATCATCTTTTACAGTTTGATCACATATTTTACATAATAGGCCGTCGAAGTCATCATTAAGGTGCTTTTCTTGAATGTGCTTCATTTCTTTGCTGTCTAAGACTTCCATGATTGTGTTGTGCTTTAATGATCCCACAACCAATTCTTTATTAAAGTCGAAACAGCACACGTGAGCTGCTCCATCAACAGCGATATTCAGGGGTCCCTCAAGTGGTCGACCACACGTTCTCTGCTTTTCACCAGATATGTCTCTATAATTTCTGCCATAGAGATAGTTGTGGGGCTTCCAGACATAAACTTCACTAAGGCGCGCTTCCCAAAACTTGATCCAGTCATCTAGCTCATGTTTATTTTCATCAAGAACAATGTAATTTCCTACTGTATAAACCTTATTGTCGGCCTTTTTATTTTCTTCTAAAAATCCTAAAATATTTCTGTGGGCAATATCATAGTTGATACCTCCCATAACCTCTTCATAGACTTCTTTTGACATACCGTAATTGCTCAATTTTAATATATCAATCAGCTCTACTGTGTCTTTCCATTTATTTTTTGACATCCCAATTGCAGTTGTACTCACATAGACCTTAAAATCTGGCTTTACTGACTTGGCATATCTAACTTTCTCAAAAAGACCCTTGTCTAAAAAGACGTCACCAAATCCACATAGATCAAGGTACTCTATATTCAAATTTACTGCATCATCAACAATTTTTTTCCAAAGATCAAATGACATTACATCGAGTTTTTGTATCATCTTCTCGCGAGGGCACATCACACATACGGCCGAACACTTATTGGTTATTTCAACCGTGATGGTATTATTTGCAAAATAGTCAGACATTACGCTAATAGTATTTTTTTTCCCATGTACTCAAATGTAAAATATACATTATTATTCACCGCCCTGGAATTGGTGCAGCCAAAATTCAATCATCTCATCCAACATTGACTCAAACGTATACCCGGGTTTCCATTTGAGTAGATCCTTAGCCTTTGAAGGATCCCCTCGCAAATATCTTAGTTCTTCAGGTCTCATATACTTCGGATTCTGTACAACATATTCTGTATAATTCATATCAAGTTTCGAAAAAACATATTCCACTAATTCTCGAACTGACCTAGATTTTCCAGTAGCAATAATAAAGTCATCCGGTTCATGATGACTAAGGATCAGGTGCATTGCGCGGGTATAGTCCTTTGAGTGTCCCCAGTCTCTCTTAGAATCTAGGTTTCCCAACTCTAGACGATCCACAAGACCCAATTTAATCTGAACTGCAGTTTTAACAACCTTATTCGTTACAAAATTACTTCCTCGACGTGGAGATTCATGATTAAAAAGAATTCCATTACATGCATGTAAATTATATGCGTGTCGGTAATGTCTCACCAAATTGTATCCCAAAACCTTGGCACAACCATATGGGCTAACCGGATTCATTGGTGTAGTCAATCGCTGGACGCCATCTTCATCAACTGAATTACCGAACATTTCTGATGATGATGCCTGATAAAATTTAGCCGCGGGACATGTTGTCCTATATATTTCAAGCATATTTAGGACTCCCAGGGCGTTGGTTTGAATTGTAAAAGAAGGAATATCAAAACTAATTCTTAC
>NZEE01000027.1 GCA_002688965.1 archaeon | reverse complement strand
TCCTCAAATTTACCATCACTCTCACCGTGCCCATAAAAGTCAAATCTAAATGTAGCAATACCTTTCTCATTCAACATTTTCTCCAAATTAATATAAGTCCCGCTTTCTTTACTAGATGTAAAGCCATGACACATTATTACAATAGTTTTACTACCAGAATCAGAAAGAATTCCAACCAATTTATCCCCTTTACTATTTTGAAACGTAAGTTTCTTCTTCATAATACCTATTCAGAACTAGATTTTATAAGAGTTTAAAATCAGAACAGCTATCATGTTCTTTGAAAGCTGTCCCGACTTTTTTACCGATTTCACGGTAATCAAAAAAAGTTGTCAAAAGAAAACAAAGTCTTGAAAAATCCGGAATTTCATCTAAAAGTAATTCCTTCTCAACATGAACTGCAACAACTTCTCCAACAAACAAATCATGGCTTGGAAAATGTATGGTTTTAACTAATTTACACTCTAAACTTATAGGACATTCCTTGATAAGCGGAGTCTGGATAACAGACGCTTTATCAGTATTCAGTCCAGTTTCAGCAAATTTATCAACCTCCTGACCTGAAAAAGAGCCGCAATAGTCAATTTTTGATAAAAGTTCTTTTGTTGGAACATTTATTGCAAACTCTTTTGTTTCCCGAATAAGCTTATTCGAATACTTTTCAGGACGTATAGCTATCGCTACCATAGGCGGTTCCTCATTAACACCTGTCACATAGGTAACAGTAATAATGTTTGGATTCCCTTTCTTATCCATACATGTTACCAATGTCACAGGCAAAGGAAATGCCTTCATTGTTGCATTTTTCACATCTATTTTCTTTTTCATTTTTTCACTCCCTTCTTAAGGTATTGTTCAAGATCTTCTCTAAGTCCAGATTTTACATTGCAAATAGACTCATCTTCCATATCACAACCTGAACAACTAGATGGTACAAAATCGCCCATCTTATACTCTACTTTATCATGTTGCGGACACTGAACAGCACTAGCATTAAAGCATCCTGTTACATAAAATGCATCACCTCTACACCCACCAGTGCAATCTGTGAGATAATCGCATTCTTTACATTCACCTTCAACTCTAGCTTCTGGATACTGAAAGAATTTTCTTTTATCTGATTCCAACATATCTTTCAAATCCGTGTTATCAATGTTTCCCAACACAAGTTGTTGCCCAACACATGGAACAACGTCTCCATTTGTTAGTACATGTACACCAGTTTCTGGCATATGACATACTTTACCATATGCTTGCGGTGTAAGGATTTTTGCAGCTAATTCTGGATATTTTTCCTGATCTATTTTCTGGAAAGTTTTGAAAACTTCCAACAATTCATCAGGAGTCACATCCATCGGACTTCCTCTAGGAAACCTATCACCTGCTTTAGTACACTCCATAACCTGTTCATAGCCATGCTCTCTTGCAAATTCAAATACATTGTAAATTTGCCCACTCTCATAAACTGGTCGTGTTACGCAACATTGGATAGCAACCTTATCTGGACTAAAGTATTTTCCTATATTTTCAAACGCTCTGTTTGAAACAGGTAAAGTTCCTTCAATTCCCATAAGGGTATCATGAATTCTAGCTGCATCAATGTCATATCCAATAACATGTCTTTGAACAGCCACAGTCACTCCTCTATCAGCAACTTCCTTGCAGAAAGTGTCGTCAGCAAGTTTCAATCCATTTGAAACAANTATTAACGGATTAAATCTATCTTTATCAAGACCATAGTCTATAAAATCCAAAATACCTGGATGTAGACTAGGCTCACCTCCTAGAAGATACAATTCACTAAAATTGTTTGTTTCAGCTTCATCAACTATCCTTTTGAAACGATCAAAAGGCATATCTTGTTCTGTGCCAGTTGGTTCATAAAAACACGTAGGACATTCACATTGACATTTTTGTGATACATCTATTCCCATACCTATGTTGTTTTCCTTTTCCCCTAATTCAAGAGTTAATTCTCTAAACGGCATTCATTTCACCTCCCTACTTGAGTGGGGTAGCTGGGATTTGAACCCAAATCTCATGGTTTGGAACCACGTATTCTACCTGGTTAAACTACAACCCCAAGAATCAGTTAACTAAAAGGTCAACAGTTTACCAGCGCCAAGAAACAAAATATATTCTATTGTCAAGAAAAACAAACATTAAATTATCTAATAAAGAACCATTTTCAGAGCCAAAGATAAGTCCTCTGGTATTTCATAATAATCAAATCCATGATAATCTTTTTAAAGGTTTTAGAAACAGTTTTAACCTTTCTTTAGAATATCTTAAATTAGATACTATGATAATCACTGCAGAAACTGAATTAGAACAATCTATCATAGATTCAGAAGTATTTCAAACTGGAGCTGCTTTTAATAAAAGTAAGGGTGAAGGGCATCCAGAAAAAAATACTGGAGAACATATAACACAAATTCTAGATTTTGTAGATATAATGCCATGGGAAGATTATAGAACTGATCTCAGAATAATTGGGTTATTTCATGATTTAGGAAAACCAGATGTAGTTTATTCAGAATCAGGACATATTGTAGGAGATCCACATTCTTTTATTTCTGAACAAATAGCAAGAGATTTCATAGATAATGAAGACATACTATATGCAATTAGAATGCATGACAGATATTTTAGATTTTATAAAAATAATGAAAGAGGTAAATTTAAACAAGACAAATTTTTACGAACTTTTCAACCAGCAAACCTTCCATTATTAACAAGATTTAATTATGCAGATAGCAACAACAGAAAAAAAGATTCTGTTGTGTGGTTTGAAGATAAATCAGCAGAATTAGGATTAATAAGTGAAAAAGTTTATGAAATTAATCCAAAAGTACTTTCAAGTCCTTAAACACGTTCTTGAAGTACATAATTCAAACCGTACATATCCAAGTTCATCCATTATTTCATCTAATTTTTTATCAATTTCAGGAACTTCTGTACATGCATAAAGAAAATACTCTATAGATACTCCATTTTCATCAGAATCAACAACAGAATCTATCTTTCTAAATGCAATCCCAATCCCTTGTTTAACTAACCGTTCATCTGCCATTATATCAGAACGATCCTTTCCATTAACAGGAGTATAATGCCTAGTTACAAGTCTCATATTAACGCGTTCGCAGAAACAGTTTTAACCTTTCTTCTCAGGACATTTCAAATAAAAACTAACGGGACATTAAATAGAAATACTTATTTCCATCCTCTTTTAGAGTATAATTTGTAACATTTATTTTATCAACGATTTTTAAACCACTAGTCTTAATTAAAATCTCAAACTTCTCAGNAGAAATAAAATATTCACCGCCATCTTTGTTAGAAACAAGTTCTTTCATCTTTCTGGCCATTGNTTCTCCTTTTTTATCATTTTTCTTAACACAATCACTAATCCATTTATCATGATACTNNGTTAAAACCTTCTTTTTTTCTTGNTCATTAGAATAATCAGCTATAAAATTATCACTCAATACAAAAAAACCATCTGTACTAAGTGAATTGAATATTTTTTGCAAAACCTTTTTTTTATATTTATAAGGTATATGATGAAACGATGTTGCCATAAAAATAATATCAAAATTTTCAGCAATAACTGCTTTTTCAGCTGAACTTTGAATAATTTTAACATTTTTATTTTTAGAAAATAATTTTTTCAATCCAATAATACATTCTTTATCTGGTTCAATTAACTGAAGGCTAATCTCTGGAAAATACTTAATAATTTTTTTTGTAAATCTACCAGTTCCAGAACCAATCTCTAAAATTTTCAGATTTTTTTTATTTTTATAAATTTTAATTATAGCTTTAATCATATGTTTTTGTTCAATCGGATTCTGTTCCATAAACTGATCATATTCTTCTAATCCAATAGTTTTTGAAATCTGAAACTCTTCCTTTAATTCACTCATAATACCTATTCAGAACTAGATTTTTTAAAGAACTAAAGTTCACGACCTTCTGGTGTAATACCTCGTTCAACATCTTGTAAACATTCTCCAATAGTTCCGTATTCTTTTTGTGCAAGCCATTGTCCTCTTTTAGCTTGAGGAATAACACCACCATATACCATAGCTTCTTGATCTAATTGAAATACATCAGCTAAATCTTCAAAACTATCAAAGAATTCTCGTTCTGTCTCTTCATCGACTCTAAAATCCATACCACGGTAAAAATAAACATCATCATTTTTACTAACATACCCTCTTGTATGGTTCGCTATTATATCAGCAGCCTGATCTGGAGTATCTCGTTTAATCCATTCAGTATGAGACCAAGGTACATTATCTTGGGCAACTACCAATGCACTACCTAATAAATAAAACATTCGTCTACTTCTATGAAAATTCGCTCTTTGTTCTGACATACACATTCCTTAAAAGAAACAGTTTTAACCTTTCTATAATTAAACTTTTTTAATCAAAAGTTCAATCTGAGGGTACATTTGAATATAAGCCAAAGCACTACGAAATAAACCAGAACTTTCTTCTTCTGATAGATCACGATAATCAACATCATCACGTGTTTGAAGCTTCTTCTTAACAAAAAACGGTGTTATTCTATTAAAAGTATAAAAATTATTTGTATTATTTCCCGTTATCAAGTTAAAATAAAGCTGAACAAGTCTATCTGGTAAAAAAAAGGGATAGTATCTTTTATAATGTCGCTCATATGGATGCAAATAGTTCGGGCATTTAAGCCACATCAAACTTTCGGGCTTCATAACTCTTATCATCTCATCAAGATATTGAGAGGGATCATCTACATGCTCAATAACCGAATTAGATATGATTAAATCAAATATATTATCATCAAAAGGTGTATTCTCACCTTTTGATTTCACAAGATGAGAACTAGGATCAAATCCATAAGATTTTAGAAGCAATTCAGCACATTCAAGAAAATTATCATCTGGTTCAATACCAACAGGGTCCATGCCAGCTAAAAGAGATTCTAAAACAAATTCACCGCAACCACATCCAGAATCTAATACATATTTTCCTTCTATATCAGTAAACTGACGCAATCTTTCAATACCTTTTTTACCATATCCTCTTTCAAGCCGATGTTCAACTCTTTCTGCATAATCTTCTAAATTCAACATATCCCTATAAAGAAAAGTCCATAATTTAGTCATCTTATCTTTATACACCCAATGAGATTCCCTATCAATTATTTCAGCACTCATTATTATCTATCCTCTCTGCTTTTTTCACAATCTTCATTAAAAATACTAATAAATGGAAGTTTTGTTTCTGGTAACATATTATAAGTTACACCAATAGCTGTATTACGAAAAAATAAAGAAGGTAAATAATTATGCGTATTATCAGATAATGTAGCTCCTTCACATAAACATCTAGCCAACCAACGAGCAGTAAAAGTATTATTTCTTTCTTGATTCCAATCATTCAGTGATCTAGATTTTCTTTCTAATATACTCATTCGTTCTCTTTCAACCATATCTTTTAACATATATTTACCATCATTTTCTATCAATGACTCAAAAACTTCTTCTTCCCACGATAAATCATAACCTAAATCATCAAAAAAACGAGACTGTGAAGTAACTTCTATCATACCATTCGCATATTTGTCAACTGCTTCTGTATACAATTCTGCCTGAGCACGTAGACGATTATGATAAACAGAATCAAACCGATAAATATCATAATCAGCAACAATCACTTTATGATGAATCGCAGGTTCAACAAAACCTATAAATCTACTAAATTCAATAGCACTATCTAAGTGATCCCGATATCTTCTACCAGATCTCTTTTTTGACACACCATCTTTATCTAATTTAATAAAAGGATCTAAATTAGGACAAACATTTGGTACACCATTATCATGAGGCTGTCTAAGACAAAAATAATATAAAATCGTCAACGGTGTAGTATGATTCAAACATTCTGCCAAATAAACATCAATATCATTTGGGTATAAAACATCCGAAACCCTATACTTCAGATATTGAGAAATATCAACAAAACGATCAATTTGATCAGAATCTAACCCATATTTTTTGCAAAATGAAATACAATTAATAACTTCATGAGATATATTTTTTCTAACTATCTCCGATACCGCCATTTCAAAAAAATCAGAATCATCATCTATTGAAGCTTTTGTTCTTCTTTCAATATATTCTTTTTTAAAATATGTATCTTCAAAGGCGTCTCCATATGTTTTCCATAGACTATTTCTCTTCACATCAGACATATCCAAATTATCCTTCAAATTCACATATATTTCAAAAAGTTCAGGATCTGTTGATGCTAGATGTTTTCTATAAGATTGTTCAGCATCTGCCTGTATACCATACATTCTATCTTCAGCCAACAAATATCGTCTCTTATTTTTATCAGCCAAAACTTGTATTTCTTCATCACTTACAATAGGTAAATGACCCTCTGAAAAAAATATCTCAATCGAATCCTTTACTCGGTTATTAGCAATCTCTTCTCGTTTTTCAGACATATATAAAAAAAAATAAGCATTCTTTTAAATCAGAAACTTCAAAGAACACTTAAAAACAATATAATTATTATTCTTAATATACCCTCTAATTATTCATCGTAGAAACATAATATTACTAAATTTTAGAACATCTTACTTTTCAAATATCCAGGAATTCTATACGGATGCTTCACAGCATTTCGAGCCATATGTCCTAACTTTTTCTTTTTACGTAACCATACAAACTTCTTATGTAAATCATGTAATTCTCTAGGACTTAGATTTTCTGTAACAACTAATTTCTTATTCATATCATACTCAGCTCTATGAGCAATTGTTTCCCAATCAAAGTCCTTATCATCACTAACTAACCCTCTTTTCTTAGCAATTTCCCATATAGGAGTAGCTGGTAATGGAGCTAACATATAAACTTCAAATGAATTTAGTTTACTCTTTTTGATATAATTGTAAGTATCCATTATAGTTTCTTTTGTATCCATTGGAAATCCTATAACAAAAGTAGCTTGAACATTAATTCCATTTTTACGTAATAATCTCACAGCTCTCTCATTATCTTCTACAGTAGCTGAACCTTGCTTAGCATATTCTAAGATTTTCTGATTACCACTTTCTAATCCCAATGAAATCAATTCAGTATTCATTTGTCTTAACAAAGCAACAGTATCATCTCTTATCAAAGAAGCTTTACACCACATTGTAAAAGTCATCTTATCATTTATACCATCCCTTTTCAAGTCTGCAACAATTTCTTTCAAACGTTTAACATCGGCAATAAATAAATCATCTGTAAATGAAATATGTTTAGCACCTGACTCATACAACTCACGTATCTCTTTAACAACATTTCCAGCTGACCTAAATCTAGTTTTAGGCCATAATTTATTTGAACAACAAAATACACANTTGAATGGACATCCTCTAGAAGTAATCATAGTAGGCATATTGGTTTCTGGCATCATTTTTCTATCAGGAAGTGGAAATTCATCTAAATCTTCNACCATAGGACGTGGCTCTGTCTTTTTCAATTTACCATCTTTCCAATAAGCAATTCCCTTAATTTTATCCAAACCAGATAAACCATTTTTCTCTATATTCTCAACTAATTCAGAAAATGTCTTTTCACCTTCACCAATAACAGCAACATCCATACTTTCGTCAAGCGTGTTAGGCAAAATAGTAACATGAACTCCACCTATTACAGTAACAGCACCAGATTCCTTAGCTTTCTTAGCTTCTTTCATTGCAATCTGATAATTCTGAGAAACACACGAAAATCCTACAATGTCAGCTTTTTCTTTTGCATAATCAACAGGACTTGAAACAACTTTCACATCTGTATAACCATTTTTCTTCAAATAAGTTCCAACATAAGCTATACCTAAGTGTGGTATAGCCTCTGTGTCTCTAGGATCAACAATATTTACTAATAATACTTTCATATTATCACTTCAATGATTTCACACTTTCTAAAACAGCGTCTTTGGAATTATACTTAGGTTTCCATCCCAATGACTTGATTTTAGAATTATCTAGAAACATCTTAGGTACATCGCCTTTCCATCCTCTATCTCCACCAGTATATCTTGCTTTTGCATTAGGAGCTAATTCTTGTATAACTATATCAGTAATTTCTTTAACAGTTATCTGATCATCAGAACCTAAATTAAATAAATTAATTTCATCACTAGAATGCTCAATAGCAAATAACATTCCACCTACACAATCAAATACATGTAAATATGACTTTACTTGATTACCATCACCTAAAACTTCCAATTCTTTAGGATTTTCATCAAGTTTTTTC
>NZEE01000026.1 GCA_002688965.1 archaeon | reverse complement strand
GAAACAGACACCTGACAAGGAAACAGACACCCGACAAGGAAACAGACACCCGACAAGGAAACAGACACCCGACAAGGAAACAGACACCCGACAAGGAAGCAAACATCCGACAAGGAAGGAAGCAAGCTTGTGAAATAATAATGAAATCATGTGAAAATAATAATTTTAGTGCTGGTTATGCATGGCAAATTGGTGGGAGGGCTGCTTTGCAAAATTTTGATGGAATGATAGACGATTTCAAAGTTTATAGTGCGGTTTTAAATGAGAGTGAGATTCAGGAGTTGGTTGAAGGTGAAATTACAACAACTTCTTTAACAACAAGTACTTCAATTGTAACTACAACTATTGAAACAACTACTACTGAAACTACAGTTTTAAACTGTGATGATACTGATGGTGGGAAAAAACCAAATTTGAAAGGAACTGTTACTGATAGAAATGGTGGACAAACTACAGACCTTTGTTATAGTTCAACAAGTCGAGTATTTGAGTATTATTGTAAAGAAGATGGTTTTTCATCTGGAGAATGGTTCCCATGTGAAAATAATTGTAATAATGGTGCATGCATTACAACAACTACAGTTGAAACAACCACTACAACAATAGATGATACTCTTATATCTCATTATAAGTTTGAAGGAAATGCTAAGGATGAGATAGGTATAAATCATGGTTATATGGTTGGTAATATTAACTTTGCTGATTTTTTTCCAATAGATGGGAATTCTTCATATTTTGATGGAGAAAGTTATATTTATGTTAAAAGTTATATTCCTGCTGCAGATTCAATAAACAACTTACAATCATTTACTTGGTCTGTATGGATTCGTCCATCTGACACTGAACAATATACTACTATCATGCATAAGAAAGGGTATGGAACTTCATGGAGTAAATGGCTGTTTATTGGTAGTAATAATAAACTAAGAGCTTATATTCAGAATATAGATGATACAAAATCTGGAAGATCTTCAAGTGTAAATAATGCTATTACAATGGATGCATGGAATTATGTTGTAATGACTTATGACAATACTGGTGACAGAAAAATAAGATTATATGTCAATGGTCAGGAAGTATCATATCTTAGACAAGATGCTTCTCGCGGAGAAGTTCCAGATGATTCTCCTTATAATTTAGAAATTGGTGCATATGTTGGCGGTTCTCGTGATAATTTCAATGGTTTGATGGATAATGTAAAGATATGGAATAGGGTATTATCTGAAAATGAAATTTTACAAGAATATCAAAGTGTAATAACTACAACTACCATAGCAATTGATTGTGGACCGGATTATGTTTTTGATGAAATAAATAATTTATGTGTACTACCTGATACTACTACAACTATAAACACTTCATCTACGACAACAACTACTACACTTGCTATAAATCAAAAAGATATGACAAAATATGANAATAAAGAAGTGTTCTTGATTTCNGATGAAAATTGGAGAGATGTTCTTCCTTTAGTTCCTTTGACAACATGGACACAGCAATATGGGGATGTAAGTAATTGTCAAAGAGGGCATGGAACTCCAGAAAATGTTTGTGTTTATCCAACTTTAGTTTATCATGAAGAAGATACTGGATTTGATATTGATTCTTCAATTTATTTTATGCAACAATATTCTCCCGACAGAGTCACTATTATTGGAAATACTCCTCAAGAATTAGATAATCTTTTAATTGCTCAAGCAGAATTGGGTGCTGGCTTACATCAAAATCAAATCCGAAGGATAAATACTCAGGATTATTTATCTTATTGGCAATCTTATGAAAATATTGTTTATGTTGAAGATGATTATGAAATTGCTTTGTTAGCTTCAACTTACGCGTCTTTGATTAATGCTCATCTCGTTATAGAAGGAACTATAAATGACAATTCCGCTATTTTTTCTGGAAGAAATTTGATTTGTATAGGTTCTGTTTCGCCTTCACAACTATGTAGTGAAAATTATAATTTAGAACAATTGCAACAAAAATATGTTGACGAAACACATACAAATAAAATTATTTTAGTTAATCCAGATGATTTGGATATAAAAATTACACAAGATTTTGCACCTGAAAAGTCCATTAATTTACTTCATGAAATTTATTCTAAGACAAGTTTAGCTTCTCCGATTTTAGCAAGTGCTAAACATGAGATAATTTTAACTACTTCTAATAATATTGTAGAAGATATAGATTTACTTATAGAAACAAAATCATTGTCTTGGAATATTTTGAGGGGGTTTCTTACTATTATGGGAACATCGGATGCGATAGAAAGCTCATATTGGCGCGATGCTAATTCGGAATTTTTAACTGATATGTCAGTTTATCCTACTTTCAGTGATGAAGAAGAATTATATATGCTGATACCTGGAAGAATTTATGGTATAACTTCTACCGATGTTTTTAGTTATCTTGGGAGGGTTCTTTTTTATGATAAATTGCCTATCTCAAAAGAAACAGTGACTTTGGCAGGTGATTTTACAGATTCCTTAGCTGGCTCAATTGCATACAATGAAATTTTAAATGAACTTGGGTATAATAGTAATCAAGTAATTAATTATGATGGGAGTATTCCTAGACCACTTTCTGGAGATTATGAGAATAAATCTGTTATATATTATGATGACCATGGTAACCATGCAATACTTGGGATTTATTCTACTGCTTGGCCGCAGCTTCAAAATACCTTTGTAGTTGCTAATGCTTGTTCAACGTGTATATATTCAGAACATAAACATTATACTTTGATGTGTGCACAAGCATTAAGAAAAGGAGCGATTGGATGGTGGGGAATGATGGAAGGAGGAGGATATTCTAATTTAGGTGGAATTGCGAGTAATATCCTTGCAGGAAAAACAATAGGATATGCTTCTTTAATGTCTGGGTCATCGGAAATTATAAGGTATTTCACTTCGGGCATTCAAGAATCCGGCCAGACAATGGGTCTATTAGGTGACCCATCTTTTAAATTGAATCCTTCTTATGAATTTCCTCAATCGGAAATAATAAATCTTGGAAATTATACTTATGAGCTTCATCTGAAAGTTGCGGAAATCCCTGTAAAATTTGATCATATGAGTAATATGGGGTATGTACCTCAGTTAGTTAATGCGGATTTTGTTAAATATCAATTTGCCCAGGCTACTGAAAATGATTCTCTTATGGTTTATTATCAAAGAGGCTATACTCTTAACCATAGTTATATATCTAATCATAGATTATTACTTGGTATAAAAATTGGCCCTCTTCCATTGAATAAAAACTACGAAAAGGTAACAATGCTAGTAAAATTGCCAGGAGAAATAAATACTTTAATTATAAATGAAGAAAAAATAGGAAATAGTAAATATGTGTTGGTAGGAATCTTTATAGATACTAAAACTTTTTCTTCTTTTGATATTTCTGATACAGAAAATTTGTTTGAAACTGTTCCAATTAGATTTAAATTGCAGTCATGTGAGCAAGGTTATCATTATTGCGGAGGGGAATGTAAGACAGATGTATGTGAAGACTGCACTCCGTATGGAGAATGTTCTACAGTTAATCAATTACAATATTGTGATAATGACATATTACTAGAGCGTGTTGAAGAATGTTGCTCTCCTGGTTGTTACGAAGGACCTAATTGTGTCTCAAAAGGAAGTTGTAGTGATATTTCTTATGAATATTGCTGGGATGGAGAATTTACTAATGAAATATTTACATGTTTATTATGTGGATGTCCAGAAGGACAGAGTTGTAGTATGACAACCGGAAGATGTGAGTAATATGAGAAACACTTTTTTAATTATTATAATATTGTTATTAATTTTGAATATAAATTTAGGTTATGCAAGTTTAATTATTGATATAAATATCGAAGAAAAATTTTATGAAGAAACTCCTTTATCGTTTTCATATAATATAACAAGTGATCAAGATTATAATCTTTCTTTTAAGGCATGGGCTGAATGTTCCACTCACAATATACCTTTTGAGAATTATAATGAAGAAATAATATCTGAAGAAACTATTAACAAAGTATATGATCCGGGTTTTATTATATTTGGTATGGACTCTCAGACTTGTACATCTTATGTAGAAGTAACTTCTCCAATCCAACAAAGAGAAGAAAAAACATTTGAAATATCTGCTTTGCCAAGCTTTTCTTTTAGTATTGATTTAGAAAAAATAGTTTTCTTGAAAAATGAGCAGATTAATTTGGATTATACTTCAAAAGTTTCAAATCCTTCAATAATAGCAAGTTTAACTTCTCCTTCTGGTAATATGGAAGATGTACAGATTCCGTCTACTTTACAATTAGATGAAATTGGAACTTATATCATAAATGTTCAAGTAAGTAAACAGGGATATAAAACTATGCAGATTTCAAGACAAATAGGAGTAATTGAAGGTGAAGTTGATATACCATTTACTAATCCTGATGTTAATGTACTAGATAATGATATTCCTACTGATTCTGCAGATTCTGATATATCTGGTACTACTCCAGAAGAAGGTAGTGATATATTAGTTGGTACAGAAGAGAGTGCAATGCCTGATTATCTTCTATATATTATTGTTATAATTATTCTTGTTATTCTTATTGTTATTTATTTGAAAATGAGAAATAACACTAATGAAGAGATTGGGTACCAACATTAACTCTTTTTATATTCTTCTCTTAAATTTTAACTTATGACTAATCGTAATATGAAAGAATCCTTTATCTTATTTTTGAAAGGGCTGTTCATGGGAATGGCAGATATAATTCCTGGTGTATCTGGTGGTACAATTGCTCTAATAACTGGAATATATGAAGAATTGATATTTTCTATTAGCAATATTCGTCCATCATTGAAAAGTATTAACTTCAAATTCTTTATACCGCTTCTATTAGGAATAGGTATTGCATTTGTTACTTTAGCAAAAGTTATGAATATATTTTTAGTAGATTTCACAGGTCCTACATATGCATTATTTTTTGGATTAATACTTGCATCAGCTATTTTTGTTTACAAACAAACTGAAANGTTTCCTTTACGTAATTTGATTTATGTTATTATAGGATTTGTATTTGCATTTTATATTTCTGGATTAACTACATTAATATCAAACCATACTTTGCCAATTCTATTTATTTCAGGTGTTATTGCAATATGTGCGATGATATTGCCAGGTATATCTGGCTCTTTTATTTTGCTTTTACTTGGGCAGTATGAATTTATGATTTCAGTTTTGAATGGTATGCAATTTACAGAGATAAGTGCATTTGCTGCTGGTGCTATTGTAGGTTTACTTGGGTTCTCACATGTTTTGAAACGTTTACTTAAGAAATATGAAGCTCAAACAATGGCATTTTTGATTGGATTAATGTTAGGTGCTTTACGTTTACCATATAATAACATTGTTTCAAGTGGTTCAGAGTTGATTTATATTATTATTCCAGCTATTGTTGGTTTTGTTCTGGTCCTTGGGTTTGAAAGAATTGTTAAGAAAGATAAGGATATATTGGCCTAAAACAAATAATGTTATGAAAAAGTTGATTTTAGTACTAGCTGTTGCCATATGCGCAGCATTTGTAATTATTTTTGTTTCTAATGGTAATGGGGCTACAGGAGCTATTACAGGATTAGTAACAGATTTTGATTCTGTTATTGCAAATTGGGAAGCAAATATGATTGAATTTGGTACCAAACATTGTAACAATGAAACAATACAAAGTCATACTACATGGGAAGGTGGAGTCTGGTATTATGATGGAATAAGAGTTTATCATAATATTGCAGAATATACTGGGGATAATTCCTGGTATCTTTGTTCTGACTATGTAAAATCAGTGTATAGACCATATGCTATAGGAGGTACAACTGGTTGGCGAATATTTCCTCATGGAGTATATAGAGATTATCTTAGAACAGGAGAAGAATTATCAGAGTATGCTGTTATACGTTTATCAACTAAAGCTGCATATGCTCCTGAAACAACTTCTCCTACATCAACTGAACCAGAAACTAGAAGCAGGGAAACTGCTTATGTTATTAATGCTTACATAACTTCTGAAAAAATAGGAGAACCGCGAAAAGAAAGATTATATTTATTATTAAATCATTCTCTTGGTCATATTGATCAATGGTTTGAAAATGGTGAAGTTACTAATACACCAGCATGTATTAAAACTCTTAATGGAGAATTTTCTACTTCAAACAACTATTGCTTTGCTCCTTTTATGTTTGCTCTTACCTCAGAAGCGTTGATTTATTATTATAATGAAGTTGAACAAGATCCTAGAATAATTCCTGCAATAAAAGAAGGTCTTGATACTATATGGGATAATGCATGGATTGCAGAAGATAAATCATTTTATTATAGAAAGTATAGTTGTTCTGGTATGGTTCCTTGCGATACACTTAATACAAATGGTGCTCCAGATTTGAATCTTTTGATAGCTCCAGTTTATGGCTGGATGTATATGATAACTGGAGATGAAACATATAGAGATAGAGGAGATCTAGCTTTTGAAGGAGGTGTTGAAGGAGCATGGATCACTAGAGGTAAACAGTTTAGTCAGAGTTATAGATGGAGTTTTGATTATTTGCAAATGAGAGAAGCTGGTGAGTCTGGAACTATGGCAACTACGTCATTCGTAACATCTACTACTTCAACTTCTACGTTAACTAGTACTTTAACTTCTACGTTAACTACTGCAACAAGTACAATAAGCACAGCAACAACTTTACTAGATTCTCCAACTACTTCAATTTTTATTGATATTACTCAAGAACAAACTCCTGTTGAAAGTGGTGATAGAACAATATATGATAATGGTAAAGAAGTAACTGTTGTGTGTAATTTAAATAACATATGCGAATCTGGAGAAGACTCTAATAATTGTTCACTCGATTGTCCTAGGTTTAAAGTTCCTGTAATTGTTCTATATGCAGTGGTAATTAGTATTGTTTTTATTATTGTTATAGCAATTGGAATAAAAGTAATTTCTGGTGCAAGTAAAAAACATATGAAAGATCTACTAGATTTAGATAAATCTTAACCAACAAATACAGGTCTCTTAGAAAGTAACATATTCATTGTACTTTTTCTAAATGGATATCCTTTTGTTTCTTGTTTAATTAATTTAATTAATTCATCGCCTGACAATTGCTTAACTTGACCATTTTCTCTGAAACGAACAGCTAATTTTCCTGAGGACTTTTCTTTTTCACCATAAACTACAATAAAAGGAATCCAATCAATTTCTGCATCTCTAATTTTCTTACCAACTGTATCTGATCTATCATCTACATCAGCTCTAATACCTGCTTCTACTAATTGCTTAGCAATTTTCTCACAGTCTTTTATGAATGTATCATTTACTGGTGCTAATCTAACTTGAGTTGGTGATAACCATAATGGAAATAATGGATTTATTTTATCTTGCTCATGTTTAAGGCCAGCATGTTCTAATATAGCATATAAGTTTCTATCAATTCCTCCAGATACTGAAGCATGCAGCATTAATGGAAATTTTCTTTTATTATCAGTGTCTGTATATTTTATTCCAAATCTTTCTGTATTTTCAGTATCTATCTGCACAGTACTTAATGCAGCTGCTTTACCTGTTGAATCTACAAAATTAAATTCAAACTTCATTACAAAATAAAAGAATTGTTTATCCCATAATTCAATTAAAACAGGTTTATCTAAACGCTTAACTATATCAGTTATGTATTCTTTATTTTCATCGAAAAATGATTTAACGAAACGAAAACCAGCAACATATGGGACGTCTACATCTTTCATCCAATCCATGCATAAATCAAATTGTTGGCTAAACTCTTGCTTTGCAGATTCTATATCTTTACATAAAGTATGCATATCAGGCATTGTGAATCCCCTTAATCTTCGTAAACCTGACAATTCTCCAGATTTTTCACGTCTAAAAGAATAATGAGTTAATTCATACATTTTTAGTGGTAAGTTCTTGTAAGAGATACTTGCATCATGTTTGATAAGATATTGACCAAAACAAGCACTGAATCTTAAAAATAATTCTTTCTTATCAGACATTATTGTATATTGTCTAGCAGGAAAACGATTAAGATATTTTTCTAATGCTGGATGATGAAAATCATACATAATAGGAGTTTCAACTTTCATTGCACCGTAATCTGTTAATACGTTTGTAATGTGATCTTCCATTAAGTTTTTTATTAATTCTCCATTAGGATACCATCGTAGATTACCTGGATCACTTCCTGGTTCAAAATCAACTAACTGCATTTTTCTCATAAGAGGGATATGCAAAGGATCTTTTCCTCGAGTTTCTCTTGTACCACTTATCTCATAATCTGAAAATGCTTTTAATGCATGATGCCCAGAAAAATTAAATTTAGATACATCAATCATTTTTCCATCAGGAGTCATGATATACCACTGTGATTTTAATTCTGCTTCTTTTTTCACAGCTTTACTTGTATGCTCGTCTTCTTTTGTTTCGCTCTTTGCATTTTTATCAACATAAATTTCTCTGGATAATTCCGCTAAAGGATGTCCTTTATCTTTGATATTAAATGACTTGTACCAACCAAAAGGAACTCTATGAATTTCTTCATATTTTCCACCTAAATTCAAAAGTTCTTCTATCTGCTTTACGCATGTTAATGCTGGTCCTGGAGATGAAGGATTGTGACTTAGATGAACCCAAGGATAAACAACTATTTTTTTCTGAGCAATTTGTTTTGCAACACCATCAATTTCTTCAACAGCTTTTACTGCTATTGCAGAAATATCTTTTTCATCTTCTTTTTCAACAGAAACAAATACAACTAAGCAATTATCAACTCTAGTTAGTTGTTTAGGAACCTTCTCAGCACTAGCTATAGCTTTCTTTTTTGGTTCATATTCTATGAATTCTGAATCCAATAACAGTAATTTCATTTCAAATCACTCAAATACCCTTGAGAGCAAAAGTAGCTGGACGCGTACAATGCACCTGATAGAATAGTGTGATAGAGTGTTTTTAAGGTTTTACAATAGGAACATAAAGACCGCTTCTTTCTCTTCTTAAAGTACCAAACTCAGTATCTTGTAATTCACTGTATGCAAATACAGGGCCATCTACGCATACACGTCTACCTCCGCAGTCACATGATCCGCATAAACCAATACCACACTTCATGTATCTTTCCATCAGAATTAATATGTCTCTTGGATCATGACCATCTTCAACAAGCATATCAGCAGCTGCTTTCATCATTGCTTCTGGGCCACATATATAGATAGTTGTTGCTCCTTTTCGCAGATCAACTTGCTTTATTAATTCTGTTACACGACCAGGTTGTCCGTAAGAGCCATCGTCTGTTGAAACAAAAACATTATTGAAGTCCTCATGTCTCATAGCTTTTTTTATTCTGTCCTCAAACAATAATTCTACATCTGTTTTGGCACCAAGTAAGAAGACATCGAAACCATACTTATTAATATCTGACTCAGCAAGAAATGCTAGAGGAGGTGCTCCGCAGCCACCACCAATATAGCACTTTCTATCATATTGTTTAAATTTTGAGAAAGAATTGCCTCTTGGATAAGAGACGTGTAAAGTATCACCAACTTCTTTATCAAATAATACAGAGGTAAAGCTTCGGACAGGGCGACCTACTCTATCTTTCTCTTCTTCATCTTCATCATTAAATTTGTGGACAGTTATTCCTGGTGCCTCATCCTCAGCACCGTAAGAAAATGAGAAAGGAGCAGTACCTGTATCTGGTAGCCATGCAGTTAAAAATCGACCTGGTTTAAGAGTATCCTTGTCAGCATAACCGTAATCATTATCAAATCTAAATGTTTTTGTGTCTCTACCTTCATCAATAATTTCCTCTATTTTAACTGGTACAAATTCACTCATAAAATCACCTGTGGGCTGCACCTCTTAATTCCATTAAGGAATCCACATCAAGTTCTTCTAATAATCCTTTCAAATCATTTTCCATTCCTGTAGCATATTCTATAATACCTTCTTCATCTTTGTTTCTCAACACAGTTCCAATAGCAACGGCACTTGCACCTGCTTCCACACGTTCTACAACATTTTCTGCTGTTTCTATACCACCTACACCTATCAAAGGAACATCAGGTCCTAATGTTTCATAAAGAGCATATATATGACCTACGGCTATTGGTCTGACAGCTGGACCAGATAACCCTCCATAATCTCTACTGAGAATTGGTCTTCTTGCGTGAATATCAATTACCATACCACCTGGAACTGTATTTATAGTTGAATGCCCATCAGCTCCTTCTTCCTGTCCTGCTAATGCAACTTCCATAGCAAGTGATGGGCTATAGATGTAGACTGCTGCTGTATGTTTTATCCATATTGGTTTGTCTGTTACTCTTCGCACTGCTCTCGTAGTTACAGCTACTAATTCAGGTTTTTTTCCTATTGATATTCCGCTAGATTCACCTGGTTTGATATTTGGACAGGAATCATTAAGTTCAAAAGCATCACATACTGGATCCAGTTTTTCAACAACAGCTGCCATTTCCTCAGCTGTATCTCCAAATATAGAAGCAAAGAAATATATTCCTGCTTCGTTTAATTTTGGATATATCTCTTGTAATTCTTCAAAAGCTCTTTCACGGCCAATATTTGACAAGCCAACTGCATTTATAAGTCCGATGAATTTTCCGCCAGACCTTACTTCAGCTGTAACTGGTGTCTGGTCTCCTTCTCTTACATCATAACCAATACTTTTTCCAATTCCTGCACTAAAACAACCAGCATATCGCCTGAAAGCTCCTGGATGGGATAAAATACCCGAAGTGATCATCCAAGGAGTTTCCAATTCAAACTTCACACCTCTAGCAGGAAAATCTAGAACAGTAGATATATCTTTTAAAGATGCATTTGAACTCATGATTATGTATTGTTAGAAAACATTAAAAATCCAACAGGAGAGTAATATCAATGCACAGCCCCGTAGTCTAGTGGTCAAGGATTCTGGTCTTTGGAACCTTTCTGGTGAAGTAAACCGGAGACGACGGTTCGAATCCGTCCGGGGCTATTTCTTATATAAATAACCCAATAGATGAACCAATGAAATTGATTAAGAAACCAGCAATAAAGTAGATAATTATTATCGAAATAAAAGGCAGTAGATATTTCATAATACCTGATTTATTTGGACTAATATTGTCTTTAACTGAAAGGAAAGGTATTAAGTTCATTGAATGATAATTCATCATAACATATGGTATTAGAATTAATGCTAATGGTGCTGATATGAAAAAGAATAATCCATCTCCTAATGCTTGAGCAAGTCCGAATAATAACAAGTATTGCCATATTTCATAATCATATTTGTTTATGAAATGCCAGATTACAAAGAACACGACAATGTACACTGGAATAGTAAATATCAAATCTATGACATAATTTCCTATTATACCAACAAAACTTGTTTCTGTAGTAATAATCAAAGCCTTATTTACTGGATTTGATATCATATAAAATCCTTCAACAATTGCAGCGAAAATAGTTCCTGCAAGTATGAAAAAGTACTTTGATGATAACTGTTTTGATATTTTCTTAAGAATTGGGTAAGATATTAATTGTAAAATCAAGAAACCTGCTATTAACAAATGTGTAAAATTGTCAGAATTCATTCCTTGACTGGTAAAACTTATGATATAACTGGCTATAATCCATAGAACATATATTCCTATGATCAAAGTGTTTTTCATAATTGACATTGTCATTTGTTTTATAAAAAGAGTAGAAGCTATCCCACTTTCTACATTTATATTTTCATGTTGATAGTAAACTATGGCTGATAATGACGTTGCATATTCTGTTGAATGTCAAATTTTTGGGCATCCGATTAGACCAGGAATAACAAAAAGGATGGATGCACCAACTGCCCTAAGTGTTTTTGAAACATTAAATAAAACAGGTAACCCACTTAAAATATATAGAGGCACATGGATTTCTGGTTCAATGTTATCTAGCAGAGAAGAAATAAAAGAAGCTGAACTTCGAAGAGCTGCCCAATAAAACAATAAAAACCATAGTTTCTAATTCTTATACATGATAACTGTTCTTAGACTAGGTCATCGGTGTGGTCGCGACGCACGCATAAGTACACACGTTGGATTAACTTCTCGTACTCTTGGGGTTAAGAAAGTAATTTATTCAGGAGACAAGGACAAGAAAGTAATGGATAGTGTTCGTGATATTGATAAACGCTGGGGTTCTTCTATTGATGTTTCTTATGAAAAAAACTGGAAAAAGATTATTGAAAGTTTTGAAGGTGTGAAAGTTCATTTAACAATCTATGGATTACTTGTGCAGGATAAGATTGATGAGATACGTGGAAAATCTAAGGACAAAGGAGATATTCTTATTATTGTGGGTGGAGAAAAGGTTCCTCCGTTCGTTTACCAGAATGTAGACTATAATATAGCTATTACTTCCCAACCACACAGCGAGATAGCGGCTTTAGCTATCTTTTTAGACATGTTACAACAAGGTAAAGAACTAGATAAAGAATTTGTTGGTGGAGAAATTAAAGTTAAGCCATGTTCCGACGGAAAGGACGTTGTTCAGACAAATAACTAGCATCCCATCCAGGAACACAAGGTACATTATTAAGCCCTGTTGCCATATCAGCTATTTGGTCAGGACATGATTCATGTGCTCTAAGTCCATATTCATCAAAATAAACAACATTACCGTCTGCGTCACATCCAAATATAGGTTCATATATATCTTCGTCAACTTTATTGCCTCGACTATCTCGATAATGATCAATTCGTCTATCCATTTCATCAACCACGCCGTCTGTGTCAATTCCCACTCAGTACCACCACTCTACTAGGAAGATTTTCTCCAACAATCTTAAAAGTAGATTGTTTAACAGGGTTATCTAAATATTGCACGATTTCTTGAGCAAATTCCTTAACTTGCTCATGAGAAGGCATGCTATCAATTGACAATCGTTCTCTAGCTCCGCCAATTGACATGAATGCTTTTAATTCAACATAGTCTGGATTTGCTTGTTTGATTAAATCAGCATATGCTTTAGGATTGGTTATATTCATATCTTTGACAAGTGTAAGTCTAATAACACTAGATTTGAATTTCTCTAACAAAGATAAGGATTCCAATATTTTCTTCCAACTATCTTTCATAGCTGGATGACATATTTTCGTGTATGTTTCTTCATCTGGTGCTGGAAGTGTAATGTACATTTTAGTTGGCTGTCCTTTTTCAGCTAATTGTTTGATCATTTCTGGGTTTGTACCATTACTTACAATATATGCACTTATACCACGAGAGGTTATCTCATTGATTAACTCTGGTAAATATGGGTATAGTGTTGGTTCTCCTGTTAATGATATAGCAAATTGCTTTGGTTTCATTGCTTGTTGGAATTTTTCAATATCTTGGTTTTCTGCACCTTTGAAACCTTGTAATAGTAATTTATGAGCTTCAATTGCTTCATCTACTAATTCTTTTGGTTTATCCCATTTGAAGTCTTTAGGTACTTGTTCAAATTCACCTATTCTCCAACAAAACTCGCAATTATGAGTACAATGAAATGCTACAGGCGTAAATTGAATACATTGGTGGCTTGCAATATCATCTTCTTTTCCATAGAACTGCTCTTTATAGCAAAATCGTTTACCACGTAAAGATTCTCTACACCATTCGCATATTTTTACAGCACTGTGCTTATTTTTACCAATAAACCGATATCCCTGTTTTTCCATTAATTCCTTATTTTGTGATTTATTCATGATTTTGATTTAGAAATAAGGCTTAAAAACAACTATTTTTTTGGTTAATTTTCGCATATTTAATTTTTATCATCTATAGAATAGAGTGGTTAGATGGGTTTTAGAGAGAATGTTGCAAAATCTACTGGTATCAAAAAAGAAATGATTCCTGGAAGTTATCAAGGTATAGGACATGTTGTATTATTAAAATTCCTTCCTAAGAAAACTAAAACTGGTCTACGAACTTTAACTGATAAACAGAAAAAACATATTGCTGAAGCTATTCTTGGATTATATAGTAATTTTCATGTTGTTGCTGAGATTACTGGAATAGGTGGTGAATTGCGTATTCCAGAAATTAAAGTATTGAAAGCTGAGGATGGGTTTACTACAACTACAATACATAAAGAACATGGATTACAATATTCTTTGAATGTTGCAAAAGTAATGTTTTCAAAAGGAAATCTTGCTGAAAGAAAGCGGTTGATTCCTGATATTAACAGAAGTGAGATTATAGTTGATATGTTTGCTGGAATTGGATATTTTTCTTTAGGTTTGGCTAAGAATGCTGCAAAAGTATATTCTATTGAGAAAAATAGAGATGCATTTTATTATTTATCAGAAAATATTGAATTGAATAAATTAGAAGATAAAATAGAAGCTATTCCTGGTGATTGTCGTATAGTTGCTGATAGGTTGAAAGGGGTTGCTGATAGAATATCAATGGGATATTTTCCAAACACTGAAGTATACTTACCAGCTGCTTTGAAAATGTTGAAAGAAACTGGAATAATTCATTATCATGATTTAGCTGATTTTCATAAAAGTGAGAAAGCTGGTTGGGATAAATTAGTGAAAAAAGTTACTGAGATTGTTGAAGAGAATGGTTACAAAGTAAATAAAATTAAGAAGAATAAAGTGAAAACTTATGCTCCTCATGTATGGCATGTTGTTTTAGATATAAATGTTTCTTATCTATAATTTCTTAAAATCAATTCTATATTTCCAGATGTCTGGTCCCCATTGCAATACTTTATGAGCATCTCCTACTTCTACCTTAATACTCATATGGTCTGCAGTTTTTTGGATAATTTGTTTTTTTTCTATTAGTTCTTTTGTAGATGCAAATGTATACATGTGACAGGTTCCTCCTGGTTTTAATGTATTCATAGCTTCTTCTAAGAATTCATGAGCTGTCTCAGGTAATGGCATTACAATTCTATCAGCTACTTGATAGTATTTTGGAGCTTGAATTTTTACATCTCCTTCTACAACTTCAACATTAGTTAATTTGTTTAATCTAACATTTTTTCTAAAATATTTTGTAGCATCAGGATTAATTTCAATTCCTATTACTAATGATGGATTTGCTTTTTTAGCAATTACAACTGCAAATGGTCCTATACCTGCAAAGAATACTGCTACTACTTCTTTATCTTTAACTTGTTCAGCTATTCTCATTCGTTCTGTAGACTCTCTTGTAGAAAAATATGTTTTTTGTGGATCTAAAATAAATCTACATCCTGATTCAGTATGGATAACAGTTGTATCTTTATCTCCTGCTAATAGTTCATAATCATGTAGACGGAATATACCTGAACGTGGAGCTCGTTTTGCTAAAACACTTTCAACATTCTTGTGTTTTTTCATTAGTGTATTTGCAATTTCGCGCTTGCGTGATTCCAGTTCTGGAGGTATTTCAATTATAGCAACTGCTTTTTCCTTATTTCCTACAATATCAAAGGATGTTGGAACAAATTGCATCTCTTTTTCATCTAAAACCTCTGACAGTAATTTCTTTAGTGTCATGCTTATACATTTAAGTTTCAGAATTAAAAAGAGTTCTTATGAGTATTATTGTTGCTGTTGTTGGAATGACTGGTTCTGGAAAATCAGTTGTATCTGACTTCTTAGTTGATAAAGGATACCATTTTCTCAGATTTGGTCAGATAACTTTGGATATTGTTAAAGAAAAGGGGTTAGAACCTACAGAGGAAAATGAAAAAGGGATAAGAGAAGGTGTTCGAAAAGAGCATGGAATGGGTGCTTTTGCTATATTGAATGCTCCTAAGATTGATGAATTGTTAAAAAATGGTAATGTTGTTGTAGATGGATTATATTCATGGTCAGAATATAAATGGTTAAAGGAAAAATATGGTGATAAGATAAAGATTGTTGCTGTTCATGCTTCTCCTGAAATCAGATATAAGCGTTTATCTGAAAGAAAGGAAATTGATGAGAAAATGAGGAATCGACCAGCTAGTGTAAAACAAGCTAAATCTAGGGATTATGCTGAAGTGGAGAATATAGAAAAAGCTGGTCCTATTGCAATGGCTGACTTTCACTTGCTTAATGAGGGCTCAGTCAATGATTTAAATATGGAATTAGATAAACTAATGGAAAAGGTGAAAGAATGATTATAGTTTTTCTCGGAGCTTCAGGAACTGGAAAAGGTACTCATGCAAAAATAATAGGTAAGAAAATAGGAATAAATCATTTTTCAATGGGTGATGCTTTACGTGAAGCTGCAAAAGAAAAGAGTGCTCTAGGAAAAAAAATTGATTCTTATGTTAAAGCAGGAAAACTTGTTCCATTTGAATGGACTATTAAAATACTGAAAAAATCTTTGAAAAGTCCAAAATATAAAAAAGGAATTATAATTGATGGTTTTCCAAGAGATATGGATCAAGCAAATTCTATTGATAAAATTGCCACTGTTGATAAACTAGTTGTAATGGAATTATCTGAAAAAGAAATTGTTAAACGTTTAGGTGGAAGATGGACTTGCAAAGAATGTGGTGAAATATATAATATTCCTAGTAAAGTTCCAAAGAAAGAAGGTGTATGTAATAAATGTAGTGGCAAATTATATCAAAGAGAAGATGATAAACCAGCTGCTATAAAACAGCGACTTCAGTTCTTTGAAAAAAAAGTAATGCCTGTTATAAAACATTATGAGAAAAAAGGCGTTGTTGTTAGAGTCAGTAGCAAAGGCTCAATAGAAGAGGTTTCTAAAAGAGTTGAAAAAGCTGTTTTAGATTAATCAAATCTTTCAGCTATTTTTTCTACAATAGATCTTTTTCTATGAAGTTCTCTAAGAACTGCAATGCCAATTATTACTGCTATTGCAAAGACAACCCAACCTGTAGTTATCCAACTATCGGTTGCCATTGCATCAGGCAAATAACTTACAAGTAAAATTCCAATTCCGAGTCCTCCGAGGAATTTACCTAGAGCGTATGCCATAAGCACTTTTGGTGACGTGTTTTTCATTTTTTTCATTAATCTGCACATTATAATTACCTAATAATAATTGTTTCCTCAAGCATATATATCTATTGTAATAGCAGTGCATACATGATTGCTATACCTAAAACAAACATTACAAGCTGACCAAATGAACGTTTAAGTCCAGATTCTTTGTGTAATTCCGGTATTAGGTCTGTACCTGCAATGTAGATAAACCCGCCTGCTGCAAATGGTAATAATAATGGTAGTAAAGCTTGGAAATATGTTGCCATTGCAAATGATGCAATAACTCCTATTATAGAAGTTAATGCTACTAGGAAATTTGAAATTAATGCTTTTTTTCTTGAGAATCCGCTATGTATCAAAACAGCGAAATCTCCTATTTCTTGAGGTATTTCATGGAATATTACTGCTAATGTGACACTTATTCCTGCAGATACATTGACAATGTATGCAGATCCTATTACTAAACCATCTATAAAATTGTGAATAATCTCTCCTGCAATGTTCATGTATGCAATGTGTCTTGGTTCTTGTACACAATCTATATCGTGGCAGTGGTGCCAATGAACAAATTTTTCTAGAACAAAGAATACTATTATTCCTGAAAGTAAAGCCATAGAAACCTCAACAGTTAATCCAATAGATGCAACTGCTTCTGGCAATAAATGAAGAAAAGCTCCTCCAAATAAGGCACCTACTGAGAAACTTACTAAATAAATTAGAATTTTACTAAGTTTTTTGATATTAATTGAAAAAGTGATTATTCCTATTAGTGATACAAGACTCACTAATATTACACTTATCAAAGCAAATAATAATTCAGACATAAATATTACTGTGTTTCTTGGATATAAATCATTTCAAAATCTTACCTGTCTCCATATACCAGAGATATAAATCTAATTCTGACATATTCATATTTATTTTTTTCCCTAAATCTTTTAGAATTTGTTCTATTTCCAAATATTTATTAGGTGTCATTGTTTTTGGTTTTTCTATTAATTTATTATCAGCTAAAATATCTATAATATGAAAATCAATTATTGCTAAATTTTCATGTCCTATATTTCTTAGAAAGTGAGAAGCTTCTTTCATGCCTAATCCTTTTACATTTTGCACTAACCACTCTCTTGCTTCTTGATCTTCAGTATTAGCTAATATTGACTTTAATTTTGTTTTATGTTGCTGTGCTTCTGCAATGTATTTTGCACGTGCATTTGGAAATCTGTGTCCTAATTCTTTGAGTTTTTTAGAGAGTTGTTTTTCATTTAATGTGTAGAAACCGTTGTTAATTGCTTTTTGAATCTTAATGCCACCTACAGCATTATAGTTTGCAGTTAGTAGACAAAAGCAGAGTTCTTTAAAAAGTTCTTTGTTTGATCTTTTACCAAGTTCTTTGAATTCTTTCATTTTCTGATTAACTACAGGTTTTATTTTGCTATTTCGTAGAATCTCAAGTTCTTTTAGAAGTTTTTTCATATTAACTCTTCCATATACCATGAACATTGCACATTGCAAATGCTATAACGTTTTCAGTTGTTTTAAATTCAGCTTCGGGCAAATCGCCTGGGTTTAGGTCTTTTTTCTGTTTTTTTCCATCAGATTCAATCTCAATCCATTGAATATAATGCTCTTCTTCCATTGGATGAGGAACTGAACCAACTTTAATTTTTATACCATTTTCTGTTTTTTCTATAACTGGCACATGTTTTTCATTTCCTTCTTCATCTATTGTATGAATTTCACTCATAGAAACACCCTAGAAATAATTGGATATAATACTTTTAAAATAAAATTGAAAAAATAAATAATGTTTAAAAATCACTTTTTCTTCTTTTTCTTCTTATCTTTATCGTCGTCGCAACAACAGCATCCCATAATTAAACCTCCGTTTATCTTAAGCTAGTAAAATTATAAATAGTAAGAAGAATAGTGCAACTATGAAGAATATAAATCCAAATATGAATGATATAAAACTTATAATATTTACTTCTCGTTTGACTTTAAGCGGAAACAATATACCTCCTAAGGTAATTGTTACTACAGACGAAATTAACAATAATAATGAGAATAATATCCATGTAAGCCATGGTTTTACAAATTCCTGCATTCCAAACATTTCAAGATAATTCATTATTCCTTGAACAAGGAATGTAGTAGCAAGTATTAGTAATAAAACCGCATTTAATTGTCTGGCTGAAAATCTGTCATAAAATCTTTCTTCTTCTTCTCTTGTTTTACCTTTTGCTAATACTGTAACATTTTTGGTTTTTTTTACAGGTGGTTTTTTCCTTTTTGCCATGTCTATTCTATAGAATAGATAGTATAAAAAGAATGAAAAAAGGAAATCAATAACACTCGCATCTTAATTCAAAATATTCCTTTGGATGACTGCATGCAGGGCAATTTTTTGGCGGTTCTTTATCTTCATGTACAAAACCACATTTTCTACATACCCATTTGACATTTTTGGATTTTTTCAAAATAGCCTTTCCTTGGACTTGTTTTAATAAATCTTTGTACCTTTCTTCATGATGTTTTTCTGCAATTCCTATTGCTGATAAACGTTCAGCAACAGCTTTCAAACCTTCCTTAGCAGCTGCTTTTGCAAACTCAGGATACATTGTTGTTGTCTCATAATGTTCACCTTCAATTGCTGCTTTTAGGTTTGTTGCAGTATTTCCAATAACTGTAGGGCATCCTGCATCAACTGAAACTTCTTTTCCTTTTGTTAGCTTATTTAACATAAGGAAGTTCCATTTTGCATGTTCTCGTTCGTTATCAGCTGTTAGAAGAAAAATTTCAGATATTTGTTCAAATCCTTCTTTTTTTGCAACCTTTGCATACATTGTATATCTATTGCGAGCTTGGCTTTCTCCGATAAAAGCCTTTGCTAGGTTTTCAATTGTTTGTTTCATAGAATAGAATTTATTTAAGCGTTTTTATATGTTTGTTTTAACTAGGTGTTAAAAATTATCCTTTCAATACCAAGAAAGTAGCTAATACTACTGCAAGAACAGCTGTACCAACAATAATAAGTAATATCATCTTTTTTCTTTGTTTAGGAGATAATTTAGATTTCTTTGGTTCTTTCCATTTATCTCTATTTGCAAGTCCAACACCCATGAATACTAAACCAATTATCCATAGTGGTGAAAATCCTTCTCCTATACCTAATGGAACTCCTACAGCCATCCAAATAATTCCTATTATGAAATAAGTTCTGTAATCTGTTTCTTTGTCAAAACTCTTTATTTTTCCAGTTTTTTTTGCCCATAACATTATTATTGCTAAAGCTGCAACAATAACTGCTATAACTGTAACATATAACAAAACCATGATAGATGTTTAGAAAAAGGGTATATAAGATTAAGCTGCTTCTTGTTTATCTTGTTTTGATTTATCACGACACATTCTAGCTGCTAGATCCGTGTAACCATGATCAACGCCCCATAATAAGAATACATTATATTGAGCACTCTCCTTAAACCCACGTTTACCCCAAACTCCACGAACTACTCTTGCTTCTTTTGGACGTACATATCTGAAATATGGGCCAACCTTACCTTGAACCCCTTTACCAATAACATCTGGAAGTCTAACTACTGCATCTGTCATTCCAAATAAAGTATCAAATAATGGATCATATTCTCCTGGCATATGTTTTATTTCACCAGAATGCATTGGAAGTGGCATTTGCCATCTCTGTGCTCCTTCAATTATTCCATTAGAATCTCTTACTAAATTTCCTTCATCATCAACTAATGGGTTTTGAATAACAAAACCATAGCGCCATTTTCTTTCTTTTCCACCATGAGTTTGTCCATGTTCATAATCAAGAATAGTTCCAGTTGTTTCATAGCGAACTTGGATTCCGCCATTAGTCCATTGTCTTGGTTCTTACATATCTCGTAAAAATGCTGTTTCCACTGGACCATCTAACTCTTCAAGAGCGCCTTCTGCTTGATACCATTCTCCTGCAGTAATTAATCTAGAATTTTGCTGGTTTGCTCTAAGAACTTGTTGACCTAAAGATAGTTTGTCAGGTAATAAGTCTGTTGCTATATCAATAGGAACTGTTGCATATCCATCTGGTGTCCAGACTTTTGTTTCTCCAATATCTGCAAACATATATCGTTTAGGTGCTTCTTGTGTCATACACCTTCTATATGAGAAAAAGTTTAAAAACTAAGAAGAACGAGCCCACGTCGTGGGCTTAGAATACCTAGCTATGGCCGCTTAAAATAAAAATAATATAATAAAAAATCACTTAATTGTAAGAAATCTATCTAACTAACTTAGAATCTTTTCTTTTTTGCAAAACAATCTCGGCAGAAAACAGGTCTTCCTTCAGTTGGTTTGAATGGTACTTCACATTCTTTACCACATTCTGAACAAGTTGCTTTATGCATTTCTCTAGGTCCGAAATCTCTTCGAGGGCCATCTCTTCGTGGACCGTCTCTTCGTGGACCGTCTCTTCGTGGGCCATCTCTTCCAGGACCTTTATGTTCTTCCATAATCTTTTCCTCCATATTTAGCATAATTACTTATGCCATATAATTTGACTTATATGAAGGTTTATAAACCTTCTATTTACGCACAAACTAACATGTTTTCAACGCATTTTTTAGAAATATGTTTTTGGTTTTCGCGTCCAGTTGCTGGCTGGAACACATAAGGGTTCTTTTTTTGAGAATAATGCGTTAAAAACGCTAAATCGCGAGCAACTAGGTTTGGAATTCTGACCATATGATCTCCTTTTTTGCTCCTTACTTTGATAAGGCTTTTTTTCATGTTAATATCTTCTTTTTTTAGTCTTATTGCCTCACTGACTTTCAAACCACATCCAAAGACGAGCTCAATTAACAACTTGTGCTTCATGTTTTTGGTTGATTTTAGCATTTTTACCATTTTTTGTCTATCAACCTCTCTTTTTTGCTTTTCAGAGTATTCTAGATCAGGAAACTTCTTTTCCAATACACCTTGATGAAAGAAACGGATTGCTGATAATGCCATACTTGCGACATTTTTAGCATTATTTTCTAAGAGAATTACTAAAAATCCCTTAATATCGGTTTCATCTATTTCCATAAGTGGTTTGTTTGCGAATTTAATTAGTGCTTTATTGAAACGTAAATATGTTTCAACACTATCTTCACTCATTCCCATGGATTTCATCTCTATTTCAAACCTTTGCAAAGGTTCAAACTCTTTTATTTCAATTAACTGTTGCATCTTAATCACCTCATTTCTTGTCTCTTTCAAAGAAAGAGAAATGTCCAACGCCTAAGGACGATTTCAACAACGCCTCATAATCGTTGTCGTCCAGGACAACTATACCTTCAAATTTACCATATAATGGGTTTATCCTAGCACTTGAACAGTGAACAGTCGTGAACAGCCGTAAGTTTTAAAGAAAAACAGTGTAATGTAATATAATGTCTATCAAAGATATGCTATCATCTGATGAAACCTTATTCAAGAATATGGAAATTTTTGATCTTGATTATGTTCCTGATAATTTTGCTTTTAGAGATTCTGAGTTGCAAACTTTAGCTTCTTTTATTAAACCTAGTTTACGTGGTTCCAGACCAGTATGTGCGTTTATTACTGGAATACCGGCTACTGGTAAAACAACTGCTGTTAGAAAATTGTCAGAAGAAGTTGATAATGTAATTATTTGTCATGTTAATTGCCAAACATACAAAACTGCACAACGAGTGTTTGCAGAGATACATAAATCTATATTTGGTTTTGTTCCACCTGATACTGGTGTACCTTTTGCAACTTTGTTTGATAAAATTTTTCACAGGTTGGAAAAAGATAAGAAAGTTTTACTTGTGGTATTAGATGAAGTAAATGAATTAGAAAATAAAAATGATGTTTTGTATAATATTTTGAGAGCTAATGAAACTTTTGAAGTTAAAACTGGAGTATGGGCAATTGCATGTGATAATAAATTGCATGAGTTAGATGATAAAACACGTTCTATATATCAACCTGAAGTTTTAGAATTCAAACCATATTCTTTTGATCAGATAAAAAATATACTTAATGATAGAATTATGACTGGACTTTACGCTAATGTAATTGATGATAATATTTTAGATAAAATTTCAGATATGGTTAGTGCTAAAAAAGATTTGCGGTTTGGAATTGAGTTGTTACGAAAAACTGTTATGAATACTGAGAATTCAGGAATGAAAAAAGTTTTGATAGAACATATACCTGAAAATATTGAAATTCAAAAAGATGAAAGTTACGATGATATTTTGAAATTAATTGGTAAAGGTATTACAAGTGGTGACTTGTTTAAGAAAATAGATGAAATGAGTTATAGTTCTTTCAGACGTTTGTTAATACAAATGGAGAAAAAAGGATTGATTTCACGCACTACAACAACAAAAGGTAAAGGAAAGACAAGTATGATAAAAGTCATAAACGTTTAATTGTGTTTTTTAAAAAAAGAAATCATATAATTTGGGACATCTTTATTTTTAATCAACAATTTTGTTTTATCTTCTACAGTTAGAAATTTTTTAGTACCAACATGATGCTTAGCTAATACGTTAATAGCTTCTTTAATTGATTTTTCCACTGAATACCAACCAAAATATTCACCTGTCTTAATTAATTTTTTTGCTTCTTTGAAATCTTTATCATGTTCAATAACCACAGCGGGAATTGTATTGTGTGATAAAGCAGCGGCAGTAGTTTTATGACTTCCATCTAGAAGAAAATATTCTGCAGTTGGATTTTCTTCAAGAAAATTTCTTAAAAGCGTATTATTCCGCTTTGATTTGATATCTTTACCATTCGCATATGGGATTCCCAATGATTTATGTATTACTGGACAAGGTGGTAAAATTTTTCCTTGTTTTTTCATAAAAACTCTGAAATAAATTCTAAGGACATGTTCATTAAATAAAGGATAATCTCTTAATGTAATTATCTGATTTGGGTGTAATAGTCTGTGCTTCATAAATTAGAATATAATTTACAACATTTAATAAGATTTTGTCAACAACAAAAGGTAAAGGAAAGACAAGTAAAATCACGGTTATTAAAAACAATTGATTTAATAAGAAGTTATGCTGTATCTTGGTGATAAAACAATAACACGACCGCTACTGCGGTTAGCTTGGCCAATTATTATTGCTAATCTATTAGGAATGTTATATAATCTTGTAGATACTTTTTGGGTTGGACGTATTGGTGCAGAAGCTGTTGCTGCTGTCTCATTAAGCTTTCCAATATTGTTTGTTCTAATATCTCTTGGTGGTGGTATAGGAGTTGCTGGAACAATTTTAGTTGCGCAATATAAAGGAGATAAAGATAAGAAGCAAGTAAATTATATTTCTTCACAAGTTATAGTAGCTATACTATTGATTTCAATTGTTTTATCAATAATTGGATTTCTGATATCAGCACCAGTAATGCAAGCATTAGGAGCTGAAACAACTGTACTTCCAGATGCTATATCTTATTTACAAATATCATTTTTTGGTTTTATATTCTTTTTTCTATTCATGGTGTTTCAAGGACTTATGAGAGGTGTTGGTGATGTTAAGTTGCCAATGTATATCATACTTGCTTCTGTAATACTAAATCTTATACTTGATCCTATTTTTATTTTAGGATTTGGTCCGATACCAGCTTATGGTGTTAATGGAGCAGCTATTGTTACTGTGTTCACGCAATTCTTGTCAGCAATTGCAGCAATTATTATTCTCTTTAGTGGTAAAAGAGAAATTCATATTACATTACCAAATATGAAACCAAACTTTACTTTAATTAAAAAAATGTTTATACTTGGTTTTCCTGCTTCTATGGAACAAACTATGCGCTCATTTGGATTTACTATATTAATATTTTTAGTTGCTGGTTTTGGTACAATGGCTATTGCTGCATATGGAATAGGAACAAGAATTTCTACACTTGTGATATTACCTGCGCTTGGATTAGCAGCTGCTACAACCGCTTTAGCTGGGCAAGCTATTGGTAGTGGAGATATAGATAGAGCAGAGAAAATAGCAAAAGCTAGTATGTCAATTGCATTTATAATTCTCAGTGTTATTGCAGTTTTCCTTGTTTTATTTGCTGAACCGCTTTCAGCTTTTTTCATACCTGGAGAAACTGAAGCCATTGCAGCTAGTGCTGACTTTATTAGGATTTGGGCATTTACAGTTGGGTTTGTAGGAATGTTAATGGTAATTAATGGTGCTTTCAAAGCAGCTGGAAAAACATTTATGGCTATGTTGCTTGCATTAATATCAATATGGATTTTTAGAATACCATTAGCTTATTTGCTCGCTTATCATACACCATTAGGACTAAATGGTATATGGTGGGCATTTCCAATTGCTAATATGCTGATATTTGTAACAGCAACTATTATGTTCTGGAAAGGTTTGTGGAAAGCAGATAAACTAACTGAAAAATATAAAACTAAAATTAAGATATAACTAATAATTGTTGGAATAGTTTACTTCTTTTCAAAGTAATTGTATAACCAAGCTAATACAAATAATCCAACAAATCCGTCAATAAATCCATATATTAGGCCTAAAACACTTCCTGTTACACTAATATCATATGCTGGGTATATGCTTACAAATATATTAAGTAATCCAGCACCATATCCTGTTCCTGCTGCTACTAATGTTGTTATAAACAGACATACGCCAGTTAGTACGCCACCTGCAAGACCTAATGCTTTTGCATTCAAAGGCATTTACATTCCTCCTAAGAATAATTTGCATGAATTAGTATATATAGATAGTGTTATTGCTATAATTATATAGTGATGTAAATGACAAAATCAATTTTAGTTGTAGATGATGACTTTGATGACGCTACAAAAACAAAAAAGGTTCTTGAAAAAGCTAAATATGATGTTCAAACAGCTACTAATGGTGCAAAAGCATTAGATATGCTTGATACACATAAGTTTGATTTAATTCTTATTGACATAAGAATGCCAACTCTTTCAGGATATGACTTACTTCAATTAATGAGAGAGAGATTAAATGGTTCAAGTAAATTAATATTTGTATCAGTTGTACCAAAAAAAGATGTTGATATGAAAGATATTGATGGTTTTATACAAAAACCATTCAGTGAAAAAACTTTATTAGCTGGTATTAAGAAATCATTAAAGTAGTGTGATTAAATGGTAAAAACAATAATGGTAGTAGATGATGAAGCTGACATTAGAAAAAGTGTTAAGACTGTTCTAGAAAAAGAAGGATACAAAGTTGTTACTGCTAATAGTGGTGATGATGCTTTGAAAAAACTAAAAACTGTAAAACCTGCTTTAGTTCTTATGGATATCATGATGCCTGGAACTCCAACAGCACAAGTAGTTCCTAAAATTAAAGCTAAAATAGCTTATCTTTCTGTTGTTAGAACTTCAGAAGCTGAGAAAGAAGATTTAATGAAATCAAAAAATATAGTTGATTTTATACAAAAACCTTTTGATATTGTTGATCTTGTAAAAAGAGTCAAAAAAATAGTTGGGTAAGTATTATGAATATTGAGAAGGAATTCTCTGGAAATCAAACTTTACTTTTGCTTGTTTCCAGTGAAAATTACAATAAAATGATGATTGATGTAGTTAAGAAACTTTCTAAAAAACATAGTGTTGCTTATGTAACTTTGAATAAAACTTATGATTCTTTGAATGAGACATTTAAGAAAAAGGGAATATCTTTGGATAATATTGTGTTTATTGATGCAATTTCAAAAACTTTTAAGAAAACTCCTGGTCAAACTAAAGCCTGCTATTTTTGCTTATCTCCTGGTTCTTTAACAGAGATTTCATTAGTAATTAGCAAATTTATGAAACATAATTTTGATTATATTGTATTTGATTCTTTGAACAATATGCTGATCTATCAGAAAAAGGCACCTGTTTCAAAGTTTGTTTCAAGTCTTGTAAATAAAATTAAAATCAGCAATTCAAAAGCTGTTTTCTATGCTTTGTCAGAAAAAAGTAATGATCCTTTGATAAAGCAATCGGGTATGTTTGTTGATAAAGTTGTTAAGTATTAGCTTTATTAACTGTAATTCAATATAGTATTATTCGGCGTTAATTATGGACTTAATCCAGCAGTTAAGAGAAGAACATGTAACTCTGTTGCATTTATTTGAAGGAGTTAAAGCTGATATTTCTAAAGGAGGAGATTTAATAGTTGATTTAAGAGAACTAAAATTAGCTCTTGTAAATCATCTAAAACTTGAAGATAGAATGCTTTATCCTGTACTTGCTAAATCTAAAGATGCAAAAGCAAGAAGTATTGGAAACAAATACCTGTTATAGAAGATGCTCTTCGTAGAGCAAAGAAAAGAAGACTGTGAAAATAAACTTATAAAACATTGGTTCTGATAGTATTATTCACTACTGGGTCTGTAGTCTAGTTTGGTTTAGGATCCGAGCTTTGGGAGCTTGAGACCCCGGTTCAAATCCGGGCAGACCCATTTAGAATAAATTATCGTCATTATCTGTAATTGCTTGTGTTCTTTCATCAGCTTCTGCTTGTTGTGCTGCTTTAACAATGGGTCTTTCGGCAAAGAAACCGAGAACACATCTTTTTAGTTCACCTGTAGCTTCATCTGTAGCTGGTGTCCATACATGATATAAATATCCGCTGTCTAAATCCATGCTAAGTCCTTTTCTTAATTCTGGGTCATCTCCTTCTGGAACATCTCTTAATGCATCTACAGAAGGTTCAAGAACTTGTTCACGAAATCCAATTCTGCTGTCAAATCTCTGACCATCAAACTGTTTAAGATAAGCAAGAAGTGCTGGTAATTCTGGGTATTTAGCATTTTCTTTGAATCCACGAGGTATGTTGTCTCTTAATGCAAATGTATATACCATATATAGAACATGATGGTAAAACTTAAATATCATTTTCTTCTGCGACGTTTTAAGGCATAGCTTAATGTCATTCCAATCATAATTGCAACAAATATATTTAGTATGAGAAATACAGCATCTCCTTTGATATAGGAATATACTACAAGTAAGATAGCGCCAACTCCTGTGAGTTCAGGAAGCAATGGATTTACAAATTCTCTCTTATCTTCTTTGAGTCTTTTTGTTTCAAGAATCCAGCTAAGCATTATGAATATTGCTCCTATTATGCCTATTATTAATCCAATGCTAAGAACTATATCAATCATATAATCACTTGTATCTTCGTTTTAGTTTTTTCATTTCGTTTTTCCATCTATCCATTCTATGATATGATTCAAGAATTTCCAAGAAACCTATAATCATCAAAGCCCAACCAAATAGTTCATATATCAGATTTCTAAATACCAATATTGCTATGAAACCTATTGCTACTAATAAAAGGCCAGTTTTCATAAATGTGTATATAGAGTGTTTTTTGGAAAGAAGCATTTTTTCTGTTTTAACCATCATTACATGATCTCTTAATGTAAAAGGTCTTCCAGGTCTTTTTACTACTTTATGTGCTTTTTCCTTGGTTTTTTTAGAAACATATAATAAATCCTTTT
>NZEE01000025.1 GCA_002688965.1 archaeon | reverse complement strand
GATTTAGAGACCATGATACCACTTTTAGAAGGTTTCTTTCCTGGATATATCCACACATGACCTCTTGATGTAAGCGTGTAATCATCTTCTTGATGCCAAAAACAATGTACACCTAGTTTTACCATGGCATCTAGTGCTTCAATATTCTTTGCATGGCACCACAATGCCTTATTCTTAAGAAAATTTTCCTCAATTGGATACTGAGGCTTATCATGCCCTAGGACAAATCCATCATCAGTGTACCAAACATCAATTTCGACATCAAATCCTTTTTTAATCGCATTTTGTACGTACGATGGATTATTTTCCATTTCTTCATTTGATCCCTCGGTATTACCCCTGTGTGCTATTAATATCATTTCTTTATCTAAAATGAGTTCTTTGAAATTTTCAACAGAAATTAAATTCAGTATTTCGTGCCTTCTTTGATCAAAATATTCATAATCCAATCTAAAATTAGGATCATCATATAATTTCTGTTTTCCCCTTCTTAGTATACCACAACCACTATCTGTATTGACACACATCATTTCCAGATCAGATCGTGTATTTCTGAGTTCAGCGAATGCCTTCCAACTGTCTCCATTATTTTCCGGTGGGAAAGCCTGTTGATACCAATTTCTTGGATTCAGATCATGAAGCACAATAGTTCCACCAGGCGCTAAAATGTTGAGAGAATTAACAATGTCTTTTTTTACTTGCTCATATGTGTGCATCCCATCAATGAAAATTAAATCATAATTTTCATTGTTCATTTTAAAAAAATCATCAGAAGTGCTCTTGTGAAAGAATTCATTGTGACTATCCTGGGCAGGCAAAAAATCTGATCCAGGATCAACAGTGTGCTTTCTTTCACATTTGATTTGATAAAAATTTTCACCACGAGCAAATCCAATCTCCAAATAATTTTTATATCCATGTTTGTCTATTAAGGCTTGAATAACATCGGTTCTATAAAAGTCATAATTTTCATGAGATGATTTGATCCAATCACGATAATAAGCAGAGTCATGGTATCTATTAAAAAATCCTTCATCTACTAACATCTTTCGACCAGGACCGCTGTACAATAAAGATCGAGTCATCCGATAACACGCCTCAATTTTTTCATCTAAAGTATGAAAGTCTAAACTGTGAATAAAACGTGAACAACTAACTATTGGATAAATAAAAATACTGTTATTGTACGCGAGATCATTCAGACCGATTATCTTCATCCTTGAGGAGATGATTTTTTTAAAAAAGTCTGAGGAGTGCTGTGGAAGTTGTTGTAGTGGGACAGCCCGACCGGAATTATTCTCTGAAACCTCACACAAACTCAATAAGTCAGATGATGCTACTTTTCCCTTTTGAGTGTTTATCAATATAATGTCATAAAAGTGTTGTCTTGAATCTCCCCACGCTATGATAATCAGATTGTGCTTTAGGACTGCGTCCATTGCCTCACCAAGCTTAATGAGCTCATATTCTCTATTCACTTTATCCCTCTAAGTTTTCGAAAATTTCTGTTAAAATTCAAATATCAATAAATTTTTTAAGGTGATCATCCCATTTCCAACCTCTCTCTCTCGCAAACCATTCGGCAGCGCCTGGTTGATCATGAAACCAAAATTGATCACCATTTATTCTCACAATTAAAAGATTCACTGGAACATCATAATGTTTAATGTCTAAGTCAATTAAATACTGCTGCAGAGCTAGTTCAATTGCCCATGCACCTTTCACTGTTGTATGTTTGTATTTTTCTGTGTTGTCTGCTAAATTAAAATAAGCATCCATTAGATGAGGAGGTCCCATGGCAAAGGTATCAGTGACTCCATCATGAACCCTGCCGTACGGCCAAAGACCCAGTCGTTGAGGATCTATTTTATCTAAATCCGTAAATTCTTCTAGAACGACTTGATCAGGGCGCATTTTAATTACACAATCATACTCAACCCCTGCCTCTTTTTCGTACTCATGTCTTAAAACATTTGACATCTTGGTTCGATGCAACATCCTGATTCTTTTATCTCTATTGTCTCTTTGAGCAGAGCCNGGATTATTAAAATNNANANCATCAATNACAANTTTNTTNGGNTTNTAAAGNTTNATNATTTCNTGTATGTCTTCATCAGNCATCANANGTGGNTGTCTNGNNTCNGGCTTGGGATATCGNTGATCAATTCTNCNAGTNGTGNANATGAANAAATCCCANTCTTCTGCAATATTTNTTAAAAATCTTTCTTGNAANATNTNNGCTGTNTCTTTATAGATCCNCATGTGACTACCNANACANACAGCNACTCTNTTNAATTTTTTATCCATTTTTTCTATAATCCTCTAANAATCTTTTTANATCNTCNGGGGTNCCNAATCCCCACATCTTATCAATGTGAAATGTCTTTATCTTNAGNCCTGANTNAACTGCTTCATTAAAAACAGGGCACACATAAAACTCACCATTCACTCNAGTGTCATTTCTAATCATTTGCTCAGCAAATTTTACATAGTCAGACCCTCTTTTCCAATAATACACACCCACTGTGGCTACATTGCTAATAGGTCTTTTTTCAGCAACTTCTGTGACAAATCCATGTTTATTTANCTTCGCAAAGCTCCATTTGGGGTGAGTTGCTGTAAAAGTGAGAATTCCGGCGTCGATCTCATCAGCAGTCATTGAGTACATAAACTCATTACTTTCCCAGTCAATGTACTGATCTGAATTGGCAATAAGCAGCGGATTATCATTATTAATAAGCTCTTTCGCCAACAGTGTGGTGCACGCAGCGCCCTCAGTCACACCATTGACTTGTACAATTTCACATTCAGGAGAAATTAATCGAAGCAAACTTTTAAGATTATACTTCTCATAGTGGGTTTTTTGTACAATAAAAATATGTCGAGCATCAATGTTCAAATTTTCTGTAACGGCTTGAATCATTGGTTTTCCGTTTACCTCGATTAGAGGTTTTGGAAATGTGTATCCTGCTTTTTCAAATCTACTTCCGGCGCCGGCCATTGGAATCAATACATTCATTTTCCCTCCTTGCCACTTGGGACTCGTCGATGACATTTTAGCGGCACTGGATAAGTGAGATATAATAAGCTCATAAGTTACGTCATCCGGGTTTCGAACTGCACATAATGTTGAACCACTGTCCATCGCAGCTTTTCTTCCAATGTGAGAATCTTCTACAATGAGTGTTTCTTTGGGTGAACATCCAGCTTTTATCATGCATCTAAGATACATTTCAACATTTGGTTTTGGATTCTGGACATCTTGATTACTGTAATAAAAATCAATATACTCTAACAATCCTTTTCGAAGCAGCATTAATTTAACTGTCTCTCGAATAGAATTTGAGGCAACACAAATCTGATATCCTTTTGCTTTTAGATTTCTCAAAAGGGTTCTTAGACGTTCATCATATGAAAATTCTTCATTAATGATTTGTGTAGTGGCATCCTGTTTCATCTTCCAGATATCATTATGCTTTTCTTCCGGAAGACCTTTTTTTTCTGTAAGGCTGACAAGTTTTTTGAAAGTGGGTAACCCATCATAAGTTGACAAATGTTCTTGACGATTGATTATATACTTTTCTCCCACTAAACCTAATGCTCTATTCAATGCTTCATAGTGAAGTTCTCTAGCATCAACTAACACACCGTCCATGTCAAATATAATGAGTTTAATCATCTTAATATTATTCCCTATGTGCTAGGATGTTAGCGCGATGATAAGACTCGTGTGTACCTGCATCAGACCACCAACCATGGAATTGAGTAAAAGTCACTCCGTTGATTTTGATATATTCATTATTAACATCGGTGATTTCATACTCTCCCCTATCAGACTTTCTTAGTGTTCTAATAATATCAAACACGTGTCTATCGTACAAGTATATTCCCGTCGTGCATAGATCTGATTTTGGATTTTCAGGTTTTTCCTCAATTGATATGATGTTGTCGCCTTTAACTTCAGCTACACCAAAACGATGCGGATCTGGTACTTTCTTAAGTGCCAAAGCACACGTTTGAGACTCTCCTCTCTTTGTCTTTAAAGAAAGAAACTTGTCAACTATGCTTTGAAGACTATCTTGAAATATGTTGTCTCCTAATATCACAATACATGAGTCATCCTTGACAAATCCTTCACAAAGTAACAGTGCCCCTGCAATTCCATCTGGCTGATCTTGAATTCTATACGTGAAACTACACCCATAAGAGTTTCCGCTTCCTAACAGCGACACCATGTCTCCCATGTGTTCAGTTCCAGTGACTACCATGATATCTGTTACATTCGCATCTACTAGTTTCCTTACCGAATGAAGAATCATGGGCAAGTCACCTACAGGTAACAAATGTTTATTCGTTACTTTTGTAAGCGGATACAGTCTAGAACCGGTGCCGCCCGCTAGTATTATGCCTTTCATTTTCGTATCTCAACCAATTTCTTTAGCTCGTTGTTCCATACTAATCCTATCGACGCGAAATGTTCGACACTTCCGGGCTGATCATGAAACCAGTAGTAGTTTCCACCATATCTCTTGATTCTGAGATTGAGCGGTATCTCGTAATGATTAATTCCTGTGTCTATTAGATACTGCTGTATTACCAACTCAATTGCCCACGATCCTCGCACCGTCACATGCCTATAATTTTCCACATTATCAAACAAGTTAAAATAAGTGTCCATCAGATGGGGAGGGCCCATTGCAAACGTATCAGTCAGCCCATCATGAACTTTGCCGTAAGGAAGAACTGCTAGGCGATCTGGGTCTATCACACTTAAGTCTTTAAATTCATCAATTACGACTTGATCCGGACGCATTTTAATCACACAGTCATACTTGACTGTCGCTTTGGCCTCATAGTCATGTCTCAAGCTATTTGACATCTTAACTCTTTGAAGCATGCTTCTTCGGCCGAACCCGTTGTCTTCAATAGCTCCTTGTGGAGAACTGAAGTCTTTCCCATCAATTACTAATGACTTGGGCCTATAAAGCCGATGTATCTCGTCTACATCGGCATCGGTCATAAGTGGTGGTAGATTTGTTCCTCGTTCTGAGCGAGGCACACCGGTGAAGCTCCAGTCAATTCTTCTAGTAGTATAGATGAAAAAATCCCATTCCTCAGCTATGTTACTTAGGAACTTTTCTTGTAGTGGTATTGCTGTCTGTTTAAATGTTCTCATATGACCTGAAATACAAACAGCAACTCTCTTAAATTTTTGATCCATGGATTTTCTCCTCGTCCGTTAACAGCTCTGCTGAGCTATTATTCTACACTATTTTTCAAAAGGTGGCTAGCAGCCTTGATGCACTCTTTCTTTGAGTCAAAACCATAGCAATGGTGGTGTATATAATTTTCTACTGTTTTTACGGACATATTTCTTTTATGAATTACATAACAGTAACCTGTCTGCTCAGAACACGACCATATAGACACTTTTAGATCTGGTCGTTCTGGAAAGTGGACTACATGGCTGATATCCACTTCTGACATTCTTAATCCTGCATCTATCATTTCACTGATGAGATCTTTTTTATCTCCCATCGGAAATCCAGTTACACCCATATTGTATAACATGTAGTCGT
The DNA here is from genome assembly GCA_002688965.1 of archaeon. Next base: position 2,364 of record NZEE01000025.1, on the reverse strand, counting down.
CTGTTCCAAACGCTCTTCTAGAGGCCTCTCTTTCACCCCAGTATTCTCTTCCTTTGTTAACATTTCTTTCATGCTTCCAAAAAAGAATATCTTTTGAGTCTAACAAATCACCCAAGGGCTTCAAGCATTCTAGATCGTTGTCTAGCTTGATAAGTTGATCTTTCTCATCTTCATACATTTTTAAGTGCATCATCGCTGGATAAAAACAGTATCTGTGTTTTTTCCATCCCAAGATCATCTCTCTTTTTTCAATAATAGACATTCCTGACCAGTCAACATCATACTTGCTCATTTTTAGTTCTAGAAGCTGCTTATCATCTGTTAACACTTCATGACAAAACCCAGGATTATGATGAGCAAAAGTGGCAAATGAAGCGGCCGAGTATTCGAATATAAAATCTTTTGTCTTATACCCAGTCTTTCCCCAAGTCCTTCCGCTGGTTACTTGCTTGTCAAAATCATACTCAAAAACCAAGCTAATAGCTTTCATCTACGCCTCCGACTTCTTAGTTTGTTCTAATATCCACGCATAAGTCTTTTCCATTCCAGATCTCAAAGACTGTGAATAATCCCAACCTAATTTTTCTCTTACAAGATCGTTGTCAGAATTTCTTCCTCGGACGCCCACAGGACACTTGAACCCATATTTGTTTTCAAACTCACTGCCATGGATATTATGAGTCTTGAGATCTTTTTCGGAAATGTCAATTGCCATCTGAGCAAAATCGTTTATTGATATCATTTCCTCTGACCCTATGTTGACAGGGCCCGAGAAATCTGAATCCATCAATCTTCTTGTGGCTTCTACACATTCATCGACATAAAGAAAAGATCTTGTTTGCTTTCCGTCTCCCCACACTTCTATAGAATCGCCAGGAGAAGCCAATGCTGCCTTTCGACACATTGCTGCCGGGGCTTTTTCTCTACCGCCGTCCCACGTGCCCTCAGGGCCAAAGATATTGTGATACCTAGCTATCCTTACGCTCAAGCCGTGATTTCTAGCGAAAGCCAGGTAAAGCCTTTCGCTGAACAGCTTTTCCCATCCATACTCTGAATCTGGTGCAGCAGGATATGCAGAGTCTTCATTACATTTTGGATTGTTCGGATCCAGCTGATTATACTCTGGGTACATGCATGCTGAAGAAGAATAGAAGATCTTTTTCACACCTTTCTTAACACACTCGTATGCCATGTTGAGATTAATCAGCGCAGAATTATGCATAATGTTCGCGTCGTTCTCTCCAGTGAAAACAAATCCAGCTCCACCCATATCGGCTGCCAACTGATAGACTTCATCTATATCTCTAGTCACAACTTCACAAGCACCGGGATCTCTAAGGTCTGCTAGAATAAACTCATCAGCATGAGACTCACAATACTCATGCTTCTTGAGATCTACTCCTCGAACCCAGTACCCCTCTGCCTTAAGACGCTTAACAAGGTGTCCGGCAATAAATCCGCCGGCGCCGCAGACTAGTATTTTTTTCATCGATCTTTTTCTCCTAGGTCGTATTCAGTCAGGTAACCCATACCTTGCAGCTCTGACAGAAACATTGGAAAGCACTTGTCATATATTAAATGACAGTAGTCCTTAAAGTATTCTGTCCTGGTCATGTTATTCTCATCGACTAACTTATCGTAAATTGAAATAAAACTAATATCAGCTTCGTCACACTTCTTTTTCATATAGTCATTCCACAGCTTACAAATAGAGTTTCTAAACTCACAAGATCCCCATCTAGGCTCTCCGGCTGTGATTGGTCCCAGGTGATCCAAAACTGTTGTGGGCTGAGTGCCGCATACTAGAACAGACCACCCCTCTTCTTTTAACTTTACAAAGCTCTCAAAGAATCTGTCAATGCACTCCATAACAACACTCTTTTTGTTCAAGGCATTTTCGTCTATCTTCTTGGGAAGATGCCACCTACAGTCTATTTCGCCCACACAAAAAAGAAGTGTGTCATTTTCTTTAGACGCCCCTCGTCTATCGAGCCAATAGTATACACATGGAAGGTGTTTCTGTGTGAAGTTATAAGAAAGAACTCCTCCCAAATAAACAGTTCTAAGTTCTGGATATTTTGGGTTAGGGTTACAAGCGTCTCCGACACCATCCTTGAACTGATTGGCTTTGGGCACCAAATTTCCACATGGCGGCGCGCCCGAAAAAATTGATGCGTGACTATTTCCCAGGTAATATATCATAAGTTCCTCTCACTCTTCATGGACAATTATACCACAAATTTCCTGTTAATAAATCACTGCAGACGCCTAATTTGTTCATAATTGTAGGCGGCTTCAGAGGACTCCGGCATAACACATATTGACTTTTCTGTCAGCTGATGTCCCGGATAAGTCCACATATAA
>NZEE01000024.1 GCA_002688965.1 archaeon | reverse complement strand
ATTTAGTTCAAAAGGTAGTTTACGTCAGTCAATAAACTATAATAATTTTTTTAAAATATAAATTACAATAAATAAAATAAATAAGAGGCGATGTTAAATCGCCTTTTTTTATGTCCATACCTTTTTTAAGAAACTTATATTTATATATGAATAAGTCTATTTTTTTACGATAAAGGGAATGTTATTATGGATAATAATCAAGAAATATTTAATGGTAAAACTTTTCAAGATCTGACAAAGGATATTTACGATAATGTAAAAAATAAAAAATTACAGTTAGATCTTCTTGTACAAGAAATACATGGGTTCATTACAACAATAGATGATGCGATTTTAATTGCACCTGTTATAAAAGAAATAATGGATGTGTCTGTTAAGAATGATGAACATCTCGTTAAGTTAGCAAGTGTTTTACAACGAATAATTACTAAATCGATGGGAGGGATAGATGAGGATAGTATTGCATTGACGGAACAAGAAAAAGAAGAATTGATTCAAACATTACAAGAGACAGTTGATGAAGTTCAACGTAAAAGTGATAAAATGGATGAAATTAAAAACATAAATAAAAATATTATAGGAAATTAAAATGGGCAAGGGCTCTACATGGGTAAGTACTAATCGAGATTGGTTAAACTGGAATACTCCATTTATTTCTGATAAGCCTGATATGGCATGGTACCAGTTTGTACCAGGCACTGTCATTATGGCTGTAACGGGTATTAAACATAAAGCATGTTATGGAAACCCTAAAAATATTAATAGTATTATGGCGATATCTCACTACGATTCAGAAATTGATAAAACCGCAGATATGACGGAAGATAATAGATATTTTGCATTACTTAGAGGAACAGTTGATGTACCGGCTATAGGTGATCAAGTTCTGTTATGTACTTTTGCAGATACTCAATATTATTTAGGTCCATTAAATATAGATGGAAATCCTACACGGAGTATTGATAAACTTGATGAAAAAAATATAGCGATGCGTTTGGAAAAAAAGTATAATGAATCGCTAGATAATCCATATAATGAAAAAACATCGCTTAGAAATATTCAAGGGGATTTAGTATTTGAAGGTCGATATAGTAATAGTATAAGAATAGGTAGCAGAGATGTAAATCCCTATATTATTATTTCTAATGGAAGATTTCCTAAATATTCAGTTGAAACTATGTTTGACGGCAGTATTTTAGGCATGGTACAGAAAGGGTCTATCAGACAACATTTTATTTCAGATAGTAAAATAGAAAATGATGTAGAGATTCCTTTACCTTTTATATTAGCTTCAGATATTATCGACCCTGAAGAAGAAAGGAAGAGATTAATGTCACAATTAATTTCTCATGTTAATAATGAAGAAGATGCTACAAAAATTATTTATGATTATGGAAAATTATTAACAGTAGAAGAAAGAGAAGCGGGTGAAGAGTTAAATATTTTAGGATCACAAATGTTTTTAAATTCTGATCGAATTATTATTAATTCGAGAAGTGATAGTTTATTTTTATCGTCTGCTAAAAATGTACATATTGGTGCAGGAAATACATTAACAATTTCGACTGAAAAGGAAACAATTATCGAATCTTCAAACGTATATTTGGGGAAACAAGCAAAAGAGACAGCACCCAGTTATATTGTAGGTGCAGATGTACAGCAAGGAATGGTTTTAGGGGAAAATTTAAGAGAATGGTTAGCTGAATTAATTGATCTTTTAGTATCGTCGAATGGACATTGTCAAGGTGCACCGATTCCATTAGGTGCTGAAAACGGTCCACCGGGTAGCTTAGTACCCAAGTTAATAAAACTTAAAAATTTAATAATTAAAGATTCAAATGATATTGTTAGTACAAAACATTTCATTGAAGATAATAGAGAAAGATAATAAATGTTATAGGAGGAATAGTATGAAAAAACCAGAACTTAAAATGATAATAAGAGAAATAGTAAGAGAAGAAGTTCGACTAGAATTACGTAAATTTCTTAAGGAGTCAAAACAAACGAAACTTAAACAAAAACCATTTAAGAAAAAGGCACCACGTGTTTATGCAAAGAATAAAACATTAAATGAAGTTCTTAATGAAACTGCAAACGCTGCAGATGAATGGGAAACGTTGGGCGATAAGACGTTAACTACGGATTCAATGCAGTCTATTTTACAGAAAAATTATTCTGGTCTGACAGAATCACCCAGTAATAGTAATATAATAGATCCAGAAATGATTTCTGATACGGGAGTATCATCAGAACAAATTCCAGATTATATCAAGAATGCATTGACAAGAGATTATAGTGAGTTAATGGGATCTATAGATAAAAAGAAAAATGGAATAAAATAATGGCAACTCTTGAACAAGATCTTTATAATGCATTTGCTAAGGCTACTGTAGGACAGCAAACAGAGCAAGGAAAAACTGTCCAAGAACAAACAAGTGATGATGGAAATATTAAAGAGTTATCAAAAGATATCGCGACTTCAATTATTGATTGGATGTTAAAACAGACTTTTACAATTACTGAAATGAAAGCCACAACAGAACTTGAAAATTTTAAAACAATGGCCCCCGGCGCAATAAAAGGCAAAGTGATGCCAGGTATTTCAGTAGCAACAATGGGGGGCCCTGGAGCAACAACTGCAATGGGAACAAATTTAGCAGATCCAATTGATTTATCAAAAGGAATGATGATGACTTTTGGTCATTCATACGTCGGGAGACCTGCTATGAGAGTTAAAGATGCTGACACATCCGATGAATGGAATGATTATACAAAGGTCAAGTTAGATCCATATAAGTTAAAAGATCAAGGAACACAGCAGTATCCAGTAGATGATAGAGATATAGAAGAAGAAGAAGAAGCAGTAGAGCTCAAACCCCCTGAAGCAAAGTTTGTCGAAGATCAGTTTTTTGGTTTATGGGTGGAGCTAGATGATATATCAATACCTGGAGATGGATTACTCGACAGTTCTCAAAATGTATGGACTATAACATTAGCAGATGGTGATGATATCAAATATGGTGTTGCTCCGCTTCAATATACATTTACGACGTCAGGTACTTATCCAGTTAAGTTAACAGTAACAGATACAAATGGTTTAAGCCATGAGTATGAAAAAGACGTTACTGTGACCGATTTTGAATCTCCCATAGCAAGTTTTAACACAACTGTAAATGACTTATTTGTTTTTTTTACTGACACTTCTATACCAGGCGAGGGAGTAATTATGAGTTGGCTATGGTCTTTTAGTGATGACAATGACGATTCGAGTCTAAGCCCACACCCTACTTATGGATATTCTGAGCCAGGTACGTATACGGTTACTTTAACCGTAACAGATCAATATGGTAAAACCGGCACATATGATGAGCAGGTTTCGGTAGGATAATAATAATGGCAGTTAGAGATACAACCAAAAAACCATATATCGAAGATAGAGATAGTAATATTTTTGTCGGTATTGATTATCCATTTTATAAATCAAATGGTGTTGAAGGGTGGTTTGCCAGTACTGACACTACGATAAAAGCTGTAAAAAATAATATTCAGATGTTGTTAAATACTAATAAAGGTGAAAGGTTAATGCAACCTAATCTAGGAATAAATTTACGAAAGTTTTTATTTGAACAATATACGGATGAATCGAGAATTACAATACAGAATGAAATTGTGGATGTATTTAAGACTTGGTTACCTTTTGTGGAAATTAAAGAATTAAATATTAGCATGGATGAAACAGATAGTGCTGGAAAAAATAAGATGATGATTTACATTACATTTAATATAATACGTGATCCAAATACATTAGAATCTATACAAGTTGAAATAGGAGAATAAGAATGGCTTATAATAGCAAAGATTTTAAAGAAACTAATATCAATTATATNAATAAAGATTTNGGANCTTTAAAAAATACTCTTATTGAATATGCNAAATCTTATTTNCCCACNACATATAAAGATTTNAATGAAACNTCNCCCGGNATGATGTTAATAGAGATGTCAGCTTATGTNGGAGATGTACTTTCATTTTATATCGANCAACAATATAGAGAAATGCTTTTACCNTTAGCNGAAGAAAGAANNAATGTAAATAATATTGCTANGATGNTAGGATATAAAATAAAACCAATTATACCTGCTTATGCTGATCTGACATTTAAACAGAAAGTGAGTGATGATGGTACAGGAGCAACTCCAGCTTATGGCGAAGCTACTCAGATTTCTGCTCATGAGCAGATAACTTCAACTGCTAATTCTGATATTATTTTTGAAACTCTAGATATAGTTGATTTTGCAGTTAGCGGATCAGCAGAACAAGACTACCCCCCAACTATATCAGATTATAATGCTGATGGGATAGCAAGTGATTGGGAAATAATAAGAAAGGTACGAGCCATTTCTGGCGAAACTAAAACCGTTACATTTACAGTTGGAAGTCCAACGAAGTTTTTAGAATTAAAACTATCTGATACAAATGTTGTCGATATCATTAGTATATTTGATGCTAATGGAAATCAGTGGTATGAAGTAGATTATTTAGCACAAGATAAAGTTCCCATTGAAACATCTCGAACAGGAAATGCTGCTTATCATGAAGAAGACTGGGATGGAACAAATGCAGTAGGTGAATTAAGTCCATTTATAGCTGTTCCGTACACACTAGAATTTATCAGAACAGATAAACGATTTACTGTAGAGGTAAATGATGACAATACAACTTCACTTATATTTGGAAATGGAATATTAAGAAGTGGACAAAGTATAACATCTAACTATTTACAGACTGAACAGATCGGAATAACAATTCCGGGCATCACAGAAGATTTAACAACATCAATCGATCCTCAATTAGGAGATGAATATTCAACTTTAGGTGAAACACCAATGCATACTATATTGACAGTGAAGTATCGTATAGGAGGTGGTATATCATCAAATGTAGCTGTAGGGGATTTGACTAATCATAGTTTAGCTTCCAGTATATCTGTAACGAATGATTCACCAGCGCGTGGAGGATCTAATCAAGAATCAATTGATGAAATAAGACATAGAGCAAGCGCGAATTTTGCTTCGCAGAATAGATGTGTGACGAAACAAGATTACGAAGCGAGAATAATGGCTATGCCGGCTAAGTTTGGAAATATTGCTAAAGTGTATGTTGAGAGAACGCAAATGCCAACAGATTATACACCTAGTGGCCCTGCTCAAACCGTTATAGATGCGTTAGCGACTTTAACAGGTAACGGTACGTGGGATCCTGTTACGGGCTATACCTTCGAAGGTTCCGATCAAAATGATTTTTCTACACTGTCTACCGCTATCGGGGGTTTGAGTGATATAACAGATACTGGTATTGACTGGTCACCTAGCATAGCTGGAATTACTGCTTGGACTCTTTCGTATAATAATATTAAAAATTTAGTAAGGATAGAAGCACCTACAGGAAATAACCCCGAACATCTTTTGATTAGAAATATTAAAAATTATTTAGAACCTCATAGATTACTAACTGATGAAATTATATTGCAGCCAGGATATATCATAAATTTCGGTGTTATATTTCAAGCATATGCACATAAGCATGCGAATAAACAAGACGTTAAACTTAAATGCATTCAAAAAATAATTGATTATTTCAATATTGATAAAATGCAATTCCGCCAGCCCATTTATGTCAGCCAATTACAATATGAATTAATGGGCATTGATGGGGTGAGAGCTGTTGATTATGTCTGCATGACACAAGGTACCAATTGGAAAGATCCAAGTATAGGTATAAATTTTTCTCCTCAACTATTTTTTAAAGAATGGGATCCAGCGGGTAATAGCGGTGCTGGCGGTTGGGTTGATAATAATACTGATGGACAGTCAGGTTATGGATATAAATTCGACTTCGCGGCATCAGAACAGGGAGGGATAATTCGACCCTCCGTAACACCATCAGTATTTGAATTAAAACATCCAACTATAAACATAAAAGGAAAAGTATTATAATGCATTATTTTATCTACTCCACAAAAGACGCATGGATTTCATCGGGCTCGAACCATATCGATGGAACATCTTATCGGGATCAAAATTTCGGCCAAGATGAAATACTTGAAGTTAAAAAAGAATTTTGGAATAAATCATTTGATTATCAAACCAGAGCATTAATTTCGTTTAAGGGAACTGAGTTTACAGCTGTATCGAAATCAGTTGTCAGTGGTGATATTACAAATCCGAGATATTATTTACGGTTATATGAAGCTGAAGGAACTCAAGATTTAACCATGGATTATAAATTAGCAGCTTTTCCACTATCACAATCTTGGGATGAAGGAACTGGGAAATTTGGTGATATTCCTAAAGTTACAAATGGCGTGAGCTGGGAAAATAGAAATAATTATCCCGGAGCATCAGAAGTGACATGGTCTGCTGCTGATGGGACATCGCGATATGGTGGAGCTTATATTAGTGGAAGTACGTTTGAAGCATCGCAATCATTCTCATCTGAATCTCCTGATGTAGAAATGGACGTTACTGATATTGTTACTCATTGGCTTGGAAGCGGCTCAGATGCTAATCACGGACTTTTATTAAAGTTTAGTGGAAGTCAAGAAACTAATACTTCTACATATGCTCGATTGAAATTCTTTTCTTCACAAACTAATACAATTTATTCTCCAAAATTAGAAGTCAGATGGGATGATCATAGCCCCTGCACAGGTTCAAATACAGGTAGCCTTCAACCTATGACAATGAGCGGCGCTGATAATATTCTTTATATGAAATATCTTAGAGAGAGTTATAAAGAAACTGAAAAAGTTAAATTTCGAGTAGTGCCTAGGAATCGATATATTCAAAAAACTTTTACAACATCAGTTCATACCATAACGGGTTCGTTCATTCCAGAAGGTAGTGGTTCATATTCTATCGTAGATGTCGCGACGGGTGAAACAGTTATTCCGTTTAGTGCTTATACATCAATGAGCTGTGATTCGACTAGTAATTATTTTATTCAATGGATGAATGGATTTCAGCCCAATAGAGTTTATAAAATTATGTATAAGTTAAAATATGATGATGGGATAGAGACAATTTATGATGACGGTTTTGAATTTAATGTTAGATCATAAGGGATAGTGATATGCCATCAGCAACGAGAGAACAGATAGCAGATAAAATTACAGAATTGCTCATTGAGCATTTTACTGCGTATGGAACATATGATTCCAGTTTAACTTTACCTTACTTTCAAAAAGTTGTTAGAGATGGAAGAGTTCAAGTAGCAACAATACCTCACCGCACTGATGATGAAAGATTAGTATTATATCGAAGTGATGTTAAAGGAAATGAAGAAGATATTGAATTACTCAATTACATTTATAATAATTATTTTGCCGATGGTGCCCCGGGAGGGACGCACACATTATCAGATATTCAATTATATATAGATACATCAACGGTTTTGGATTATAACGACATCACAACCCTCATTGTCGGTACTGATATTATAGATGTCAATAACGGTTCTTTAACAGAAACATTTTATCAAGACAATTTAGGGCAATTCGTAGATTTTTTTGAAACACATTCTAATATCGATGTCGTTAAAGCAGCACAGATATTAGATACAAATATCTACGAATTATATCCTTCAGAATTAACAAAACAACAAAGAATAAATAGATTCTTTCAAGAGTATGAAAAATTAAAACCACCTTATACTCCGGTAGAAGAGGGGGCATTAATTTCTGATGGTGGAAATCCAGATTTAACAGATACGTATGTTGATGACGCTTCGGATGTGTTTCATTGGAATTATGATATTGCTGGTGCTCCTATAGATGATGAAGAGGAGAAATTTATTACTTGGCGCAAATGGTGGGCAAATCAAGACCCGGATAATGTTAATAAAAGTTTAGAATATATATATGAAGATTTACAATCATATTATTTTGCGCAGGAACCTGTAGAACCTGATATCATAGATGAAAGACCTAAATATAGATCACGGTCTAGCGGATATTTAAAAGTCAGAACGTTAAATCAAGCAATAGTTGTTAGAAATGAAGAGAGCAGTGATATTGGATTGATCGGCCCCGATGAAGAAAATCCTATATGGCGAGATACCGGATTTACAATAACGATGTGGGTGAGATTTTTAGATAAAGTCAATGGTGGGACTTTATTCAATTTTGGAAATCCTTTAAGAAACAATGATCCCAAAGGATTTATGTTAGAGACATTTGTTGAAGAATTTGAATTCGGCTCCGGAGAGTAC
>NZEE01000023.1:19659-64292 GCA_002688965.1 archaeon | reverse complement strand
AATACTCCATTAATTCTAATAGACCCCTCAAAAAAATCTATATATAAATTTTCAAATGACGGTTCGGTTGCAGGTAAAGGCAGGTCTGGATATGAACAATGCCTAGGTTTAAGACCCCAAAGTTTGGGTAGCCAATCCTCGTCGTCAAAGCCATCCCTACAGTTTGCGAAAAGATACGAATACAAGGCTTGCCATTCCCTACATTTACAGTCATCGAGGCAATGTCTGTTTAATAATTCACATTCAAACTCCATTATCTCCCGTTGACAGCGACACCGTTGGTTTTCTTTGTCATAGGTGCTAGTAAGTTTATCCCACCAGGAATCTGGCACATTTTCTTTACACTCTTTAAACACTTGGCGTGCACGGTGTTTACAGAGGTTATAGTTGAACAAATTAATACCTAAACAGTCCCATCTTCCTCCGATCTCTGCACACTCATCAAGGCTACCTACACCAGGCACCGAATATGAAGATCCACGCTTGTTGAGATGCGAATCCCAATCGATCCAGCAACAACAGTCTGGCTCGGAAGGCGGGTCATCGTCCCCCCCTCCCCCTGTTGACCTTTGCGTTGTTCGGTCTTGGGGTTCTAAGCTTAACACCCCCTGAGATATAGGCAACATACTTCTAGTTATATTTAAAACCCTAATAGTGTCGCTGGTTTTTATCTGTAAATTTATAGAATCGTTTTCAACTCCATTCATCTCAAATCCACTGTCTTGATATTTTACAACTTCCAATGGCTTACTCTTTGCTGACTCATCAGAATCTAACCTAAAACTAGACCCTCCACCATAAGACTCTCCATCGAGCATTAAATATATATCTTTAAATAACATCATATATCCTAGAAAGGCGGAGGCGGAGGCGGAGGTCCGGGCGGAGGCGGATCGTCTCCTCCCGTACTGCTACATGGATCTGCCATGCAATTATCAAAATCATCACCAAGATAAGTTCCACCAAGACTTGTACACTGCTCCTCTGTAACCTCATGACATAATCCATTAACACAGCAAGCTCCGCTTTGCTCAGTAGGACCATTGTCATCTCCACTTTCCCCATCTCCATAGTATCCGATACCAGTTAGCCACTCTCTATCTTCTGGATCTATAGTTACCTTATTTCCCACCATAGGTTCTTCTGGGTAGTCTCCAAAGTCACCTAAAACACCCTCCTCGCCAATAAGATATACCTTAAATTCAGGAAGAGATGTCTTTGTTTTATCGGTAATATCAGAGTCTGGTGAGTCATCCGCAAGCTTTGGATCTGTAAAATAAGTTTGAGAATTAAATTTATCTATAAGATTATTTAACAACCTAACATTCTGTCGTGTAAAATTCAAATAGCCCAATTCCGTGGAATTTCCATCCATATCAATTTCGTTTGAAATTAATAGATTTTTCATCAACCCCATCTGAGATAAATACTCTTCTGCTCCCTCAAGATGAGATATGGTATCTGTAATAGCTATTCCAGCCCCAACCTCTTCCTGTATTGAATAGACCGGTTTCTCTGCTCTACTTCCTTCATTCATCCTAAAACCATTTATATACATTAAAACAATTGATGCAAAATCCTGATCCACCCAACCGCCATTTCTCGCCTTAAATCTGCTATATTGCCTTGCAACAGTAATTGAGTCCTCACTATCATATTTGTCATCAAAAGTTAGGCTATAATTATTATTTGAATTTAATATATACCATCCTATTTTCTGCTCAACATCATTTACATATACAGCTGGAACCGTCTTCATCCCGGCTTCCCAATGTCTATATATTAAAGATGATGATGTAGATATATATATTGAGTTTTCTGAACCAATAAATAATTTATCAGAATATTTCATTAAAGAATGAATCGCAAAATTCTTACCATTCTTAGATAGAATCCCAGATGCGTGAATTAGAGAAATACTAGAAGAAGAGAAAACATTTTGATCAGCAACGTTAACCATTAAACCGTCTGATGAAGTCACATACAGCTTTCCGTAATGAACTATTGCCTTTCTCATAAAAAAATCTTCTGTATAAAAAATCTCAATAAAGTCTTTTCTTCCTGGATCTCTTCTATAAATAGATTGCGCTGATATTGCAATAATATAATCACCTTCTTGAATGAATGAATATATTGGGACCTGATCGGGAATGTCATCCGTTAAAGAAAAAGTATCTGCACCATCAAAAGATTCAATAAGACCAGCATCAGTACTTATTAAAAATCTACCGTACTCTTTATCATTAAGCATTGCATATGCATTTGTTGTAGACGATCCAAAAATTGATCTTTGAGTAAGAATCGGATTAACTCCATAAGAATCGTATCTCAATCTATACACTCCAAGATTAGTAGAAAAGAAAATTCCAGATCTTGGGTCAAGGTAAGGTGTCTCTATTTGAAAGTCAATTTCATCCTCATCAAGTATCCAATCAGTATCTATCATAGAATGGGCTGGAGATGCGGTATTTTCATCAACAGATACCTCGTACAAATCTTTCATATAGATAGAGTCATCTCCGATTCTAAATATTAAAGTTTCTCTAATTTTTTCCGCAAGCTCTAATAAGGTTAAACTATTAATAGGAATTTGGAATCCCAAATCATCAGTGAAGTCGACAACTCCATTAGACTCAAATATATTAACACTCTTTTTGAACTCAAAGAGATTAACCTCAACGGCATGCCTCCTTTTAATTTTAAGACCAGAACCAATAACAGAAATTTGATCAGTACTTACCTCCATTACATCTCTAATGGCAGAAGAGGCAGCAATGCCCGGTATTTCTGAAAATGAACCAGAAGGAGAAGGAATGTCATCGTTCTCTCCAGATATTGGCTCCCCAGGAACTGGACTAACAAATACAGATCTATTAGTTATAATAAATACCTTATTATATAGCATAGACCTAAATATTTTATGTGGAGCTAACATTGTTGATAGATTTGCCTTATTCGACCTATCCCACGTTACTCCAAAATCATCGCTATAAATAACCCCAATAGAACTTGCAGCCCATAGTATATTGATAGATGGAAAATACATCAAATCATAAAAAATGATAGGAGCAGGACCACTATCTTCACTCCATAGCTTTAACCCAATTATGTTACCATCTCCTTCAGAATCAATTATTACCCCATCCTCATCTTCAATCCCATAATAAGAATATCCGTCTACCGTAGACATACGGACTCTTAATGGTAATAATTCTTCCTTTATTCTCCCATCATGTTGTAATCCTGGAATAGAATCATGTGACAGTTGATTCTGAGTAAATTGAGTCGCACTTACAGACTCAACAAGAGATGATGGCAAAGATCCACTAACCTCCTCAGACTCAAATATCACCTTCACCTCTGGCTGAATGAAATCGCCAAGTAAAGAAAAAGCTATAGGTCCTCCTTCTTCTGGAATTGTCCCTAACGACCTTTCAAATGTTAGTACCCCATTCTCTATGTCAAGATCATATAACATCCTAGTAATCTCATCATCAATATATACAGTGTATGGAATTGGTACATTAGGAGGGGCACTCCCATGAGTAGACCGATTACACTGTCTATATGCGAATGTTCCTGGCTCAAGTGTATTGTGATCACAGTATCCACCTCCAATATATCCATCTATATTCTGATCCCTATTATCATAAGAAAACCCAGGACCAAAGCTAAAGTCGTCACTCCAGTATGGGCAAAATAAATCAGAATTCTCAAATAAGTAAAACCCTGGCGCATTGCCTCGATAACACCTATAACATGCCATTGATTCACCAGCTTGAGCTTTACCGATACCTCCACAATGCAGGGGATTTCCGTCCTCGTCAATTTCATCAACAGATACAGTAGATAATCCAGGATTATCAGAAACGATTACCTCAAAATCAATCATAGATAATAAATCAGCATCAGTCCTCCACACCCTGCCATCATTCGGTCCAGTTGTCCAGTTAGATATAGTTATTCCGCCTGCAAAATTAATTCTTCTATCATCTTCTGAATCAATTAAATAATGCCTATGAGATTCCGTAACCTCTCTTGTTACTTCCGTTACTGGCGATTTTAAATTATTTAAATTTCTACCAAAATTCCGATCAATTGTAATGTTTCCATTTGATATAGAAACAGAAGCTATAAATTCTGAAAAAGAAGGCAGTTCATTAAGCTCCGTAAATCCAATATCTCCTTCATTTATAACTTTTCTAACCATATATCTATATATGCCAGTGTTTGTTAGTCCGTTCACATCTCTATAATCCCCTATTGTACCAGGAACTGTATCAATTATTTCAAAATCAACCTTACTGTCTATAGACCTATATATCTCAAAACCATCAAATGAATCCTGATTAAAATCCCAACCTAAAATAACGTCATTTCCGTCCTTAGATGCAATTAAATTAAATGGAGCAGAAAGAGTATTTGAAGACCTTGGTGTCATATGAACAAGCGCCGAGCCGATAACTCCATCATCAACCGGATTTAAGCTCTCTAATCCATAATATGTTATTGTTGTCAATAAATAGACATATGTAATTTCATTTTGTGCGGTATAGTCCACGTATTGATATCTTGATATATCTACTGTATCAATCTTTATAAAATTCTCTGCAACCACTCCAAGTCTAGCCTCTGCCCTGTATATTGAAATATACTCCAATATAGAATCATTAACTGGAGGACTCCAATTTAAGATAACTAAGCCATCTCCAGGTGAAGCATATAAGTTTCTAGGATACTCTGGTTTTTCAAAAAAATCCTCTGACCTAACTAAAATGTAATTAGATTCATACAAAGATACATTCCCAGATGCATCTTTTGCTCTTATGTTGAATTCATACTTACTTGATACATTAATTAAATCTGGGGTGAGCTTAAAAAACGCAGCACCACCCGTAGATCCATTATAAAGTTCAACAGGTTCACCAAGTACCATGTCAATATCTGGGACTTGACCAGAGGTTGGAGAAACCTTAAATGACTGCGTTCTTATAGTTTCTCCACTTGGAAATACAGGAATCTCAAATATGTCAGTTGCTGACCTATCTACAGACGTATCATTAACTATAATGTTAACGTAATTTGACATAAAAGAATTAATTACAGGAGCAACCTCTACCTGAAGGATAGCGTTAGCCAATTCACCAATTGTCATGTGACTATAATCAATCTGAAATGACTCTATAAACATATTATTAAAATCAAAAAGATCCTGACCAGCAACAAAAAACGGATTTAATTCCGCTGATAAAATTTGACCATCAAGAGCATATAAGTATAAAGCATCAGCAATTGGAACTTCAGTCTTATTGCCAATGCTTATAGCATTAATTGCGCTTCCAGAATCATCTATAGCTATTATTGGATACTCATATGTGATCAAATCATAATCAACCACATCAGATAAATCTATCGCACCATATGTTTGAACGTTCCACACAACCTCTATTGATGAGTCTGATGAAACTGATATATTAATATTTTCAACTGGCGGAGGTGGAACAAAATCTTTAGTAACAATATAAAAGAATCTTCCTAGAGATGATTCTCCGTTTACATACCTATAAACCGACACTAAGTACAATTGACTTGGCAAAATGGGAAAAACATCTGGCGGAGTCTCTGCATTCTCTGGAACAGTATTAAATTCCACCACATTCATTATTCCATCATTAAATGCAGACATAAGAGCTCCATCTATGGTTGATCCGTCAGCATTAATTTGCGTTATTTTAACCTTCACAAGAATATAATCATCTTCGGACGTGTCGATTGCATTGAGAGGTAATTCACCTTCAGAATATGGATCTTCATAATACGGAGATAAAATATCTCCGTCAGGAACATCTTGTTCTGATAAGTTCCATTCTATCTGTAAAGCAGTAGCATTGCTCCACAATACAGTGTCAACAAAAATTGAAGAAACATCTTCTGGCTTATTAAAAAATCTGGGCTCTAAAATTTTCTCCACTTCAACCGAACTTACTCCATTTTCACTAACATTCTTAATAAACATCCTGTAATTAGCGGAATTATTTAAATTTAAGAACACATAATTCAATCTGTCCTTATCAACATTGACTATACTATCCTCATCTAATCGACTACCATCGATACTCATAGTGTGATATCTAATTTGAACATAAGACACCATGGCATCGTCAACCTTTCCCCACAAAATTTGAGCAGACGAATCAGTGTTGTATATCTTGATATTAAGTGGGGGCTCCGGAATGGATAAATCAAGCAATGTTTCAACAGCAACAGCAGAAGTAAAACTAGACTTATTACCAGATAAGTCTACCGCCCTAACTATGTATTCATATTTTGAATTTTGACTCACAGAAAAGTCAATAAATGACATATCTAAATCGCCAGAATAATCAACAGTATCAGTAAGTTCAAAATCGCCACCGTCATCGCTTCTATGGATTTCAACAAAACTCAAATCAAATTCAGAGTCATTAACGCTCCAGGAAAGCGACACACTGTTGTCGCTAACTCCATTAGACATAAAGGCTAAAGGGGTTAACGGAATTGTGGTATCTTCAAATTCTATCGTATAAAAATCAGAAAAGCCACTAAACTGCCCAATAGTATCAATTCTTCTTCTAACATAGATATAGCTAACTCTATTGTCTGGGAGATTTATTCTTTTTGAAATAAAAGTTCTAGTTGAAAATTTATCAATCAAGGCGATCCCGGGCGCAACAGTAATACTAGATGCATTATCATCATCTTCAATAATATTAAACCCATCTATAATTCCATCACCTATTACTTCAGCTAAAAAAGAAAAACTATTATCAATAATACGAAATCTATCCTGATCTACCTGAGCAGAATAAGTATCTCCTGTAGTGAAGGAGTATAAACCAAAATGTGGACTTTTTATAGGCATTATATTATTCTACAACGTTAAATTTAACAAACTCACCATCCTCTAGTTCAAACATAATAGCAAAGGATCTTAATATTGGAATTCCAGAGTAAGGACCGCACTCATTTGCATCCGGGATCGTTTGAGCTCTAAATGTATAACTGTTATTTTGTGATATAAAATCCTCACCATTAAAAGCATCTATTGCAAGATAGTACGTAACCCCAGACTCAAATCCGTCATCGTCCAATGGGACTGCAAATTCAATAGTTTTAGTGTCTCCAGATAAGAACGTTTCTCCATCTTCTGGGAAAGGAGAATTATTTACAAGCCAAAGACTTGGGTTATTCCCGCTAAAATACGATTTAAACAAATTCGTTCTTGCCTCGTTTAAATAAAACTTAATTCTAAAATCATAGATCTGTATGTCCCCCAAATTTTGAAAATCAAATTGTATCTCATCTAAAAAGCTTACGCCACATTGATATAGGAAGCTTCTTTCATCACTAATGATTTCTTCAACAGAATCCTCGATAATGCTGATTTTTGTAAAGTATTCTTTATCGCAATAAAACGGATTGTTAGATGGAGGAATAAATGAAACATATGCAGTTTCACCTGCAACAATACCATATCCTTCGCCCTCTGGAAAAGAATCCCCATTAACGCGAAATAATTCTGAAGAATCATAACTATTGTATGATACTAATTGAGATGACAGTGATACATCATTATAAAATGAAACAGTAAAATTCACAGTCCTAGCTTCGCTTTCAGTATTTACATAACTCCACTCTACGGTGTTAACGTCAACTGCGTATCCATACGGTCCATATTCAATTGGAGGAGAAATAGCCTGATCTGCAGTCTGAGGAGATAATAATCTAACACCTATTCTTAAACCTTCTCCGATTTGTTGACTGTCTGTAGTGAATAGCCTGTTCTCTGAAATGACCTGGTAATCACTAAACTCTGTAGAATTATTCGTATTAATTCCAAATATAATATCAGCAGACACTGGAATAAACTTGTCAGCAGCAAGTATACCCCTCTTCACTCTACTAGGTAAAATAAAATTAGTAGTAAACAGGTGAGCAGATTCTGTTGCAATAGACGTAATATTAAGTTTATATAAAGACGGGGTTATGTCTCTTGCGTATGATATAAGAACAACCTTAACTTGAAGGAATTGACCATTAAGGAAAGACAGATCAAAACCACTATCAGAATTATTTAATGACAATGAAAATTCAGAATTCAACAGAGAATCACGACTTACTCCAGTTCTAATGTGGAATTTTATATCAGTATTTTCTGGAGTGCTTGTCTCCCATGTTATCTTGTCCCAAGATACATGATTATTAGTTGCATTAAATACTTCTGTGTAAAATATTCCAATTTCTTTAGTAATTCTGTTGGCAGAATAGAAATTAGAATCTCCCTCATAATCGAAAATTACGTCACCAAACTCATCTAACTCTAAAATTCTATTATGATTAGTAAACTCCCTAAGAGTTTCAATATCTAATGGGGCAACAAGATTGTCATTGTAACCATCTCCATCTGCATCAGGTTCAGATGATAAGGATGTTTCGTTTCCCGCCCTATCTACCATCTTTAAGTAAATGTAAGAAACTCCAGAGGATGGATCTATAGCCTTCTGTATTCCATCATCAGAAATAACCCAAAGCTCCCCATTAACATCCTTAGCGAAATCTCTTATTGTTGAGGTTGACTGGACAACCGATGTCCATGCATTTGTGTACCTAAATAAATTATTATCCACAGCAGCATATATTGTCTCTATTGGATCGTCGTTATCATCAAAATCTGTTATGGCTTTAATTCTATTTACGGATGACGGAACTGTATTAAAAGAATTAACAAAATGAGCATCTACACTAGAGCTTCTTATTATATTTCCACTAGCCTCCATCCCCGCATACACTGCAACTCCGACACTTCCTATAGATAATATATTTTGACTTGAATCTACATGAACTATTTCAGCCGTGTCAGCAGATACATCTAATCTATATATGGCACCAGAAAAACCAGTAGCAGCATATACAAATCTATCAAATGCCACTATGGAATTAACGGTTTGAAATAAGTCATCCCTGTAAATAGACAGAGATCCCCCATCGTATGAATACACTGCACCAGTCCCATATTCTGAACCTCCACCGGCAGACACATAAAGAAGCTGATCATATGGAGACTTTGCAAAATCTGTAATGTACCTCTGAGATACGCTACCTATTAATTCAAAGTTTATTAAGTCTCTTGTTCTATATAGCTTCCCAACCCCACTTTGAGATCCAACTGAAATAATCAAATCATTTTGGAATACTGTCATAAATGAAATTTCAGAGTCATCGCTTTCTTCGTGAAATAAATAAATCAAAGAAATTTCATCTTCAACTTTCTTATAAATAGATGGAGGGGAGCTTGCTCCAAAATACATCTCCTCTTCAATAGATCCAGTAGCTTTAAATGAAACGAGTGCAGAACCCAACTCTGTGGTGAATTCCTTCATTAGAGTAGACGAAACGATAAAGTCTCCCACCTCATGATTTACATTAGATTTAAAAGGAACTAAAGGAGATGGCTCCATTCCATCTAATGTGAAATTGTCAAAATTAGAGATAATCATTTTATCAACACCCGAATGTTCGTCATATGGAATTGGAATACCATCACCTCCAACAAGCTTATCTATGCTAATATTCAAGACCCTAGGAGCGACCACGTTATTAATTATCAACTTGCCAACAGGCGGTTCCCTATCTAATGTAATAACATCAAATGGTCTTTTAGTTATAACATCATCCAAAAATAAAGATTTACTTGTTCCATCTACTAACATTACTTTTCTATCTGTATTTTGAAATGCCAACTTTCCAGGTCTCCTAACAATGGTTCCGAGAGCCATAATCTCAGCATTATTTGGAGAAAAGTCATTAATTATAGACA
Organism: archaeon; assembly: GCA_002688965.1. The sequence goes on along the minus strand of NZEE01000023.1, from coordinate 54,436 downwards.
TTCCAGGTTGAACCTCTACTTCAATAAGGTCTGTCGGCAACACTGGAGAATCAAATGAAAACCTAGTATTGAATGGATTAAAGGTATATCCGTTACCAATTCTATGTCCATTAATCATAACGTTGAAGAAATCCCTATATTCATACACGTTGTTATATTCGTCAATAGAGAAGTTTTGTCTAAAATTACTACTGGAAAACTCATTCACAAGCGCGTAGTCACTCGACTTAAACTTTGTAATTCCTATTTTTTTTGTATTAAATCTTTCGTCCAAATAACTTAACTGAATCACCTCTGAAAGAGTAGATATTAACAGCGAATCACTCTTGGTCCAAAGCACAAAATGATTTGACATAAACTCCTGAGGATATGTTTCTTGAGTCCTTTGCTCATTTAAGGATATTGGAGCAATTTCAGAATTCCTAAGACCAAGTTTTGAGATATTATCGCCAACCATTTCGTAAACTGCGTTTTCGCAACATACAAACCTGTGTGACGCACTCTTAATGGAAATAGATACAACACTGCCACCCCTTAACCCCTCCTTCCGTCCATAAAGAACTACACTATTATTTGCTATCTTTAAAAGACCATGTTTAAAAGGAATCCAAATAGTATTTAAGTCATCTACCTCTATTTTTCCAGTTACATAAGAGTGTTCTCCAATATTGTCAATTATTTTTCTAACATCTGCAGATGAGATAGGCACAGTAGAACCGTCTCCACCTGAACCAACAAGTAATAAATATTTTTCAATATTATAAACCATATATACAGCATTTTCATATGCTAAAATTAAGTTATTTCTTCTATCAAAAGCTACCTGCACTGGTGACTGTGAGCTTTCACTAGAAATCTCTGTTGAAGAGAAGTCTAATTTATAAAAATGAAAATGATCAGAACTTACATATATTCCAAAATCATCTGGAGCTACGATAAACATAACACCGCTACCATCAACGACTATATTTTTATAACCACTAGAGTTTGATTCTAAAGCCGGAAGACCAACCTCACTAAATAGGTCCTCAGATGTTAAAACGAAAAAAGAATTTTTATTAAAATCATAAAATTCAATATTCTTTTGTAAAGAGTCTTCATTCGAAGCAACCCACATATCTCCATTGTCATTAACTAGATATGGAGTAAATGCCCCTGTAGAATTAGATGTAGACGCATTAACTAATCTTATAGAAAATGGATCAGTATTTCGTGATGTGCTATATCTAATGTATGATATAGACATTTTACCTGACACTGAATCAGAAAAGTCTCCTACTCTTAGTTCTTTTCTAGACACCCTCCCCGATATAAAAGAGTCGTTTACAATATACGGATCTAATCCAAGCTGAACCAACCTGGACTCCACTCCATCTAAATCAATAGATGCAAAATAAATATTATCAAATATATCCTTTTGAGAAGACCTATCTTCATGTTCATGCAACACAGATGCAGAATATGTCAACGGTATATCTCCCATAAAATCCTTTGGAACCCTAGGCGTTACGGCAGACCTATTGCTACTAAATTCTATTTCATAATCAAATTTATCACTATAGTCATTTGAATTCGAACTTCTCCACTTTCTACTTGAAGCATTATATAATGAATAATGCAATTTGGATCCATAATCAACAAAGTCTGAATTTCCCTCTATGGAATTATATGGATCAAGTAAACTTAAATCCTCCCTCTGAAATACTATAAATATATTTCCACTATTTTTGTCAACAGAAACACTAGGGTATCTAGAGCTCTTATTACTTGATGTTAGCTGTACTGTGTCTGAAATTCCAGTAAAACCAGAAGATATTTTTCTCCAAAATATTTCATAATTTCCATTATTAATATCATGCCAAGCTACATGCATCGTCCCATCAGAAGTTACAGCTACGCTAGGATAATCTGAAAGACCATTAAGAATAGAATCTATTTGAAAGTCAACTCCGTCTATAGCAGACCCCTGCCACACTCCACTATTTCTATCCAACCTTGCACCTTTTATATGACTACCTCCAGACGAGGTGTTCTCAGACCAAACAACAAAAACAAAATTACTACTAGACACTATGTCTGGATGAAAAGCTCCATTATCTGAAGAGGAGATTTGTAAGTCGCTTCCACCAAACGAACTAGAGTTCCACTGCCCACTATCCCCGTCTCTATATGTATAATATATTTCGTATCTATCATATCTATTATCCTGCCAGACAACATGTACATTATCTTTCTCATCAACACTAACCTTTGGGTGAGATGAATTATTTATATCAGAAACAATTATGGTAGGATTCGACCAGCTAAGTTTATTCTTTGTCATATATGCAATATCAGCATAATCTGATCCGCTAGACTCAAATACAACATGTAAATTATCAAAACTATCTACATCTACGCTAGCGTTCCTAAAGCCAAAACTTGACTTCGCAATAGCCAAAGGATCTGACCACTTTCCATCTAATAAATAAGAATACCACAATCTACCCCTCCCCCCCATGGCATCATCATGCCATATCGAGTGATATATTCCAGAAGTGTCCTTTACTATACATGGAGAAGATGCCCCCGCCTGATCACTAGCCGAACGAGACATGGAGGTTGTGCTCACTAACGAATGATTAGAGTCTGATTCACTCTTTGCAAAAACCTTCAAACCTCCATCCTTACTTGTAAACCTAAAGTTGACCTTTTCAGAAAAATCAAAATCAACAGAACTACTAGAGTCCTTAAAAATAATCTCACCACTTCTAAACTCTATAGTTTCTTCAAAAACTCCATCATTAATATAAACACCGAACCCATCACTAACTTCAGCATTAATTGACCTCCTAGAATCCTCTACTGAGTAAAGAAAAATATCCAAATCAACAGTATAGCCGTTTTTTGAATTCACATAATCAAACCAATCAGTCCCCGGTCTATCGTGAGAAAAAAAGCATTTGCCACCAGCAACATATGAGTATGGGTCTGGATCTAATTCGCTAGATAACACAGAATTACTATGTCTTGCATAAAAGAAAATATCATCAGATGAGGATATTATCTTTTGCCAAGCATCTGAAGTGGACAATATAGATGAATCAGAGTTCTCATAACCACTGGTAATATCAATTGTGTAATAATCTCCGAACACTTCGGTGTCACCCTCGTCTAAAAATATATTTTCTACTTCCGCAACTACCTGAGAAATTTTCTTTCCAACAAGATCAACAGAGACAAAGTTTAAAAAATCCGAAAAATTATCTTTTAAATAAATAGTAAATTTATTATCAAAAATTTTAAACTCATGAAAAAACAGACCAAAGAACGGACCATTATCTATCATTCCAACCCTCAATACGGCACTTCTTATTGTGTCTATATCTGGAGTTATAACATCATCATATCTTGCTATATTCTTAGATGTAGTGTCAATTACTAATCCATCATTGTCATACCTATATGAAGAAGATTCCGGAGTATTTATTAACGTCCATCTATCAGAGTCTAACTTCTCACCAATATTAAAATAAGTATCTACATCATAAACTGGAATAACACTACCAGATATTATACTTGATCCCTGACTATGTGAAAATACGGTCTTATTCCCAGATGGAGATTGTATGATAGAATCAACATATATACTATTCTCATCTAGACATTCGGATGAAGCCACAACAGAATGAGAGGATGGGTCCATTCTAATAATCTGTCCAGACTTGTTTAAATCTTGATGATTAATTGACGCAAAGTACTCCCCATTTAAGAAACTTAAAAAATCTACAGATTTACCAGGAAGACTGAGGTGTTTTATAAAAGACATGTCAGAAAGAGACTCTTTCGCCCCCTCAAATGTAGAATCTAATAGATAGCTGAACTCCTTAATCCATATCTTTCCAGCAAATACGACACCGTCATCTGGTGATGTACTAATTGGAATAATTTTGATAGATCTCTCTGAGGACAGCGTATTAACTGAGAATTTCATATCTCCATCAGACCCAACTTGATTAAAATTAATATTCTCACCATTTAGGTAGAGAGATATGCTTTCTCCTTTTGCAGATATTATTAATTCAACGAAATTATTAAAATCAACCTCCTCTGAAAATGATCCATCAACAGTTTCATTTAAAATTATTTTATCAAGAGACAAACTCACACTAAAGAATCTAGAGCCGTCACTTATCTGTATATCATGATATCCATCTTCTGCACCCTCAGTTTTAATAACAAATCTCATAGCCCACCCAGATGCATTATCTACATATTTTTTCCATAAAGACCCATTTTTTCTAAAATGAGTATGACTATAATTCTCAAAAGATCCACTATCATCACTTACTGCTACAGAAGCATAATAGTCGCCACCATCTCTAATTATCCCAGATGGGATCCTATAATGAGAATCAAATGTTTCTATTATTTCGCTAAAAACATTATCAGCACCCCAGTAAGTCCCAATATTAACTTTTACGTATTTCCAATATCTTCCAAATGGAGATATTACACTCCAGTCCAATAAGGGAGTTTCAGTGTTGACCCTTAAATTCAAAGAATCACCCTCCACCAAAAGCCCCCTAATATAAAACCCATCGCTAACGATTGTAACTTCTTCAGTCTCAACCGGGTCCCCTACCGTTCCATCGTATGATGGAGTAATTATGGCTTTTATCCTATCGTTAGGCTTAAACTTCATTCTAACAGATTTATAATTTTCAAAATCACTAGCTTCAATCCCATTAACTTGCCATATAATCTGATTTTCGTCATCATTAGATATTACTTCACCAGAGCTCTCTCCCACCGCGCTGTATTCTATAGATAAAATATCATTTTCAGTAGGATACTCAGGTATGATTTTTACATAATCGACCGATGGGATTTCCTGTCTTATATCAACTACAGGTAAAGATAGCCTTTCTCCCATCTCTACATTATCGTATGGTATTATCTCTGCGTTCCACGACTGTCCAATCCTAAGGGATGATCTTGATATAATCGTAAAATCAGTTAAGTTTGACTGAAGCTCTCCATTCTTGTACCAAAAAATTCGTGCTGAAGATTCGTCTTTACTTAATGTAAAGTCAATTCCAAAATCCTTAGATAGTGACGGAGTCTCTGGAATATATTGAGCAGATATCACAAATGGATATGAATTGATTTTAAAAGAAAATACCTCATAATCACTCTCTAGTCCAAGGTTATCTCTAACTCTTATTTGCCCATAATAAACCTTGCCTCTGCTTAAAGGTTGAGTTGTATTCAATTCAAAATAATGAGCAGAATTTTCCTGAAAATCTTGAAAAAATAAATTACCAACAAAATCCACGCTACCAAGACCAACAATGCTGGTTCCTATGTTTATTTCAGAATATTTTTGATATACCCCAGGAGAAGATTCAATAGACCAATTAAAAATGATACCACTAGTTGAGGTTAACACTGGAGAATCAAGAGCTCCAGTCTGATTGTTTATCTTAAAATTAATTACTTTCATTATTATTCTACTACTCTAATTCAACCCCATTGCCCTGAATCAATACTCCCCCACTATCAAAGGTTGCACCACTACCTCCTCCGTAGTCTATAACTCTCAACATATCTATCTCATCTTGATTTCCAAAACTTCTTCTAGAAGACCACAATATTGAAGACCCCTTGAATATATCTCCATAACTACTTCCTAAATATATTTCTGAAGAATTTCCTGCTACGCTTTTTAAATAATTAGTTGATACCTCTCTATATGGTAAAAACATTGTTTGACGACTCTTTCTGAAAAAATTGCCTGTGCTAAAGACGTCTCCTACCCCTCTATTTATAATTTTTTTAATTAAAACCTCATTATCTAAAGATGTATTTATAATAAGTAAATCCTCAAGTAATCCTCCATTTCCAATAACAGAAGACATAATTCCAGGAGCTATATCGTTCATTATAAATACATTACTAGAGTCGGAAGACAGAGATGAAGGTGCGGTCCCACCATTGACAGGAGACGATACTAGAAGATCAGAGCTTAAGCCGTCTATGTATATTTTAACATATCTACCCACTCCATCATAGACTACATAAAAGTGATGATCAACACCGACGGTGTACCTCTCGGATTCATATCTATATATTCCATTACTATTGTAAAGCTCAACAACAATTGTATTTTCATTATTCTCATAACACTTTTCATAAACAAGAAATGAACTTCCACTGTTTATAGCAACAGCTTGAGTTGCCTCTACAAGGCTCCATGAAGCCCTACCAAATAATGGCATCTTTATATTATACGCTATTTCCGGATCCGACTGATCATAAACTAATCCCAAATTAATAGAATTCAACCAAAAACTAAAAGTCATCTGAGAAGAAGTCTTAAGAATTCCAGAATATGCTAATTTTGAATTCTTATCCATTCTTAATGAACTACCAAATCTGCCATCTTCGATAGAGCCACCAGAACCAGATAGAGGAATAAAAATCTCATCTTTAGCTACATTCTTAATAGGTAAAGAATTAAAATTACAATACAAAACTGCATCACTAGAAAAGAAGTCAAAATTAAGATCACTTAAAGATAGAATATTATCAACCATAATTAAACCACACTATACAAAAAATCCAAAAAAGGAATTTCATCTGACTCCACCGAGGATTCAGCTAAAGACCTTTTAATCCACAAATACATAACATCACCTGGGAGCATATTGTTCCCATGAGCCCTCCCCATCCCTCCAATAGACAAAGTCTGTCCCTCTTTTAATTCAATCTCATCAGAATATATTCCATTACCAACTGCCCTGGGGTCAATTGTACCGGTGTGAGAGCTAGAACTAGGAGATACTTCAAATGTTACAGAGTCTCCAAGAGATAATTGGTATGGCAAATCATTATTAAGAGAAAAAAGACCAGTATCAATATCATATCCAACTATAATCCTTTGCTGCCCATTATTCTCTCCACCAACAAATGTTACTAATTGATCTAAAAAAGGATTAATATTCTCTGGATTAATTATCGACTTATTGAGATGAGATTCATTGACTTCTTCAACGCTAAAATCACTAAACCCACCTACTACAACAGTAGTCTCAAAAGACTCTACCATAGGTGTCTCAAAAAAAATACTAAATCTTGATTTATTAATTTTATTCCAAGGTCCAGCCTTAGCCTCAACGTCGCCAAGGACCATCCTAGAGTTATTGGCAATAGCTATACATCTGTATTGCTCAAATTCTCCAGAACTTGACTCCCCAAACGATGAACTAAAAACTCTCAAAACATCTAAAGCAATTACAGGGTCTTTGTTTAAATGAAATTGGTTAGCAGTTCCATGTGTTGATCTAGAATCTAAGAATATACTACCATCAGATATTGATTCTACAGTCATAACCTCTGAATTAATTTGAACATAATCGACTCCGCTAAAAATGTCACCATCATCTACCTCTATAGAGCTACTATACAGTGATGTTTTAGATAATAACCTAGCTGATTTTGCAAACGGAGCAGAATTTATATATTTTCCAAACGACCTTTGGGTAGTCTGGAGCTCAGATGCTGGATCAATAGATGTTAAAAAGAAACTCAACTTATCTGAGTCTGATATATTTGGACTACTATAGTCAGAATATTCTTCAGGAAGTTTAAAGGTGTACCATTTGAACCCCACAGAACCAGATCCATCATCACTGCCATCATCACTGCTATCTAAAATATCAGCTGACTCCATTAAATTAGCTGGAGCATCGGTAGCACCAGTTGATAAAAAAACCTCAAAAAGTCCAGTTGAACTAAGCATAGTTGCAAGATCATCAATACTCATATATATCAAAGAGATATCGTATAAAATCCTAGTAGAAAAATTACCTTCTAAGCCGCCAAGGTCCTCAGTAACACTAATTGTCATTTTTCTATTAATTACATCTCCAGAAAGTGAAATCTCTCCACCAACAATAGAAGACCTTGAGTCTCTATTGAGTCTTATTCTTAATGTAGGGGCTTGTGTGGTCATAGCTAATTAATTATGTTTGACTCCATATCTAATTGTTTTATCGAAATTCCATTATGAATAAAAAATCTATTAGTATTTTTTATTAAAATATATAAATGGGAGCCTATCTGTGACATAAAATATGGAACACCGCCAAGATTGGAATCAAGGGATAAAGATACTCCATCGAATTTATGCAAATCTCCATTTAAACTACCAATATATAATATTCCATTCAGCTCTCTCATTGACACTATCTCCGACTCTACGTCAAAAAGAGTATATACAACATCGACCGTATCTCCATTATATCTAAGTAAATTTAGGTTCTTTAAATTAGATACGCCAGAAATATATCTAGTATTTAAAAAGTCCGCAATAACATTACACTCCATTGGAAGCTCTGCAAGCTCAGAATACAAACCAGTATTGTCAAGAGACATTTCAAATAATGCGTTTCTACTACCTTTAGTAATAAAATATATACCACCCACATCTTCATCATCTTCCCCAGAAGGCGAAATAGATAATACATCCACAACCTCAAGACCAGAATCTCTTTTTAACAATGACCTAAAGTTTCTGAATTCATTACCAGAAACGTCTGGATCACTCTGGTGCTCTATTCTGTTTCCGCCAAAATCCTGTATAATAGCACTTACGATACTCTTTCCATCCTCATCTCTTATACTTGTTATAGCATCTTCTGAGTACATAAGGGGTGAAGTAACTGACAGTGCCTCATCGGGGTTGTCCGGGTCAAGCTCTGCGAACTTTAGACCATGAACCCCAGTAGCTTCATCATAAGCAAATAGCTTGATCCTCACTCTTGTATCTAATGTATAATCGTCTCCATTGTTTATTATCATGAAACCTTCTGGAGGCGAAAAGTCCCTTATAAAATATCCCTCATTAAAAATAGATACGTCTTTGATTACTAGCTCATCAGACCTATTTCCGTAATCGTCAGATGCAAAAATGATAATTTCATAATCATCAGAATTAGGTAAATCTGAAACATCCCAATTCATTGGTCCAGTACCAACTTCAACCCTTTCTACGATAGCAGTCAATGGGATATTTCTCTTTGTAGACCTATAGTATATAAATATCCTATCTCTACCTCCGCTACTTCCAATAATCCCCTGATAATCAAGCACAATAGGAATCACCCCACTATATCTAACGGATCTGGATGGACTAACTACTGATGGAGGCTTGGGAGACGACCTGTATATGCTAAAATTACTTGCTGATTTAAATAGCTTTGTTCTCCCCCCCGTTGAATTCACAACTCTAACTGCAACACGACAGTTTTCACTCCTAAATCTATCCCCAAAGCTCCATATAAATTTATCAGCAGAATACGGGACTCTTGCGATACGAGACCATGAAGTTTTTTGATCGTCTATATAGTTGTCTGTAAAAAAAACTTCTATTTCTTTTGTACTAAACTTATCAGACAATGCCACATGTGCCTTATTCCACGATATCTCCAATTGACGACCAAAAATTCTCTCATTACCATTTGGGAATATAATTGATATTTGATTAAGATTTAGCATATATATTATCCTACTCCACCGCCGCCGCCGCCATCATCATCCTCATCATCATCACCACCTTCTCCGCCACCGCCACCGCCACCGCCGCCAGATGGAACGAAATCACTAGCATCAATAAGTGACTCAAAATCAACAACTCCCAATGTACTTTCGTTTAATGCAGGATCTATGTTTTGAACATTCCTTATCGAGCCGTCGCTATTGTAAAACGATGAAATATAATAATCTCTATCTCCAAAAGATTCATACAAGTCATCTTCACTATATCTTTCAATAAATAAGGTTTGATTATTATAAATGGAAACATCCTCGATCAAATCAGTATTAAGAATTCTTCTTTCTTCCTTAGTAGATAACTCTAAAACATCAGAAGAACACTGCCCAGAAACATTTATGCGAGCAACACCAAGCCCATCTTTATATTCCACACCATCACTTTTGTTAACAGTGAATTCTATTTTATAAATACCATCGCTAACCCCAGTTACCTCAATATCAGTATCTACTTGCGTACCCTGCTGATATACGAAACACGATATAAAGTCCTCTTGAATAAATCTGTCTGGAAAATACCCACTATCAAATGCTAGCTTAAGTTTCTTAAGCTTGTCAGTATCGTGAAATACTAGTTTCCCCCAATACATATCAACTGGAGTTTCGACTTCGCCCTCTGCCAATGATGATAAATCTTCATTCTTAATCTGTGAGGAATATTTTACAGAACTAATAATTGGATAATCATTAAAGGAATTTAATGGATCCGTAAAGCTTTCGTCATAAAATAATTCAATTGAATATTTTAAAGACTTATAGATTGCATAAAAATCCATACAAAACGCCTTTGTTTTACCAAAGAATGTTAGCACCTCACAACAAATTCTTTTAAAACCATCTCCAGAAGATGCAATCCATGGAACTGTAAACCTATCACTGTCAATAAATTTAGCAGAGAACAGAGCTCTAAATGCATCAAGCTCAAGAGATGGGTCATTACCATCTATCTCGCTAACGTCATTACTAATAGATAGCCAATCCGACCAGTCAATATCATTCTCATTTTTCAGCCTAACTGCATATGTCCCTGGAATGCCAAGTATGTCTAGTGTAATAAAGCAATCATCTATTACACTCAATGGCTCACTTGAAGTTAAGTACGTAGAATATGACACCGAATCTCCTGTTAGTCTAATCGTCTCATACTGCAAGTCTCCCAAAGATCTTGGTTTCGACAATGTATCTGGCAAATTTGTTGAGTCTAATAAATTACGAGACAATAGTGGCACATCGGATGATGGCTTATTGATGGTTCCAACACTAGAATATACAAGAGATGGATCACTTGTCCCCCTGGCAAATATCATAATATTCTGGAAATCGTCAGTGTAAATTTTTGGAGCAAATGAAGGGTATAATAGTTGCAGCACTTCTCCACTGTCGTCATACGCTACGAACTGAATATCCGATATCCCATTAGAAGACCCATATACCTTAAGTTCATTAATATTAAAAAGACCCCCATATATTTGAGGCAATATATTTGTATCAACATTACCACTACCTCCACCTAAAGAATAATCATACACTGAATGTCTATAGTCCTCCCACGCCATATAGAAGAATCCAAAACTAGTAGATGAAATAGATGGATTTAATGCCACGCTCTTAGTGTTGGTTACTCGAATATCATCGAGACCAACGCCGCTGCACTTCCAAGTTGAAAAATCGGTTAATCTTCTTGGGCTCTCAAAACCAACTTGCCCACATGGACAAATTACATTCTTAATATCACTCTTTAAAATTCCCTGACCACCTAAGGAGGTTTCGTTAGATGCAATCTCACTAGATAAATAGTTATATATAACTGGAGCGAGGGCACTAAGTTGAGTAGCATTTGGAGCTTCAAAACATCCCCCATTTGTACTGTCAGATATTAATTTTAACCACTCCCACGTCTCTCCATTATGGTCTGCGGCATCGGCATATGCAATAGTGCTATATCTTCCAGACAACTCGCCATTAGAAATAGCATCACTCAGATAAGTGTCGTCAAAGGGTCCTGTCTTTGCTAAAAATACAATATGAAAATCATCTAATGAAACACTATCTTTCACCCCGCCGTACATGGATGTAACCTCACCTATAACCTCGGAATAGACTGAATAGGTTCCCGTCGTCGCAAGTGAATCTATTGCGACCCTAACCTGATCGTAATCAAAGGTTGGATCGACTGATGGATGAAGAGAGGAACTCCATGATGTTAATCCACACATTATTTGATGCTCTCCACTCTCAATGCTATCAACAATCTGATTGGCAAAAGACTTAAATTTTACCAAATCGTCATCAGTAACATTGTCAGTTACATCTATTGCTAATATAATGGATGCAAATTTGCCCTCAAAAAGAGATGAAGATGAAACAGAATTTTCAAATATATCGTTATCTATGGTGTCAATCTTAAAGTAATACGGGACGCCACACAATAAATTAGAATATCTATTGGATGAAACAATAGTATCTCCAGACTTGCTCACCAATGAAAATTCATCTAAAAACACAGAATTAGAAGTCGCAATATCCTTATTAAAATATTCAGATCTAATATAAATATTTTTTAGATTAGCTAATACATTTCTTATTACATCATAAGAAACCAATTCCCCATCGACTAAGTTGTCATCTGCAGACCTCCATCCCTGACCACTGCTAAGCGCCACTTCATGCCTAATGAACTCTCCATCAGGCTGATCCATTGAATAGGAAAAACTAGTAGATATTCTAACTCCACCAGAATCCTCAAGTACAATATCATCCATATAACTCCTTCCGGAAGATGGAGTTATTGAGGTGGAGCTCCCGTCAATTTCATGAGATAGACGTACTATTATTTTTCCATCCATAAATTGAGACTTTTGCCCAGAATATTTAGAAGGAGCACTCCAATATAAAACATCATCAGTGTTTTCATAAATAAGATATAGAAATGATTGCAAGAATCCATCCCCAGCACTATTTGTTTCATGCGTTACGTCTGGATTGCTTGAATATTGAGGATACCCGGATGCACCCACAGATAAGCATTCCCAGCCATCTATGTCTTTATCAAAATCGCTTGATAAGATTTTATTTTGTTCCATACGCTTATGCCAGCCAAGACTTCTCTCATCCATAAATGAAGGATCATAACTTAAACTAACTGTTTGCCCTGGGCTAACCCTTATTCCAGAACTAGGGACCCCATTAACTCCATATTTAAAATTATTACCGTCATATCCAGAATACTGTGATAAAACAACATTCTTCAATGATGAATCACTAAATGCAGTAACTCTAAAACTAACGTCCTTATCTTCACTTGTGGTATTTGTATATGAAATGGGGGCATTACAACTTGAGGATTGCTCATATGGACAATAAAAAACAGTGCTACCAATAAATGACGAGCTAGATGTTACTCCTCCAGTAATTATTCTCAATTGGCTAATATCCCCTGCTTTAGCCCCAATGGATATTGTTGCCTTTTTCATATCGCTAGACAACGATATATAGTCGTATTGGTTATCTAAAAAACCCCTATTATTAGCAGATGAATAGATAATGTTACTATTTCCAAACACCATATCTGTATTAAGTAATTCTTCAGAATAGGGAATTATTGCCAATATTGGTTCAGAAAATGCAATTACAACATCAATGTCGACGCTATCGTCACCTACTATATCATTTGCTATCTGAGCGTGAACAATAAAAGATGATATATTTTCAGAGAGACCAAAACCTCTCAACCTATCCTCTCCATGCGGCAATGACATTCTACTCTCCTGAAAAGAATTATTGATAAATGTACTTAATATAAAATCATTTTCAAACTTTGGAGGGTAGCTAGATAATGCAGGTCCAACATATTCTTTTGCGACCGCCACGCTCAAGTTGAAATTCAATTCCTCATCCTGTCCTGTTAGGTTTAAGGAATCAAATGAATCCATATAAGATATGTGATTACTCATAGAATCGTTGACGGGTATGTCGTCTTCGGACGAGTTAGATATCGAATCAACATAAGAATCAACATAATAAATCTTATTCTCTAAGCCATCTTCGTGAGATACTATATATTCAATATTATATAATTGCCCCAATTGCATCGTATACCCAGAAGACATTATTGGGACATCATTAACGTACCACCCTGAAGAGTTGGTCGTAGAACTAATGGTTCTTACAAGGATGGTCTTGTCCCTATCTTCATAAAATAAAATTTTAAACCTGTGAATGCCATCAGTAGATGATGTAAAATCAAACTTTATCTTACAAGATAACTCATCAATAAAATAAGAATATGGATCATAATAGTATGGATCATTTGAATCTAGAGATGGCAGTAGACTATTGGCATATAAGTATCTATCATAATCACAAAGATTAACGTAATTTGCATCACCACTGGTGCTGACTGCCGAATAAATTTGATATTCCCCATCTCTAGAATCGTGCCATGCAATAAGTCGCTCACCTTTATTATTAACACAAACAGATGGCTTCAGAGAAGAGCTAAGTGTATTGGTTATTGCAACCTCTTCTCTAAATGAGAGATCTACAATACGACTACTTGTATAATATATGTTCCAGCTTCCATCTCTATTTGATTGCCAAGTCAAGTGTAACTTGCCAAAATCATCTAGATATAGGTCATGGGATTTGTTTATTCCGTCAAAAGTTATTGGTATTTGAGGTATTTTTTCTACTGCATTTACATAAAAATTATTTTCATACTCTTCCAAAGATAAGCCAAATACGCTATGCTCATCCATACCCTCGTTCTCATATGAGGCATTACTTGCACTAAATATATTTACTTGATCTACTATTATCCCGCCCCTATAAGTCTCATAATCACCATCATCTATTGGGATTTCTGTTACATTTTCTATTTCAATAAGATCCACTCCAATAGATGTGAAATCAAAAACTATAACTTTATACATATAGTCATCAGTCTCTAGCCCTAAAAAACTACCATAAAATTGAGGAGCAGAATATTCTCTAGAAATTCCATTTATTGATACTCTAATTTTTTTATCAAAAAACAAAGAAGCTTGACTTTCCTGACTATATGGTCTGCAACTAATAACCATCCTAACAAAGTATTTGTCATCCTGGACTAGCTCTATTTCCTGAGAAATTCCCCCACCATATCCTGTCCCAACATATCCATTTCTAGACCAGGAATAGGTCCATGAATCATAATCTGCAGAAGAGTCTCCAATAGTATTGTTGTCTACAGATTCAAGCAAAACCGACCTATTACCACTGTGAGCTTTATAGTAAGATCCTAGATATATAGCTCCACCATTTATAATATCCCATCCATCTATCGTTGAGTTACCCTCTGGTAATGGTTGATAGTCTCCCAATCCAAACGAAGATACAGAATACGGATCTATTATTGAAAACTCAAAATTATCGTTATTTGTAAAACTTTCACCTAAATATCCAAGGTAAGACGTAGACCCTAAGCTTCTATGAGATACATCTACGTCAATTATATTATTGTTAAACCTAATTAGATTGCTGCCAATCTTAATGTTACTATAAGTTAATAGTAAATCTATATCTGACATTCCCAACCCATTAAACGGAATTATCTCTTCGGATATGTAATCCCCAAAAGACGGGCAGCCAAAAGATAAATCGAACTGCCTTCTAAGATCGCCCATATCTACATGGAATGATTCAGACAACCCAACTTTCCCATTAACAAGAACTTGTAAATCCAACATCCATCTCAAATCGCTTTCTAACTCCGCCATATCCTCATTGTCATCCGCAATATTCTTATTATAACTTGAGATTCTATTTAATGACTGATTACTTTGCTTTATATAGTTGGCTGAAACTATGATGTTTTTATCTACAGTTAAATCAAAAACCCTAGATGTTGTATATACTAGTTTATATCTTTTTCTAGCCTGTTCGTTAGTTTCTAAAGACTCACTGGTAGATGCTAAAACCCCCAATCTAAATTCTCCAGTATAAACAGATTCAGATATTGTTGGAATATAGTTGCTGCATATACTTGGATTCTGAGAAGTCCGAGAGCAATATTCTGAAAACGTTTCGGTGTTTGTTGCTGAAAAATATTCAACCTCTGGAATGAGACATATCAAATAATGATATAGCGGGGTTTGAGACCTATCTATCTTAAAGTCAGAAGAAATATCATAATATTGCTCTGTTCCCGAACTTGTTCCGATAGACTGAATAGTTCGGTCATCAATAGAATTAGATATCAATTGAATTTTTTGATTAGAATA
Organism: archaeon; assembly: GCA_002688965.1. The sequence goes on along the minus strand of NZEE01000023.1, from coordinate 38,582 downwards.
AATACCAGTAGATTCTTCAGATAATGGATTGGACGACAAGGCATCAAACTTCATTGAGCCAAAAATTGGGATTAAACCATCGAACTTTGATTCAGTATGATTAATGTTATATCTATTATCAAGCTTTTCAAAAACATCTACTGACCAATTGGTGAACTTAGACTTAAATTCACGATACATTGCCATAATTTGCGCTGGATTCTTTCGATAAAAATTCTCTTCCACGGCACTCCCGTCAAGAATTACCCTAAATCCAATCGCTGGTGATGGAAATTCACCCTCTTCGACATCTATAAAAGACGCCTTAATAGACATTGAAGTAAGACTATTGTCTATTCCGATATTGTAAGTTCCGTCTACAGAATCTAATCCTCGATTATCAATGCCGTATTGCAAATTATCATTCGACACTAAAATATCTGTATTTATTAGATCATCACTCTCCCATATTACATCTAATATTTTTGAGTTAAATTCAACTTGAGCATTAAATTCAGAGTTGTTAGATTCTGGTCTAAGATAAACATAACAGGATATAATCTTATCTCCAAAATTAATTCCTGGGAAATACACCTCAGACCCACTTATATTCAACAAAGATGATCCTTTATGAATAAAATTGGAAGAATCTTTCTCTTCAATGTGTGATTCTATTTTACCGAAAAACTCATTATATACTATAATCTTTTCTGAAGATGTTGGAACTGGAGGATCTAATGAAAAATCAACAACCCTATTAATAACATTAAAAATATCAGCACCCATTGATTTGTCTTTTATTGGCTCATATTTTCTACTTGATAGAGACATGTTAAGATTAAAGCCAACCTGATAGTTAAGCTGAGAATACAATCCGTCAAAAAAATCTCCATATTCATTCTTATTAAGAATAGAGACAGCAGCAGCAGAAGATTTTATAGGATTAAAGTCAGCTACTACACTATCGCTACCAACAATGGAGCATCTTCCGTCCTGAGACGCTAACCTATGCCATTCTCCACTATAAGTAGAAGATGCGTCACTATATGGAATTGATAAGTAAACCCTAATTCCAGCAACCATATGGTTTAGCTCTACTAAGTTAAAAGAAACAGAGGCGGTAAAGCCTTTCATGTCTTCATCAAAGTTAATCTTATAAAGTAGATTGTCTATTGATCTACTTTCTTCGTATTTATATCTACTTGGAGCAAATAAAGAATCAGAAGCATTTAGTTCATTTTGAGTATAACTAGCTCCAACTATTTTATAATCAGATTTAAAACGGAACGTAATAGTCTTACGAGACCCCTGATCCTGCCATGAACTATCGTCATATGAAGATGGACCTATTGGATCAATGTGAACATACATTGATGATATAAAGTCGCCCTTATTAAACCCATCGAATCCACCTACTCCATCAAAAAGTACATTCTCATTATTATTAAATAAATGGTCACTATCAACAGATTCCACCTCGACCCTACTAAACTCGACAGGAGATGGACCTATGAATTCTTGCATAATATATGCACCGTCATCACTTTCTAAGTATCCACTAAGCAATATTTGCTGAGATGACAAATCTCTCTCTAGAACAGAATAGGACCCTTCAGACACAAACTCTAAATCAGGGTTTAAAGATAAATTTAAATAATTTATATCAGAGTTAGATTCAGCAGCTCTTGCTAATAAGTTGTCAATGGCAAGATTAGAAAACATCCTAGATGAAACTCCAATACAAGTATAATACAACTGAACCTTACCACCCCTATCGGATTCCCACACTATATGAATATTATCAGAAGTATCTTCTACTATTTTTGGATTTTTATTTTCACCAACACTGGTTAGCTGAGTCCATGGCTCTGCATTGTCTGGCGTATATAGGAACAATTGTAATTTATCATTAACTGAAGCAGAGCACACCACTCTACCGGATGAGCTAATCTGAGGCTCTATTGCAGAGATTGGGTGCCCTCCGCTCATAATATATGGCAAGCTTTCTGATGTTAAAGAATCATGATCAACAACATCGTCTGGAGTTACTACCACAAAATCTAAACAATAAACGAAATCATTAATATTAAATCCTCCAATTCGATTGTACCCAGGATAAAGAGAAAACTTTACAATAGAAGATTCATAAGATATAATGTCAAATTTCACACCCCTAAACCTATCATCAAAAAACAATATAGAAGAAGAATCAGAAAATACTTCATCATTATCTGTTTTAGTAACAAATAAATCAATTGTTGCATTTGAATTAAGACTAATAGAATTAACTCTATTACTCTCAGACTGTGTTTCTGCCTTAATAATGGTAAATGCGTTATCAGAAGTCATCTCAATTCTACCAGAAACCATAAAAGACGAAACTCCCCTACTTATGAAGTCAGCATCTAGGTTTAACTCTTCAATAAATTCTTCTGCTTCAATTAAGATAGAAGATGTCTTCAATACGTATGTTTTCTCCACAAAAGAGCCATCAGAGAATCTAACTAAAATAGAGAATACGTCACCAGCAAATGCAGACGAATCAAGAAGTACGCTATGATAATATGTGCTAGGCTTTATTATCATCCCCCTATTAACTCCGAGTGTTACAAAAGATTGACCCTCGTAAGCCTCTCCTACAACAACTCTTGAAGCATTATTCGGGAACTGAATGCCATCCAAATCTCCAAGATTATCATTTTCAGGTTCCGGAAAATTAGCAGAACCATCAACGGCGGAAAAAGCAAAACGAACAGACGAGCTAAGTGCGCTACCTTCAATGTGTCTGGCTTTTGAAATAGATATGTCGCTACTAATAAAACTTGAGTTCAAGCCACCTAGCAAAGAACTAGATAATGCTTTTATGTTTCCATTTTTTGCATGCTCATATTCATCCAATATGGTGGAACTAGCAAAAGCTTCTGCTCCAGAAGTATCATATATTGGACCAACGATGGGTCCGTCATATCCTGGCTTATCAAAACTTTCAAATTTAAATATAAACTGAGGCTCTGCATTTGGATCTACAATAATACAATCTGGGACTCCATCTGAATTTGTAGATTGAAGGGCTTTTATCTTGTCTGGAATAAAATGTATTTTTTTGCCAGTTGAAATATAATTCTTACTTGACTCTATCTTATATTGAATTGGAAATCTCAAAACTTGATTTGAATTAATCTGATGAGAATCGCAAAACTGAACAGGACTTAAGCTTAAAAAACCAGCACCAGAGCTATTTGTCTTAACCTTAAATAGCTTATCATTAACTTTAAAATCTAAAAATATATTAGGAGTAGATATAATTTTAATCTTAGAGACTTCATCTATATTTACAAAATCTCGATCAATTGTTATATCTGGAATTTCTCCTATATAATAATTGTCTACCTTACTTTGAATATCACATCCAGAGGCAGCAACAGATACTACATTAAAACCCTGATCTGATTGAACCTCAATTAACACAGACAGTGACAAATAATCTGTTTTCAATCCTTCATATTTTGGAATAATCCTGCCAGACACTAATGAAGTTGAATTATCAATAATTAAAGAATAACCAAAAACATTACCGCTGTCTGACTCTATTTCAAAATCATCTATAATATTTAAATTATCAAATTTTAATCGAACCAATTCTCCGACTGGTAAATTATTAATTATAAAAGAAACATCATTGCTGTTTGGATTATATTTTAATGACAAACTAGGAAGCATTAGAACACGCCCTTATTGCATCAGAAAAAAGTTTTCCAACAATATTATATGTAAAATTATTATTAACAAATTCGTTGGCTAGTTTTGATTTTTTTTTCATTTCTTCTTTATTCTCCAAAACCCTCTTCATTGATAAGTAAATGCTTTTTTCAGTAATTCTTGCCCATTTTTTATTTTTAAATTGAGGTAAATTGTCTATAATTGATATTATTTCGTATCCTTGAGGAGAAATTATCTCGCACCTATCCTCGCTTATATATTCACTACATCCACCAACATCACTAACTATAACTGGAACACCAAGAGCCATAGCCTGCATTGGTGGCAAGCAAAACCCTTCTCCAAGACTTGCAGATATTAAGCAATCATGACTCTTAACGAACCTAGACATTCCAATTTCGTCAAAAACCCTAGTTTCTACTATTATATCTGCCCAATCCTTTCTTGTTGAAGATAAAAGAGTTTTAATCTTCCTTACCTCTTGATTACATAAGCTTGGTTTGTCCGTCTTAATAACAAGCTGTACATTATCTTTATTATTGAAATTTTCCAAAAAACCCTTAATTAAATTTCTCCAATTTTTCCTCTGCCTCCACGTTCCAATGCATAAAAAGCTAAAATTATCATGATTATCTAACTGACATACTCCATCGTGCCAAATATCACTATTGAAACAATGAGGTATTTTTATAGAATCACTAGTCAATCCAGAATGTCTAAATGTTTTTAGATTAAATTCTGATGGAAATATACACAATTTAACCTGATTCATCCTACCAATCCAATCCTTGGGTGGGTCAAATGTCTCAAATGTAGCCATTGCAATAACATTTTTAGCAGCCTTAATCCTACCCCACCTTGGAGGTATGACATGTCTAATTTGGACACAGTCATAAGTACTTTTAAATGATGATTCTAAGCCCTTCATCCACTGAATATCTTTTCTTGAAAAACTACTTTCAATAATTTTTTTATGAATAACATTTAATTTTACTGTTTCGCCACAACTTTCCAAAGACTTAATGTAATCCATTGAAGCCTGGCTATATCCAGAACAATTAGCAAAGCATATATATTCTATTGGATAATCACATAAACTACTATGTACTGATGAGTATGTTTCCATTTCCTGACGATTTTGCATCATTTACTACCGTGAACTGCCCACCACTATATATGGCTACTATGTTCCCAAATGGATCTATCTTAATGATTCTTCCAACATTTTTTATAATACTTGATTCTGCAACTATTATATTTGAATTATCGTCAAAATTAGCATCGCTTGCATATAATCCGTCTGGAGAATTATAATTAAATAATGCGTTCTTAGTGCTGACTGATAGAAGCATCACTTTTCCGTGAAAATCATTTAATAGCTCAATTGCCTGCCCTTCAAAACTGTCTGGTTCTCCCCATAAAGGAGGCTCTGTTCCAGAATCAAACGGAGCAATGCCAGATACTAATATTGTATTAGAATCAATCTCTTCAACAGAACCTATAGTAAAATCATTAAACGTAAATGATTCGATTCCTCCATAAGTAAAGTCTATATTATCAGATTCTAAATCTAAACGAATTAAAGATGGAATATCTGGATAAGGAGCCTCTTCTCCTGTAAAATCGCTCAATACCGTTAACCTTTTTTGTATAATATATGGACTCTGATCAACCTCGACAAGCTCCCCATCTGTCATAACCTCAACCTTTATAGTAAAAGTTAATAAAAATGTTGGTCCATTAATCAGATCGTCTTCTGATGGAGTTGTAGATACTTCTGCTCTTAAATTAGACTTTGTATTTACAGATATGTCACTAGAATATGGTGGAGAAACTTCAACTGGAATATTGCCAGAAGAGGCATCATCATTCATAAAAGTAACCACCGCGCCTGCATCTCTCAAATCGTCAGAAAGAGATACAATAATGCTAAAATTAATAGGCTGATCAGGTATTGTAAAGAATTCATCTGAATCATCTCTAAGTCCAGCCCTTATTCTATCAAACGGAATACCAGAATTAGCTACATACCATCTGTCATAGTGATCACTCTTAGATACACAGACCGGATGAACAATTCCATCGATGTAAGTGAAATCAACAACGTCAACTTTTAACCCCCTATATGTATATAAAAAAGAAAAAGCATCCACATTAGCAAACTCTTCTATAAAAAATATACCCGGTGACAATTCAACAAAAACATCTTGAGTGTTTGTTCCTATTTCTGCTTGTTTGTCTGGAGATAGTTTAATCTCAATAATCCTACGAGTAACATCTCTTTGCAAAAGCTCATCTCTAGAAGAAAGATTTATAATATTATCTCCTACATGAATATTTATACCAGTTAAATTAAAGCTGCCTGGATCAATTTGAGCCTCTTGAGATAAGCATATTTGCAAAACTCCAGTTCTTGGATTGAAAACTGCACTCATAGGAAAGAATCCAGCATTAGTTCCAGCATAATGACTTCCGTACCCCCTTACTAATTGATAATTTCTATCTACCTCTAAAACTCTATCATTATATGTATCAGAAATTAAATAATTTTTATTAATCAATCTTTTAGCAGACACCGCCCCATCTATTCCAGTATTAGATATAGATGGAGAATAATTTATAGCTTGACGTGGAGATATAGGAAGAGTTACCCCTCCATATCCATACGAAACATCAAAGTCTGGAGTTATTTGATGTATAGCATTAGCGTGTGCGTAATACATATCAGATACCTCTATTGGAGTTAAAATAGAAATATAAGAAGATCCTCCGGCGAAATTCTGGTTAATTTGAGCGTTTTCTAAATCTCCCAATAAAAAAGAATCTACATCTGAAATAATAAAACCAGCACCTTGACCACTAATAAGGAATCTCATAGTTATAGAGTTTAAGGTTGGAGTATTCTCACCCTCTGGATCTGACTTCAACACAGCTTCAACCTCAAACTCCACTCCAGATAAATTCAATTCTGCCCCACTTGTTAATATTCCACTCCACTCTGCCTGCTCGAGCTCCAAAATGGAATTTCCAGTTCTCATCCTAAGTTCAATGGCAGTGTCCTCTGGGGATGAACTGTCGTACATTATTGTATTTAAAACAACAGTAGAGCCAGAACCATATCTAAACTTTGCAAATCCCAATGGCACATACTTTGCTGTTGTAGCTAAGCCTATGTCGTCAATATTAAAAGAAAAATTTTCATAAGAATCGGGAACATAAAAATATATTGCATTAATGTTTCCTCTATCAAATGAGGATATGTCTACTTGTATGTTTTTAAAGTTATTTTGAGTTGGATCTATATTACTTGTAATTTCATCTGTAGATAAAATGGAAAACTTCTCAGAAAGAGTCTCCTCTCCGTCAGTAGAAACATTAGAAAAAGCAAATGAAACCAACGGATGTGATGCAGAAGAACACTTTACTTTGATAGACAAAATTTCATATTGAGACCAATCATTATCTTGTGTTACAGTTTTTTTATATGCAATTTTAGATGTAGATCCACTACTGAATTTGCCAGAATATAAACCCTGTACATATATAGAGGCATCCGACACAACTGAAATATTTGATTCTGAATTAGTTTCCTCAATAGAAACTCCAGGATACGCAACTCCACCCTCGCTCACTCCTTCAAACTGCTCAACAGGAATATTAAAATCTACGCCTAAAGCTAAAGTAATAGAATCTTGAGATATAATTATATTATCTTTATCGTAAGCTAAGTTGAAAGATAAATTGTCATCATATTTAATATCAAAAATTTTACTAACTGTTGCAGTTCTTCCTAAAAAGCTACCACTACTTCCAGTACTATCTATACATCCAGATGTAGCTTCTTCGTCATCATTAAAAACTACAGTAGACGCATCGTAATCAATATAATTATCTGGAGTTTTATTTGGGATAACAGATACCGTATTTATTGCAGAATTTAAAAAGTCAGCAGAAGACGTAGTATCAAACAGGTGCTGTCTCAATAGATTAACAGATGCAACTTCTCCCAATATTTGCCGATTGCTTATTTGTAAATTTTTAGCCAAAGAGTCGAGTGAAGAGTGAGACAATAATCCTGTATTTTTTAATTCCTTATGATCTAATTGAGGAATTCTATCTACACCAAATCTACCGGATCTTATTTGATCAACATCTAGATTCCCTATTCTAGCTCCTGGCAACTGATTCCTAACTTCCCTAGATAGGTCTATCTTAGATGGACTCCCAACATGCCTATGGGCTGCAATCTCATCTTGAATAGTTTTCCTAAAAGAGATTTCATCTCGATACGTATTATCTACAACCTTAACCTCACTGCCAACAGTCTGTATCCTAGACACCCTAACAGACGACGAATGAGACGGAGCCTCAGATGTAAAGAATTTTAATCGACGCGTCTTTTGAGTGGCTCCAGTAACAGTGCAAAATAAATATAACAATGAATTAGGAGTAAGATTCGTTATTCTATAAGGAGTCTTGAGTTCCCCAGAAAGAAGATTTACAAAAGCTATTCCTGGATCAATTTCAATAGAATTAGGTTCATCAAAAGATTTACGAACCTGCAGTCCAGTCACCACTCCATTCCCAAATATTGAATACATGCCATAAAGCTGCTTATCAATAGTTAGGAATCTATCTGTCTCCATTTTTACACTAAGAGTCGAATCTAATCTATCTCTAAAGTCAAAAAATGCAAGTCCATAATTTGGTGTTTTTCCAGCCATAATGACCTACTTTTAATTAATTAATAAATTATTTTCCTACGACAGGAGATCCCTTGAGTCCTATTTTAGCTACGTTTCCATCGCTAACCGCAGCATAACATTGAGCCCCTTGTTGAAGAAAACTCTCGTTACTGGACCTGAGCGTCCATCCACCTGGAGCTCCCTCTGTTTGCTTTTGAATCTCTTTCAAAATACCCTTTGATAAGACAGCTCCAAGAGCATTAATTTGACTTACATTTGACATAAAATAATCCTTTTTTATTTAATAATGACGAAATAGTTAATAATGTTCAAATATATACTATTGCTCAGTCACCTTATTATTAATTCCAATAGTTAGGTAAAAGCCCTTTATATGGGAGAGGACTCAACTCCAGTTCCAGATGGAGATCCAGTAGGACTATCTGGAGACAATGTATACTTATTTGTCTTAAATGACAGCATTTGACCAGGATAAAAATATCTACCCTCTAACGAAGTGGTCCATTCATTTTTAGATGCATCTATATTGTTTTTAACGTTAGTAAGAACTAACCTCATTGGCTGCGACATCCCAATTCCATCTAAAGTTATAGTATGCATCGGTCGAAGCCCAGATCTACCTAAAACAGTAAACGATGCATGACTTGGCGGGGAGAACATCGTCGTATATCTAGCTATTGTCTTCTCGACCGCAGCTCTTGACCCAAAATAACCACTCTGCTGAAACATAACCTTCTTATATCCTCTAAATCCCTGCGAAGTCGGATCATATAGGGATTGTGTGTTAAGTTGAGAACCAATAAGTAATTTCATTTCCGGAGTAGATGATACTATTCTAATTTCATTATATGTATCAGCTTGCATTCTTTTAAAAGTATATTCGCCAATAACAACATTCCATATTGCAAACGCATCATCATTCCAACATATACTTCCACTGTTCGTAACACCAGCAGCTGTCCAGTCAGGCTCCACACTTGCCTTATCTGGGTTTGATGTCCAAAAAAACGCAGCCTGGATAGGTGGTCTATCAAAAGTTCTCTCAGAGGATGCCTTGTCTATATTGTACATCTCTTCCTCATCCTCTGGGACGTCAAAGTGCAAAACTCCAAACCTATCAAAATAAGTAGTCTTACCAGCAGTTCCAGCAAGTTTCTTTAAAGATGTAGCAAAAGCCTCCCCCTGTGGAAATTTATATAATGGATTTTGAAGTGGATCATAATGTCCAGGAAGAACATAATCATTGTAAGTATAGCACTCTCCATTATGCTCCAAAACACTATACTCAGAAGATGTTGGTAGTTCAGCATATTTTTTCACCAGACTCGCTGGGTCAAAATCTCCATCATATTCTCCCGACAAGAAACCGACTTGCTGAGCTATATCATATATAACGTTCACGTCTCTCATTGCATCGTAATATGGGCTGTTAAACCAAAATGTATCATCCAATATCTTACTATAATCAGAAAGAGTACAACTCATCTCGACATGACTATCATAAATAGTAAAATTACTTTGCTCACATAATCCAGTAAATATTAAATGATTCTTTGTAGTATCACTAGGGGCATTATTGTCGGTGGTTCCATGAAAAATAGTACTATCCGGACTACCTGTCTCTCTCCACGCATATATCCTAATGTAAAATGTCTTGTCCTGAAGGCTGGTTAAAAACTCAGTTTCATCAATAAAGCTAGACCCATACGGTGCCTCAGTGTCTGTTCCAGAGCACGTTCCACTTACCATATTAGAACTAAATGGAGAGTCATCGGCAAGGCTACCAGAAATTAAATTACTACACCCCCATGCTGGAGCAGACGGAGATCCAACTGAAGAAGGAGTAACTCCCACTCCCTCGATTCCACCTGTCCCACCTCTGGACAAGAAAAAGGTTATGTCCCCATTGTGCTCAATTGAAGTCCTATCACTTCTTGACCAGTTATCAGAAAATGATTTTACATGTTGACCAACCTCTTTTGTCTCATGATCATATATTGGCTCTTTACTCTCTGATACAAATGAAGTAAATCCATAACAAATTGGTCGTATGCAATCATGAATATCCCAAGGGTCATCGTTATTGTCTGAATTAGACGGGTATGGATGAGAAAGAGAAACGGAGCCTGCAATCAGATCTATTGACGGATTGTATTGAAAGGCATACTGAGAGTCCTGAGCCTCAACTGATGTGTTTCTTGTCTTTTTACAGCTGATAACAGAAGGAGATAGAAGACTTCCGTGCACAAAATAATTTACAGAGCTTGGGACAGAAGAAAATATACCGGGAATTAACTGCAACTGGCTCTCTGGTAATTTATCAGAATTGAAGCCAACACTGCTGCCATTAACTATTTCAACATATCTTGTTGCCTGTTGTTTATAATATGGCTCTTCTGACCCGGGGATTGACTCTCCATCATCAGATGAAGGAGTAGAGTCGCCTGCCGAGGCAACGTCTGCTGATGATTTTCCATCTTCATCAGCATCGAATGGAGCCCCCTTCGTCCTAAGAAGCATACTTGTTACATTATCTCCATTATCACCACCACCTGCGCCACCACTACTACTACCACCACCACCGCCGCCAACAAATGGAGGTAAATAAAGAATTGGACCCTGATTTCTTAACCAGTTTGGGATGTGGTATCTATCATCCGCACCAAAGGATGAATTTTTCTTAGTGCGTGCACCAAAAAATCCCAATACAGGAACTGGAATTACAGGATCTATAGATGCCCTATCTGTATATGTAATTGGTGAAAAATTAAAAGCAACAGAATAATGTCCAATATGAATACTAGGGAATCCCCTAAGTTTGATGGGGCTAAAGACCCAATCAATCTTATTGAAATTATCGGAAGATATTGACCCTTCTCCAAATTCCCCATTATTTAATGCAGACTGAAATTGAGCTCCAAGCTTCTCTCTAGAAATAACATACGGCTTATCTATATTGTCAAATTTTATTCTAAGTGCCCCATTTGTATGCTGAAAAGAAACCTTAAACCTATCTTCTTTCAACAACCTTTCACCGCTAATATCAAACTCATACAGAAGATTACTCCTACCATCCGAATGAGATGATAGAATAACCTTTTCAACAACTCTAGAACTTTTGTCGAATCCCATTTCTGCCCCATATATATCTACAAGTTCAGGACTATCTGTAACCTCTATAAACCTAATGGGCTCGTTGTTTGCTATTATTAGAAAATACCTATGATTAATCCCTCCATCTATTTCAATAATAACATATGGCTCTGATGAAAAATCACTTGCCATATTAGAAAGCTTTAATCCATTAGGCTCTCCGTCTTCATCTGTGTGAGGAACAAATCTCGCAACAGCAAAATTAGGGGGAACCTCGCTTAGGTCGTTAGGATTCACCCCCTCTCTGTAATAAGGATCAATGAACTTAAGAGAATCCTTAAGTAAAAAAGCAACAGAGCTACTGGCTGGTTTAGTTGTTGCTACCGACTCATCACTGGTCTCTCTTCTAAAAGAAACAGAAAAATCTTCACCTGGGAATATCGGAGTAAGCTTCTTAAAGCTCATGTGTTTCCCCGGAGGAATATTATGATAAGATGTTTGAGTGTTGGTGATTGGCTCCCCCATAATATATGACTTCTGTCCAGAGTCAAAAGTATCTAAAACTTCTTTTGCTAATGCTTGTTCGTAGAAATTTCCAGGATACGAGCAGTTAACAGAAATATAAGATACATCCTGCAACTTCTTTCCCTCTTCCTCCCACTGCTCTACTGTCCAAGATGCAATTTTACTAGATTTCTGGAAAACCGGAGCAAACCCCCTCATACCAACATCTGGAACTAGTGAGGATATAAAATCAGATTTTTCTCCAGCAACACCGCCAAACCCGAATGGTATTGATTCAGATAGATTCTTAAGAACAAAAGCAAGGTAAGACATATCTATGTCTGTATATATGCTACCACTTTGTATAAAACAACTGTGATATTGCTCTGACTCTAATGATGTGAACCTATTATAATCACCATGAAAAAAAGACACATCATCATATCTTGGAATATCAGATATATCTTCACCTTCAGTTGTCGACCTTACAAATTGACTATTGTATCCACCAAATTGCTCGGTCTCCATAGCAGAAGAAGTGTATTCCTTCTCGTCCTGTATTTGACCGTCTTGAGTCTTTTTAAGTTTACACAAAAATGTATGACGAATATAATTCATAGCCATGATACCAATTCCACGACTTGAATCTTCGTTATTAGAAGCATATATGCTATCTAAGGTATTTAACGCAGAAGATTTAATATTTCCAACAGTAGTATCATTAAAAAAGAATTCATATATTTGTCTATTTCTCTCTCGAATAGGTTTGTTTTCAAAAATTCTAGCACTAAAACGGATAACTCCAGTATTAAAAGGAGAAGATTCATTTCCAGAATAATTAGAAGCATTAATTGCTGGTGGGAAAAAATCAGAAACTGGTTGTGATTCAATCATTTTTATCTCTCAATTGAACGTCAAGCTGAGGTTGAGATCCGGCTATTATCCCACCACGCAAAGACTCATAAGAGTCTATATACATAAACCTAACTATTCCATCACTTAATGTAAATGAAGAGGCGGGAGATCCCTGTATTAACATTTCATCTCCCTGAAAATCAGGAATAGACTCTATAGGATATTTAAATTGTAAATAATTATTTCCTTCAACGGATATTGCATCAAAAAGCTCATCAGACACTTCTCCAACTAAAAAAATTGGCATATCATCTTCTTTTGAGCTCAAAATTGCCCTTGGAGTTGTACTATCTAGTTGATAAAATATACCAACTCCAACGCTCTTTGAGATAGAAGTTCCTCTAATTTTATGAAAAGCGCAAAATCCATCTAAATTATAAAATAAATATAAATTATCCGACTTAGAATCATAACATGAACTAATGGAATTAACATCGAGAGAGTCATTGGACAGATCCATATCTACATCACTTTCGTCTAAATCCGCCAACCCTATACTGTCCATGTCGGTAGACTCCGGCAGCCCAACCTCTTGAGCGGAAAGCTTAGAGACACGAACGGGCTGAAAACCAAGTACCTTGTTGTCCACATTAAATAAAGATACCCACTCTTTGTCTTCGGACTTAACTCTACCATAGACCTTACCCTCATGTGTATAAAGAACAATCATAGACCCATTCGATAAAATCTCTACAGTAAAACTACCATCAACTGGGACGGTATACCCAGACTTATTGAAAAAATCAGTATCATCATCTAAGTATGCCCTTATTAATCCATCAGAAGCAACCACTCTAGAAGTATACTGATCTGTCCCGTCTAAATCAGAAAGATCATAACTTTCAAACGATACACTTCCCTCATATGCAGCATACACAGATGAAGATAGAAGTTCATTTTCAATCCATAAATTATCAGCCACATTACTTTGGACTAAGTATGCTGGCTCAAAGTACAACCTGGCTGCCTGATGACAGTCATTAAATAATTCTAAGAAATAATTATAAGATAAAAGCTGACCCTCCTGTCCTTCAGTACCAGTGTTAACAAAAGCAGAACCATCTATCCCGTTATTTAAGAAATTAAGATCAATATTAGATGCCTGAGATATATCTAAATCAGAAAAAATTACCTTCTTCATAAGAAGAGATCCATTTATGGTAAAAAATATATAAGCAACCTTGTTACTGTAATCACTTTTAACTATCATGCCCAGTATTTCTTCTGAATCAAACGTTAAAAAAAGATATGGAAACATAAAATATGGACCCTTACCGCTCCCCGATCTAAGAACAGAAAGGTTTGTCTTTGATGTCTTTGAAATTAATTCAAATATATTATAGTTACCAACACTATCAATAATAGGAGAACAAGATATACACGTTCCAGATATCCTGTCAAATTCTCCTTCACTTATCCAGTGAATACTAGCCGACATACTAGAGATAGAGTCATGAACATTTGATGAAATATAAACTGTTCCAGTAAGATATCCTAAATATATGTCAATATATCCACTTGAAGTTAAATTCTTAACATCTATATACTCATCATCTGACTCTCCGATAATTAATAAATATATTTCTGCTTCTTTCAATTTACTATCATCAATATCATAATATAAAATGAGCCTCTCGGCATATCCTGGCAAAATTAATTCAAACTCATTAAACCCCTTTGTTAATGGCTTCTTGAGATCTATCGACACAGTATCTGCAGAAGGGACTACTCTAATTCCTTTTGTATAATTTAGTTCTGCTTCAGAATTTTCCCTGTATGAATATAGTCGATAAGAGACATCCTGAACAAGTATTGTATGAGAAAATCCAGAATTAATTAATTCCATAGAATAAACGTCATTTAGAATATCCTTGTCTGTAGTATGCAATCTAGAGTGTACGCCCTCTAGGTCTGGAGAGGCATATATTCCCCTAGTCCTTCCGTGATTGACTGTTGCATTGTTTGCAGCAGATGTGATAGCTCTTGTCCAAATAAGAACGTTAGTATCTGAACTTGGTTTTTTCTCAAAATAAACCCTTCCACTATTATTTAATTGTAATGGATGAAATTTTGTATATTGAGCCACTTGAGATGATAGCCCAGCACTTCCGGCTCCAACTCCTGCCACAGACATGGTTATTGGTTCCCAAACTTTTGGTTCAGGACTTATCCTTGGGGGGGTAATAAAAGTGGCACTAGAGGCATCAGAATAATATTCGCTTTCAATTCCAGGTAACCCAGGTACTCTTGAATCTGTAGTTCCTGGCTCAAAGAAATCAAAATTAGAGACCCCGATGCCGGTTGTATTAGTGTCATCAAGCGGATTAAATTTAGAACAGTTTTTAAGAGCCTCCGCAGTGTAACCTTCATATGCAACCTTATTGTTGTCGTTAATAAATGAATTTACAAAAATATTTTGATCAAAAAATACATCATTAGTTGGACCAAACTCCGAACCAACCCATAAATCCGAAGGAGATGATCCATGACTATTATTTCTAGACCCAAGGTTTATGTTATCATAGAACCACTCATAGAACCAATCTTGATCTCTTATCTCATCTCTTGGAACTAGAACTCTAACATTAAGACTAAATACATTTATCCACAATATACCTCCGGGCTTACCTCCATCATAACTATAAGACCCAACAATTAACCCGTTAGGAAAAGCAGGATAATCAGTCACCATACTGTATCCACTAATGTCATTTATATCCCTCATCGAATTTGTAAGCCTCTGACCAAAAACCTTAACTAAACCAACCTGTACCTCATTAGATGGAATTTCATCTTCTGCTGCTTGTTTTATCTTTTCTTTATCCTCAATGTATGTAGCCCAAGTTGCTTTTGGAAGAAATTTTTCATTAGGATCTACAACTATAATACCAGTAAAATCTCCCTCGCTTTGTTCTCTGTTTTCCCAATTTATATCATCATATATATATGTATCAGTATCCTCAACAGAAACCCAATAACTACTAGGTAAATAGCTATATACATCAACTGGTGATTGACCTGCTCCATATGAAAACGGAACACCCGCAATAAAAACAGATGAAAAAGTCTGCTTAACCTCCACTATCTGCCTCAGCATAAAATCATACACATGTCCATAGGTTACATAAATTTCATGACCAGCCTCAATCTCTTCGCCATTATCATCAACTGGGTCTATAAGAATAGTATTAGCCATTAAATCATATTCGCTATTATGAATAGATGACTGAATTTTACTCCCACCATGAATTCCCTGACCTCCGTGCAAAATAACTTGGTGCTCTGTAAAATCACTCCTATAAATTTGTTTAAGCGACTTATTCCACAGTGCGCTATCGTTATACATATTCATAACAGCTCTATTTCCATCTACTCCATTATTTATGGCTTCTGGAAAATCTATACCCAAATTTGCCAACTCATCTTCGTTAAGGTCAAGAGGTTCATCCCTGGCACACAAAACCCTAGTGATACCCTCCTCATCTCCAACTATTTGAATAGGAATACTCCCTGAAATTCTTGGAGTATCTATCATAGATTGTGTTATTGTTATTTTTCTGTTAACGATTGTCTTTGCGTTAATTATCTGAAATACCCATTTTATTTTATGACCAGTAGCAACCCCTGCGCCCATAATATCGGGAAACCCCATTCCCCCAAATATTCCAAAAGACAAGCCAACCGTTGAACCAGCCTGTGGCATTGGCGTACTTTCACTCCAACTAAGCGCCATTCCAAGTTGATCCGATGGTAATTGCCTAATGTTATTTCTACCGAACACTGGCGTATCATCATATTGAAGACCTGCTATTCTCGATGCCAACTCGCTGTCAGGAGCCAGCTGAAGAGTGCCTATAACTTCAAACTCTACACGAATTCTTGATTCTCTATCTAAAAATAAATAGTATGTATTTAATGAATTCTGAGGCAAGTCCTCATCTGGAGTGTCGTAAGCATACTGGATAACAAACCTAACTGTCCTAGTTCTTCTTTCAACCTCGACCCCATCTATATCATAATATATAAAAGTAAGAATTGAAATATAGGTTACAGAACTCTGTGTTGCTGGAATGTCCTGAGGAACTGCCCTAAAGAAAAATTCTGCAGCAGGCAGCTCTTGCCCCCAGCTAGTGATAAATGTACCTACTGGCCAACTAATTCCATAAGACCCCTTTGGCATTTCGTCCAGCGGCGTATTTGTTATTATTGCATCAATATAGCCCCAAGGCTCTAAATCTTTTGGGTTATAGGCAATTGAACCTCTCTGTAAGACCATGCGGTATTATCCAGCAGACACAAAACCATCTTCGACTAACTTCTTCTGAGCTTCAATCACAGACTTCTCTACTAGAGAGGCAATCTTATTGCCTATATCTTTTGACAACCCAGCTGGGAGCTCAATTTTTACGGAAGATGAAGATGATGATTTTCCGCTTATGTGCCCTTGTAACAACTCGGGGTTGTTCTGTATCTGCCGGTTTAGCTCTGCGTTACTTTCTATTAGATGGTCAACATCATCCCTGACATTTCCCATTACTCCGCGGTCTTCAGACTGCCAAACAAAATCATCAGCGGTTACGCCCGGGGAAGATTCTTTCGGGTTAGCATTTATATTATCAGAATACATGTTCTGACTTGCGATCATTCTTACATTATTGTCTATATTTATAAGAGATGGATGTATTACTTTTTGAGTATTTGTGTCTTTTTCACCTACAAACCCTCCACCTCCAACGTCACCAACAAGACCGAGAGTTGATATTGCAAGAATAGATTCTCCTAGAACACCAAGGTCCTTTCCTATATCTGCTCCACCTCCAACGTCACCAATAAGACCGAGAGTTGACATTGCAAGAACAGATTCTCCTAGGACACCAACACTCTTTCCTAAAGCACTAATATCCTTTCCTAGATCTGCTCCACCTCCAACGTCACCAACGAGACCAAGAGTTGACATTGCAAGAACAGATTCTCCTAGAACCGCCAAATCTTTCCCTATATCTGCTCCACCTCCAACGTCACCAACAAGACCGAGAGTTGACACTGCAAGAATAGATTCTCCAATATCAGAAAAAATACCTAAAGTAGAACCCCAAAAACCTTTTTCTTCTTCTGATGGAGGAACTGGAGATGGTTTCTCCCATTTAGCAAGTATCCCTCTCATTTGCATCATCTGCTGCTTCGCAATCTCTTTGTTTCCCTCAGCTTTGCCCTCTAGTACATCTTTAGCGTCATCATACCTTTTTTGCAAAGCTTCTCNACTTCCGTATNNCTTTTGACGAGCATAGTCACCCCTAGATCCCTCCTCGGTTAAAGCATCTTTCGTCTTTTTAGCTTTTTCTTCATTAGTTCCAGTAGTGAAATATTNCTNATTNGNTTNNANCTCTTCAGCTGCTACNTTNTTCTCTGCAGCTTCTATNTTCTTCTTNTCTCTCTCNGCATGNCCTTTGGGNTCTACAATCATCTGACCAACATTCTCAATAGCACTAACNACCTCACTNGTNTGTCCAGAGGTTACTGCNTCTAANTGTCTCTGGTTNTCAGCCATACCTAGAGNAATAGCTCCNCCNTCTCCTAGNGCTTCTCTAGTNTCTGANGCCTGNTNTATAAGCTCTTCCAGTGAATCTGGCANTATNTCATANTCACCCTCNGGNGCANCNCCTCTNNCAAANCCNCCAANNNNATGCNTNCTNATACCCAGCTCCTTTACCTGAAGCCGCACCTGTCCCAAGGACACTCACAGCTTCATCTGTAGTCCTCATAAAGGCACCCATATTCTTATCCTGCTCTACCATTATTTCAGAAAATACTCCTGCACCAGTTGTCATTGCCGNAACGGCNTCAAGGAATCCATCTCTCAATTGTTTTAATGCNCNNATTTGTTTCATCTGAGCAGCAAGTGTGTCGTTTTCCGTCTTTTCTATNNNAAGNTTTANCTTTTNTAATTCTTTTTTAAGCCCTATCCTTGTATCCACGTCATCAGTAGCAGCNATCNNCTTTTTCANA
>NZEE01000023.1:0-19653 GCA_002688965.1 archaeon | reverse complement strand
GCNNCTTCTTTNNATNGACNAATNTGNTCTCTATATATNCTTATTTGCTGACCTATNGCATCAGCNTCTTTAAGNCTAGCTTCAACAGATGCACCAACACCTTTTGCTAAATTATCCGCTAGTTGAACCTGCAGACCTGCTTGCTCAGCAGCAGTTGCTGCGAGATCTTTTTGAAATTCAAACTCACTAGATATCTGCTTAGTTACATTTAATCTATCACTAGCTGTCACTAACTCCTTTTGAGTAGTCATGATCTGCGTCTTGTATATAGCCTCTGCTTCTCTAAGAGCATCAACNTTNCCATCTTCGANANNTTTAATAACCTNCTTAATAGNTGCTATNTCCTTANCACTAGCTCCAGATTCTCNNGCCTTCGCTANNTCTTCCTCCATTNCTGCTGTTGCCTGNTTGCGATTTTCCAANCTATTTAAATCCATAGTAGACAATTCGCCAACCANTGNAAGCATTGANTCTTGTATACTTAANTTTTTCTTNNNTAANTCTATTGNCTCTACANCTGTANCTATTTGNTNNTCTAGNCTTTGATTCATACCCTCAAAAGAAGACCCAGATAAATCTCCAACAATNCCNAANAAGTTATTGAGCTCANNTTGNAAACCGACCTGAGCCTCNAGNTCNCCAACAACTGCTTTGTGAGAGTTTGATATCGCCAATANCCTTCTTTGNGCCTCACCTAATANCTTNTCTTGAACCTGCCCAAGACTAATGGCTTTTGCATCTGTTTTTAATTGCTCAAGCTTCAGCCTAGCCTTTCTGCCTTCTGCAGTATTTAACTTGGCAGTTGCCTCTAGCGTCGCTATCATTTCTTTAAGAATTTCTTTCTGGCTTTCCTCTTGCTCCTTTTTGAATTTAGCTGCGGCGTCTTGTCCGAATATTTCATCTTTCTTTGCTTTTAAGTCCTCTGCTCCAGCTGTATCCCCAGCCGACTCTGCATTTGCAATAGCTTCATCTATTTCTGCAGCCATACTTTCCTTGTCTTCAACAGTAACCGTTCCCATGTCTATACCGGTAAGACTTTCTAATAGACCAAGACCGTATTCAGCCGCCTTAGTTTGTCCATCAAGAAGAGTTAATGCCAGATTGCTATCTAAAACCAATGCTTCATTTGCAACCTTTATGGAATTCTGATTCCTTTTTTCTCTATCAGACATTTCCATTCGCTTCGCATCAATTGCAGATTGCCTTTGAGTAACCCTAAGCATGGCAACTCTACTTGTGTATTGTTGACGAGTTAATTTTCCATTCATATAGGCGAGTCTTAAAGCTTGCTCTCCCATATTTTTTAAATCACTAAGCGCAGATGAATCTATTTTTTGTCCACGCAAGGCTGCGCCCTGTAATTTTACAAAGCTTGTAACAAAAGATTCCATCTGAGGTCCCATAGAAGAAAAGTTCTGCATAGTTGCAAAAAACTTATCAGCTGCGCCTGTTCCATATCCAAACATTTGACGAGCCATAGCAAGAGACTCTGCCATGGCATCAAATGGGGGGACAGTAAAACCCTTTTCAAGTTTTAAAAATAAATTGTTAACCTCGTTTGCTGTTATAGAAAATTCTCTCGTAACAGAAATGATTCGCTTACTCATCTGAGTCATGCCCATTCCAAACTGACTAAATATGGCATTATTTTCTCTTAAAGTATCATTAAAATTAATAATCGCGTCTCTACTTTTTGTATAAGATAACCCAAGACCACCCATTCTTTGGGTTAAATCGTTCACTACACCGACAGCCNTGGTGCCGAATTTAGCGACACTAGCTAGACCTTTTGCGAGTGAACCCCACCTACCCATTATACTCACTCCAATACAAATGTAGCATTATATCCCAGTACTGTTGTTTTGTTTTTTTATTAATTTCTTACACCTTATCTAATTCTAATAAAATTGTCTGAGCCACCACATCGCTCATCTTTTCCATACTTTCTCGTGTGGGTGGCACCTTATTATTATTCTCATCAACAAAGCTCCAATCCTTTAATAAAGTAAAACATCGATTAGCTCTAAANCTNATTGGGTCAAATTCAGCTCTTCCANCNTTTACANTAAATGATAATTCTTGAATTTTTAATGAAGTACCATAGGTNGGATNCTTAAATCTAACCCAATGANNCTCATANTTTTCATCATCAAATAACTTTTTTGCCTCTTTTTCATCAGTAACGCAACTNAGATATCCNNNCTCTTCACCAATATACAAATTAATCTCAACATAATCATTTGAACCTACAAAAATATTCATAATATACTCCTTACAACCCCCTTAAAGATNTACCAACAGATGCAATGGAAACCGCATTCATTACATCGTAATTATCCAANCTCTCTGAAATCATGGCTAAGCTCACAAACCTCTCGAACTCAAAATCCACAAGACCNCTCATATAATCTATCGTCCAGCCATAAGTTTTTGCTAACAANTGCTCNTTAAAAAGCTTAGGCAACGANTTAATNTCCTCCCCACGATAGAANNTCATCGCTGCCTCTATNCTTTTCCCAGGCAATCTTCCTCTTTTTCTATAGCTTTTTCATAAAAATACAACAGCTTATCGACGACATCTGGTGGTAACCCATTAATTCTGTCATCATTAACTTTTACATATTTATTGTCCTTGCCGTGAAATTTCCACTCCATAAGACATTTCTTAATTAAATTATCTCTATATAGAATGGGATCATAAGACACTTCACTTTTTACTGGATCAAATATTCTTGATTCGTCTAAAATATTCCTCTTAGAATCCCAATCAAGATACTTCCATCTAGTACTAATTATTAAGACATCTTCCAATTCTGACGATTTTTCATCAGAAGAATCATCGAATAAAAATGTATCAAAATAAAAACCACCAGAACTGTTGGTCTTCTTTTCGACTTTAAATATTATATTTATATAATCATCTAAACTAAAAAAATCTTCATAATTTGACATGTCTTTTTATCGGATTGATATCTCAGAAAATGCAACAAAGAAAGCAGTGTTAACTAAACATTTACCATATCGATAATACAGTATTTTATATGTTATTTTCGAATGGAAAACCGGTAGTGTCTGCGTTTGCGTTTGTGTCGACTTGCCAGCCTGTAATTGCCTCGTATCCAAAGCCCTGATCACCATACGCTCTAAAATTCATCGTTGTTTCTACGAGATCATTTGTTATTGACAATTCTTCCATTTGAAACACAACGCCTCTTAACTTAAATAAAGCTATAGCTGGTTGTTCAGCAGAAAATCTAACAGCAAATTCTAAGTCAACAGCAGACTGAGCACTATCTTCGTGAGATACAGCCCAATCGGCAAGTTCTGAATTTCGACCAGCAAAAGTAANNCTACCAGTAATATCTCTCTTCTTTGCAATAATGTCAAATGGATTAAGAGAGCTAGATAAAGTATATATGAGTTCTGTGTTATTGGCTATATCCATCTTAAAGCTACGAACAACCTCAGATGTAACAGCAGCACCTATAGTATGCGCCCCAGGAACACTAGTCGGAGATAAGGTAATAAATACGTCATTAAACATAATAGCACGAACTGGTGCCAAGTCGCTACTTGAATCAAGGTTTGGCTGATCACCGCTAGTCAACGGCTGACGTCCNCTACCNTTTACNGTTGCTGACGCAGTTAATTCCGAAGATTGNCTAACCTCTAAAGTNAGTGTATCTATAACCAAATGAGAGTAAGTAAAGGCAACNCCGGAATAGTACCTAACATGAAGTTTTCTATCTGCNGCAGCCATNTTNCCATGCCCATCTCTTAAAACNGCATCATTAAATATTTGCTCAAAAACCGCAAAGCTGTCTGCAGTTTGACTTTGATCTAAAGCAAAAGAAAAGCTACCATCAATAACGAATGGAGCTAAGGTATATCGTGTTTTATCGATTGATCCGTCAACGTCATCTATTGCATTAATTTCCTGCTTAGCTGAAACGTTACAGTCTTTTGCTCTAATCAGGAATGTATCTCCAGTATCATACATGACCGCACCTGTAAATCCAGAATGTAATGGATAAATATCACTGAGCGGATTGGGATTATCTAAAGGCATAATAACTCCTTAAAAACTATTATTATAAAATATTAGGGGCGGATATTCCATACCCTAAAGTGTTACTCATGTTTGCATATGTTTGAGTAACCTGGACTCCCTCAGATGACAAAAAGTCGTTCATATCATCATAAGAGCTTCTNCTTAAAACGTGATTATTAATAGCCCTTATCGCAGCATTTAAGGTNGTAGTTGACTTATAATTNCCAGAAGCNATTTGNTATACNTTAAAAAANGGAGNCAAAAGGTCCAATTCNTTATCTATACTATCAAATTGAACGATCTCGTAAACCGTGTCAAANATNTCGTCAACAGTNCCAAGNAACGCATCTCTNGCGTCTGAAATCTTATTTGCTATNGTNATGTATTCTGCTCCTGTTATAAATGCCATTTAAGTTCTCCTTAGGGAATATATNATATNTNTTTTCTTAATAAAANCGCTNTTCCTTCTTTTATTAAANATTTTCTAACTTTAATTTTAAATCCTTNTTNTTATTAAAATTGCCATTAATAATAAGATTTCCAACNTTTTTNCAAAATCCTTTGTCAGAAAANNCANAAGACATCATCTTTAGCTAANTTNGATAAANTTTCATATATCGAAAAATTATCCTCGACCATAGAAATAGCACTATCTACTTTATTAATAAATGAATCTTGAGAAGCCATATAAAATGGTTCCAAATGATCACTGAAAAATAAATTATTTTCCACAGCAAGGTCGCAAAATGATGAATAGCAATCATTGCCGCACACGCTCTCAAATAGCGCTCCTGCTTTATTAATAATAGGAACACACCCCTGAGACATTCCCTCTAAAGCACATAGAGACGTTATGGGCTTAATCGATAGATCAACAATAAAATGAGCCCTAGAATACGACAATCTCATATCTACATCGGAAACCCCATCTCTAATCCCAACAAAACTATTAGGTAGTTCTACTTTTTTAATATCTAGCTGTGAGATTAAACAATCCAAGTCATATTCTCCAGACTCATAATAATTAGTATGCAATAATATCTTAAAATTTCTATCTTTCATCTTTATAAATGAATCCAATACTAGTGCCATGTTTGACTGTTGCACGTTCTTGTCGTTTATCATAAAAACTGGACAAAATGTGCTTTTTTGAACAGGTTCGCATGATGATAGATACGACTCACATATTCCATACTTAATTAAAGAGCAATCAATATTAAATGATTCTAAAGAATTCTTAGATTGTTCTGTTAAGCATATCACATGATCAGCCTCCTGTAACGTATCAGTGAAGGATGATAAGTTATATCCAATATTGGAAGTTAAAATAACAATCCACTTAAAAGAATCTGGAATAATTCGCTTAATTGCCCTTATATGCTCCAAGTCAGAAAAGCCACCAATGCTTAAAATAACATCAGGAGATTCTTTTTCTGTAATGTCAAACATATTTGTTACTAAAGCTTCACCCGAAAGACCAACACTATAAAAAGTGCAATCTACCCCCTCATATTTATCCTGTATCATTTCTTGAGAAAAATACTCCGTATCATGATTTAAAAATATGCTAGATAATTCAACATCATCGATAAACGATGAAATATTCCTAATAATAGTGTCGTGGATTTTAGAGTTACGAGTTAAATAAAAAGGAGAAGTGCCTGTCGTTAGTATTTTCATATTATCTTGACGGAGCGTCTCCCCAGCCAATAGTGCCCTGAACTTCAATTTCTTCTGCTGACCAGTTGATTTTTCCAGCTTTCAAAAGAGTTTCTTTATGTATAAAACCAAAGTCGATTTCTGATGGCCAAGATTTATAAAGAAAACGATCTACCAAAATGATACGTGGATCATCAATCAATAGATACTCACCAGCAACCTTACCGGTAACCTCTATTGTAGAACCATCAACTACAGTTTTAACCCTAAGATCTTGACCTTTAAATTTATCTTCAAGAACAATTAGCTGCCCTTCCTCTATCCCAGAAGTGTCTGTTAGCTTTATAAATGTTTCTTCACTAACAAGATCGGCGGCTAAATCAACAAATGCCTTCTCTCCAACGAGTGGAAAAATATTCCTTTTTAGCCCTTTTTGTATTATATCTGTAAGATGAAGAAGTGTCCTATATCCATCTTCATGAGTAGAGTCTTCAACATATGCTGTAATTTCAACACTATATTTTTCTGTTGTCGTCTCGAGAGTTGTCCACTCAGATGACCTAGATGTCCCATTTACTGTGATTGCTGGAAATCTAGGTATTACCGACGGATCTCCAAGATATACTGCATGAACCATTTGTCCATTTATGGATTTTCTTAATGTAACATTATTATCAACTGTCCATCCGTTATTCCTTACAGGCTCTTCTACCTCAATAATATTATTACTTACAACACTAGAAATTGTAAATGGATATTCATAATGAGTTCCGTCTGTAAGTAGGCATTTTTCTCCTCTTTTGAATCTAAGAGCATTATCTACATATATAGACGTATCTCCTGGATTGGCGTCCGCAGTTAGTTCACTTTCAGAACTAACCCATCTCTTTATAATCTTTCTAACACTATCTAATATTTGTTCCATAATTTATCGCTAGTCAAAATGTATATTTTTCATGTTGTCATCCGTCATTCTCTCAATTATCCTCTCCATAAAAGAAGACACATATTCATCATCTTTATCGACAATATTAATGTCGTATTTCTTATTTAGAAATTTATTCACATCAACATCCATTAATGCTTCCTCTCTTGACGATGCTACAGGAGATCCACTAAATAACATTCCACTAAAATATGTACTGTGAAGGCTGTCCAAAAAAGATAAAAACTCTTTACCTGCGTTGTCTTTGTTGTCCATTTCTAAGCTAATCCAGGAAGATCTCTACTATTATCTTGATCGGCAGCAGCAGGTAGGCTGTACCTATCCTGAAGATTTGAGTTGAAGAACCTATTTCCAACCCTCATCTGTCCATGCAATATAGTTCTACCATTTAATACATTATTAAGAGAGTTTGTCGCAATACTCCTCATGGTCTTTCCAAAATCAGAAATATTTGGACTAGCCTGAGATGCAAAATACTTGTCATATATATTAGCTGCTGTTAATTGTGCAGATATTAATGGAATTGGATCTGGGTATCTAATCCTTAAAACCCTAGTAGAGCTTGCAGAATACACATATGAAACTTCATCAGTCGTCTCTATGGTAAAATCGTTAATAATAGACATAACAGAATGAGTTTCTTGACTTATTCCGTCTGATAAAACAATTATGTCTCCAGGAACTAACACTCCAGCTTGTGGTGATGAGAATATTACATCAACATTATAAGCATCTATATCCACTGACAGTGCTAATTCTAGATCTGCATATTCCCTTAGTGGAGTCTTATACATTTCATTTAATGACCCATTAACTGTCATGTCTGCATTTCTAATATGTTCGTTTAGAATGTCGTCTGTAATTAAATTGCTATCAAACTGATTTCCAAAGTTAACCAATAGACCCTTTGAATCTAGCGTATCAGAAGTAGAGGTTGTCATCGACTGAGCAATGACTCTCTTTACAAGAGTAGGGGTAGCATATCCCATTAATCAAGATCTCTCTCTGTAATTTTTCCCTTCTTAAGCTTATTGTATGTAATGGTTGCCTGAGTTAACAGACCTTGGGTTACACTATTTCGTGGCATTTCAGCTCTATGAACAGACGCGATCTCAAAAGGTAAGTCCATGTTTTTAACAGTTCTTTCAACCTTCTTATCAAAACCCTTTGGCATACTTGTCCCGCCTGCAATAACCATTTGTAATGGAGCATCAAATTGACTTTTTACTTCGGAGAATTTTCTCGCCAAATGCTTCATAACATATTTAATTGCTGCTTCATAGTACGCATCAAGAGCGAACAAAACATCATCATCATAGTCAATGTCGTTAAAATCTAAATCTTTTTCTTTCTTAGATATAACCTGAGATATGGGGGTGCCAGTTTGACCAGATACTTGCTCGTCAATCCAATCTCCAGACCTCTGCACTGACATTCCTATGATTTGCAGACCCTTATATGCGAGAACGCAGTTAACCTTTCCCGCTCCAAACGACACACCAAGCCCACTATATGGAACTTCATTACCATCAGAATCAGTAAATGTAGGTCTCTCATTTAAAATAACAGCCAAGCCTTCCTCAATTATCTTTACCTTCCATCCAAAACGAGTAAACATACTTCTAAGTCTTGCTTTATGAAAAGTATTATCGTGACCTCCATCTACGCACTCAGATGAAATACAGGTGCAAAGTACACTATTCTCTGTTGGAGCCTCGCCTAATGTGGATTTGATTATCTCAGATAAAACTAACATCTTTTTAGGCTCATCTTTATTTAAGACTCCATGCTGGAGTGGACGTCTAATTTCTACCTTTCCTGGAAACATTCTTGCCACTTGCATTGAATCTTCACCTATTACATAGAACTTATCAGAATCTTTTACATACTGCCAATTGTTTCTTTTTAGAACCTCCTCAACATCTTCTGCTTCTACCATTTCAACAAAAGCATTTCTTATAATTTTTACATTAACATCATCTCCTGATGATTCTGACATTTGACAAAACATTGTTCCAATGTCAAAACCTACTATTCTATCTTCTTTTTGTTTTTCGCTCATAGTAAATCTTCCAATTCGCCAATATTTCTATTAACGTTACTTTTTATTTTCTTATCTTCTGTCCTAACCTTAGATTCAGAATCTTTAGCCATCCTCTTAACTGTTTGTTCATGCATCCTGAGAAGCGTCTCTGGATCCATATCTACTATCTCGTCATACTGAGGATCTCCAATATTTTGAGCCCCATAATGATTATGAACTTCCTGGACTGGTGATGATGGTGGCGCATTTTGAAGATTAGTCAACAACGTTGTTAATTGACTAATTATTATGTCTACCTTACCATCGGGATCAGACCCCCCATCACCCTGTGACATCCCACTTATCATATTATTCATGTGAGATGCAAGCTTGTCTTCTAATCTTTTTCCAAAATCATCAAGATTCTTTTCGGTTATACCCCTTCCATCTGGACCAAGAGGTTTATCTGGATTTTTAGCTTCGCCCCACCAAGTGTCTTTTTTCATAACACGGATAAAGCCTTTTTTTATTGCAGTCTTCAAGCTTTTAGATCTCTCAGAATCCAACCTATCACATACCTTGTCAATATCTATACTTCTTTTAGGTGGAAGTACAAGTCTTAAGTCTGATATACAAACCTCTTTCTTAGTGACATTCATTATATAATACATTATCTTCTAACTCTTGTCCTTGGATATGGACCCTCTGTTTTTCTACCAACATCCAAACTATTCATTTTTTTACAAAGAGAACAAAGCCAATAAATCTTCTTTTCAAAAAAATTAATATCAAATTTTGAAAAGTCTTTTTCCTCAACAGACTGCTTGCAATGTTCACAAACTACGTTCATAATACCTTAATTAGCTCCAAATTCTTCATAACATTGCCTAATCTTACTGTATAAACCTCCATATTAGATTTTTTATCAGGTTTATGAGAAACTATTTTTTTAGCGAATTCTCTCCCAATCGAAGTGGGACCCCACAGGGCTCTATCTAAAGATCCTTCTTGTCTGGCATGATTGACAATGGCAGATCTCATTTCTGGAGTTACTGATCCTCCGCTATATTTTTGCTTTAAACAATGAACTTTTAGCTCTACTAAATCAATGCTGCCGTCTGGCTTTACTAAATTAAAAACCCTTAAATAAAGATTAATAGCCTTTTTGGCATCACTATTAGACATGTGATCTAAGCTCCCCCCTAAATCCCCCCTTCTTTCCTCAATTCTTTTAATTAATTCATCATATGTTTTAACGACGCCGGTATCTACAGAAGACACCCCTGTGTTATATTTATGCTTTTTATCAGAAATCATGCCCATTATCTTACATATCCTCTTAGAGATTCCCAAGCCAACTAGCATTGATGACAATATGCTTTTAACTGCAGGATCATCACCTCTTGTCTTTTCAGAAACATTACCATTATCATCTGTAATCGAGATGCTTGAATTATACAATTCTTGCATAGCATCAAGACCAAATTTAATAGTTTCTATTGCTAGAATCCTAGATGTATTTTTCTTCTGAATTGACCTCTGCCCACCAATTGCCGCCCTGACAGCATCCTTTAGAGAAAGCACTCCACCATCTGGATTTGAAATAAATGATTCTAAGATTCTTTTTCTATCATCAGAAGGGTCCCCTCCGTGGATAGCGGCATCACTAAGAGGTCCCGTTGTGTCTTTTAACTGTTCTACTAATTTATCAATTAAAAGAGTAGATTTAGCAGTGCTCCTATTTATTCCAGATATAAAATAATTCGTGATGATTTTATCATTAGACATCTGCTGTATAAAATCATTCAATTTGCGCTTACTATTATTAGAAGATAAAAATCTGTTCATTACACCTAAAAATGCAGCATATTTATTTTTAGATACATATAAATTTGACGAAATAGCCGATTCATACATTGAATGATAGTCTATGTCAGGAGAGAAATCAAATGATCCAAAGTCATTAAGAGAATCAAGAACTACCTCATTCTTATTGAATTTAAAAGAAACCTTGTCATCACTCATATAAGCTACACTCATGCCAACCTCATCAGGAGTTGAATTGTTATTTATTGAATTCTGAATTCTTATAGCGATATCCGATATGGAACTATCGTATTCGTCTAACATAGTATCTATGATACTAACATATCCATCAGACCCTGAAATTCCACTCATCTTTGATATTAAAAAACTCTTAACTCCCTTAATTTTGTTAGATACATCTAGCAAACCATTATAAAAATTCAATAAATTATCTGATATAAGCTTCGCTTTATCTTGTTGTCTTTTAGTCTTTTTTTCAATCTCATGCGTAAGTGATGTGGCTTTATCAGACATTCCTTTTTCTTCAATTTCTTTAATGTCAGTATCATCATCTTTACTATCAGCGGAATTTTCCATGAAGAATCTTCTCCTTTGGCTTTCTCTCGCCATAATACCAATTCTTGTTGCACAGAATTCTATGATATCAGAATTTCCGACATTCACCAAGTCCATGAGAATAAAAATTAAGTGAATTATTAGTCTTCTTTTAACACCATTGATCTCAAGATATTTATCATAATCTTTAATGATACTGTGAATTCTTAACTGCCCTTTTGAGATATCTCTATAATATTCTTTTTCTGGAAAATATTTCTTATGTTTATTAAAGAACGAGGCAACTGTATCGCCTTTATTATGAAGATCCCTATCGGACATGCTTTTAAACATTCTAGTGGTAATAAAAATCATTTCGCCAACATTTTCCGCTACAAACTTTACCCCGTTTTGTTCATCAATTACATCAGATCGAAAAAAATCATCTGCAAAACTAACAAGCCTGTGACCCCTCTCATATTGCTCAACTCCCATTAAAGAACCTTCACCTACAGTGTCGATCAACCCATTCCTAATCTCGCTATTAAGCTTAATCTTAATTAGTCTATTTAAAAGAGATAGTAACTTATATTCGTCAACATTGGCGGATGGTTTCCCTTTCTCATTCTCAATTTCCTTGTCCAGATCAGAGGTGTCAACATCTTTATTTACTGCCAAACTAGAAGATATCACGTCAGCTATAAAATCATTAATGCTTGCTTTTATTTTAGGTGAACGATTCTCTACATCCATCTGGATTTTTGTGAACAATTCATTCGCTATGTCTTTTTTTAATGGGTCCTGAATTAGCTTAGCATACGTCATAATATCTTCTATCATATTTTTACCAATCAGTCCTCGTATGGCGACCAAATCTTCTACTGGGAAGACAGCGATTTTGTCCCTCGATGGACGTGCTATTTCAAATTCTTCACGAGACTCTGTTCTACGATTACGGAAGTCTTCCTCATTTCTACGATTACGGAAGTCTTCCTCAAAAAAGTCTTCCTCTTGAAACCTCTCGCCCAACATGAAATCTGAGACATATTCTGACTCGTCATCCTCGTAACTATCAGAAAATTTGATTAAAGAATTAATCCCAGATTTACATGATGCTATTTTTAATTTAATAAACCAGTTTTTCATATTTTACTCCAAATTAAAAGTTTCTATAATTAATGTTTTCAATCATATAGGGCTTAATCCCTCTTGGCTCTGTACTTTTCTTCTATCCTTGCAACAACGTCATGCCTATAGCAAGATGTAGGAGGAAGCTCGTAAAAACCCACCCCCTCAACCGCCTGTAATATATTTATAGCATCCTTAAGTCCATTGTTTTCTGGGATATCAGACTGGAATTCATCACCAGTACATATAATTTTACTATTATGACCAAGCCTTGTTAAAATCATATGCATCTGTTCTCTAGTACAGTTCTGCGCCTCATCAACAATAACAACCGTATCCTCGAAAGTTACACCTCTCATGAAAGCAACAGGATATGCCACTATTTGTTCATTTTTAAAGAATTTATTTAGAACCGTTTTTACTAAGAATTTTTCAAATATTATCTTAACAGGGGCAAAAAAGGGATCAAATTTATCATTCAAATCTCCTGGCAAATGTCCAAGTTGCTCTCCGGCACAAACGTATGGTCTTGTTATAACTATCTTCCTAACACTGCCAGTAAACAGCCCTCGTAAAGAATAAGCTGCAGCAAGCGTTGATTTTCCAGTGCCAGCACATCCATGAAGAAATGTAACTGAATTATCCTTTATTGTTTTTAATGCTTCTTTTTGATGATCATCTAATGGAGAAAAATCTATACTTCTCTGAGTCTGAGAAGAAGTGCTTGACTTTTTTTTTCTACTCACTATTATATCCTTTTCTGTCTAATTTTAAAATACAAGTAGATGCATCTTCTTCGTCCTCATAAGAAGCTACCCCACCTAGCAATTGATACAAATACTCACCTGGAATATCTGAGAACGAACTAACTACATGTCTCCAAAATGATTTTTTTACCCTAATTTTCTTTCCGGACAATATTTTTATTTTCATTAAAAATAAATCTTTATTATATTTCTTTTTAATAGAGTCAGCTCTTCTGTTAACTTCATTTTTAATTAATAAATCTTCCCATCTATTTTTGTCAAAATCGCCTTCAAGAAAATCCCTCTCAGACGGACTTAGGTCTCCAAATATCTTCTTTCTTTGAAATAAGCTAAGAGGTCTTGTTAACTTAAAATATTCTGCATAATTTTGAAAAACGAACTTAGAACTATTATTCACCTTTAACTCTCAAATCCGCCACAGAAATTTTCAAATCACTATTATTAATAACCCTAATTTCTCCATTATCTAATATTAATTTATTCTTTTTGTCTAAATTCCCCTCAATAAATTTCAAGACCATATCGTTTGCTATAGAAATCCCCTTTCCCTCCAAGAATGTAAGCTTCATATTTTGAGGCAATTCTTGAATAATTGGATGAGAATTCTGCATTATAAGGTCTTTTAGCCTAGTGTTTGGAAGGAAATAAAATTCAACATCCTCGTTGTTAATAGCATTTTTTATTTTTTTAATCTTATCTGACATATTATTCTCCTATTTAACTTGAACCGCTAAATAGGTATCGGAAATATCTGGATCTACCACCTGGAAGTGTATACTCTGGAGTAACAACAACCCTCGTAAGACCAACGTAGGGTCCAAACTTCTTAGCAGCAAGCATGCTATTAAAGTCTTCTTCGTAATTTTTCTTAAGTGTATCTAAGTTAGATGATAATGCCGATGCCTTTTCCTGACCACCGAACACCTGTTGTGGTTCTTGAAAAGCAAGAGACATTATAAGCTCCCTAAGGGCATCCCTGGCGGCTCCATACAATATACCTGAAATATACCTCATTGGAGCACCCACTAAAGTAAACCTAGATGCTGGAGGATGAAAGTTTAAAGTATCTAATGAATTTTGCAAAAATCTAATCAGCTGG
Source organism: archaeon (assembly GCA_002688965.1). Next base: position 5,619 of record NZEE01000023.1, on the reverse strand, counting down.
GCATCATCAAACCATCTAAAATTATAATCAGCATTTATTACGTCAAAATCAGTAAGAGGGTCATCAAACATAACGCTACCCTTGAAATAGTTAATCTCAAATCCCTCGTTTATCAGCTCTTGATTCCTGTAAATTCTTACTCCGGCAGTTTGGTTCCATCTAGGAAATGTAAAACTATATAATCTATTGTTTGTGCTTGGCTTTGACTGCTCCTGATATACTGGAATATTCATTGCTGCCCTTATATGAAATTCCAGAGCAACCCTTAAGTCGTTGATTCTACCAGAGTATATCGAGCTATTGTCACCGTCGTCAGAAATTACAATTTCTTGTAATGAAGTGAAATCGTCATCGTTTTCGTCAGTATATGACCATGTTATAAAATAAACGCCAGCAGCAACATCAGAATCCATGTCCCATTCAAAAACATAATATCCGGACTGTATTTTCTCTGGAACCCCACTTATAGTCTCCTCTCCAATAGCATCGTCAATAGATATAGTTATATCATATATATTTTTGGGATCACCATTGAAGTCAGTGACCTTTAAAAATAATGAGTTTATTGTCCCAGGAGACAATACTCCTGCAAAATCTGTGTTTACGTTATATTCTTCTGGCATATTATCTTGTTATTATTTTAATTCCATCATCATCTGATGAACCCCTTTTTGTAGTTATCTCTATATTATTATTACCAAAATCGTTAATATTGCCTCCTGTAACTTCAATAACTCCACCCATATTTGGATTATTTTTGCAATAATAATATAATTTTGACGGAGCGTCAGCTGGAACCTCAAAAGTGGTATAAGATCTTAACGTCCCAGAATCAGCTGAATATGAAACTCCGCTTGAATACTCTATTCCGCCATTATGGATTCCGTCTGTAGAGGTAGATATCCTAAAAAGATGGTCCCCCGTATTTGTTGAATGAGACTGGTCAAATCTATATGTTCCGCCTCTTTTAAGCTTTATTGTTGGTTGTTTTTTGTCGTTTATGTAAAATGCATCAGAATCGACCTTTATGATATAAATTTGATCAACATCATATGACAATAACTCTGGTAAATAATATTTACTATCCAAAGAATCGACCTCTCTCTGCAATTGAGCATCCCAATTGAATTCAGAAACATGAAGCAGTGTATTTGTTATAAAATCAGGCAGAGATGCCGATTCAGCTATCAAAACATCTGGATCTGAGATATAACATCCTTCTGGCTGAAGATCCGAAACAACATCATTAAGATTTGAAGGATAGGAGTCGTCCGGTCGAGGGTCCCAGCATCTATTTTCTGGGTCCTCTACATATGTGGCTAAAGCCCTCCAGGCATGGCAAAGGCAACTTGGACTACAGGAACTATCCAGCAACTTACATTCAAACTCCATCACCTCCCGTTGACAACGACATCGCCCCAATGCTCCAAGATAAGCGCTAACATTAAGTTTGTCAAACCATGAGTCCGGAACATTATCTACACATTCACCATATACTTGATTCGCCATATCTCTACACTGTTGATAATTATGACTACCGGAACAATCCCAGTCCCCTCCAATTTCAATGCATTCATCAAAACTATCTATATCAGGTACTTTGATAGACGGCGACATACCCGGTTCACCAAGAGAATCGCCGGAAACCACACAATGACAATCTTCATCTGTTGCCTCTTGTGTTGTTCGGTCTTGGGATTTTTCAACGAGCATTATATTTCCGGATTGAGCCATAAGATCACTAACCTCATTGTCATCAACATTTATTCTAAGATCTCTCTGGTAAATTTTTATAATATAAGATCCAGTTTCGAAAGATGAAGAATCTATCGATGCATTATATGAATTAAATTTATTTGAGTCTAGAAATATTGCCCCAGAAATAGCATTAGAAGAGTCAATAAAAGAGTTCGACTCTGGTGAATAAATATTCAAAGATCTATCTAGAATGATAGCATATAATATTAAATTTTCACCATGGGAATTATATGATATGTCTATTGTCATGTTATTTCACAGAGAAGTTATTAATTAATTTTTTATACACGTCGTCTACTGTATATTTCTTTTTTTCTCTTTTATAGGATTCTATAATGTGACAGGCGACACCTGCAACGACAGGAGAAACAGAGCTTGATCCCGAAAACTCCACATACCCCTTCTTGAGTCCAAGAGATGTTATTTTTCTATGTTTTAAATTTAAAAAATAACTTTTATTTTTAATATCTTCTTCACTGGAACACGAATCAGACGAACCAACCCCACATGCAAATGATTCATTAAACCTGGCTGGGAATTCAGCGTCTTTTGTTGCTCCAAGATCGTTACCAGAGCTGGCAAAAATACATATATTCTGTAAGTATAACTTTTTTATAATATCGTGCAATAATCTAGATCTATACCTAAGTCCAAGAGATATTACAACTATATCTACTTTTTTTACCATACACCAAATAAGCGAAGACATTAGAGCATCTAGCTCTCCCTTATTTTCCTTATCTAAGCATCTCGCAAAATACATAGTTGAATATGGAGCTAACCCCGTTATTCCTCCAATTCCATTTGCAGATATAATTCCAGAAACAGCTGTTGAATGTCCCGTTTCGTCATAGGTCCCCGGACTTTTCTCTAAAAAACTTGCAGCTCTACGCCTAGAATGAGATTTAGAAAATTTATAACTTTCGCTATTTACGGCTCCGCTGTCAACTACTCCAATCTTAACCCTAGTTTGATCGCACGACTCTATAGAAAACCCAAAATCAACTGGCTTATATGAAATATTAGATGATAATTTCTCTATAACATCTTTTGTGAACTTTTTTGCAAAACTAGTCATAAAGCACTTGGGTAGAGACCCTCTGTATCACTGTGTCATCAAAGACATTAGGATTAAAAAGACACCCATCCTCAACTAAAAAAATTATCTTCTTTCTTAAGAACGATCCAATAAAAGCATAAAAGATATTATCAGTGACAATATTGGAGCACTTATTTACTTCATCTATGCATTTTAATGGATCTTGCCTAATTGGTATATGCCATAGTTTTTCCCCGTTATTGAATAAATTAGTTTTAACAAAAGATCTAAGATTAGAGTTGGATATCGCTATTCCATCTCTAGACTCACTTGGTCGGGATTTTGGCTTATAGCCAACGTCAAAACCCTCTCTATTCCATTTTAAATCAAATATATTAAAAAAAGATTCTAAAATATTTAAATTACAATTAGATTTTAAGCAGTAACACTTAAAAAATATATCAAGACCATGTCCACAAAATCCTATTTGATTGTCACTTATCTTATAGCCCACGTATTCCTTGCATTTAATGTTTTTGTACTTTACTAAATTAGAAATTCTATCGTCAAAACAATAAATATTATCGTATTCTCCGAGGCTCACTTGACTAGTCACTCGAGTTATGCCTGAAATGTTTGACAACAATTTCCTGCACAAATCACATCCGCTGACAATCTCAATAGACACACCTGGATGTCTCGCCCGCAATGGCTTAATAACTGAAGAAATAAGCATACAAAACTTTTTTGTATCATCAAATGAAATTAGAATATCCATATCAGAGATCTATCCTTGCAGGTCCGTCGTCTGGGGCTCCAGAGTCTTGCAGGTCATCAATATACTCAGATACAGAGCCTCTTACTATAATATCTTCATCTGGTTTTTTGTTCTTTGCAATATTGTTAGATGCTTCAATAAAATCCTCGTGTGTCATTTTCTCTAAGTACCCCAAATCAAGCATATTTTTAAATCTCTTACTTAACTTCTTATATTTAATAATTAAACCACTGTGACTCTTCATGTCATTAGAGCTGTTAAAAGTCAACCCTTCCATATCTTCAACTGCTATTATCTGATTTTGAGCTGTCCTATAATAGATCTCATCACTGTCAATGTTTTTCTTTCTACTTACAAGTGAACTCTTTTCTTCATTCCCAAAAAGGATGTCTTCAGATGTGGCTTTACTAACATTGGTTGCATAGTAATGGGTCTCGCTTCTATGTGCAGACAAATATTCCTTAAGCGCATCCTGACTGACAATGTGACAATCCTCTTGCTTAACTATTATAACAGAATCAAGCTTTTCGCTTCGTAGTATTATCATTGATAGCTCTCCTTATATCTATAGAAATAGCCTTTGCACTGTATTCTTTTTTAAGCCTATCTTGTAGTTTTTTATTTTTCTTTTTGGCATCTTCTAAATTTTCATAAACATATCTCATTTGAGACCTTAGGTCTCCAATAAAATTATCTGATGTTAATCTTGGAAACATGTGATTATCCCAATAATGTACGTGCATCTTTCCGGGAGCCATTGGTGCAAATTCGTCTGGTTCTACCAAAAAACTATTATCATCATCCATAAAATCAAGCACACCGCTATGCTTTGTTGCGATACATGGCAGCCCGCACAGTGATGCTTCACAATTGCAAAGTCCAAAGCCTTCTCCGCGAGAAGGTAGCACGAAACAATCACAAGCAGTGTAAATTGATGGCATTGTCTTTTCTGGAATTAATTTACTGTATCTCGTAACGTGTGGGAGATCTTTTCTATCAATTTTATCTATAATATCTTGTATGTCGCTTTTTATTATCTCAGATCTATCCGGGTCATTTTGATATTTAGAGACTATTAAAAGACTGACATCATCGCTTGAATTAAATTCTTCAAAGTATGCCCTGAGGAGTGCATCATACCCTTTTCTATAACTCCATCCAAAAACACTAACAAATACGAATTTGTTTAGAGATGGCTCAAATTGATAAGGTTCAGCATCTTCCCTATATAGACTAGAATCTATAAAAGGATGAACTACTTTTATATTTTTTGCAATTTTCTGCTTTTCAAGAACGTCCTTACAAAAGTTACTAGTAACCCAAATGTCATGATAGTTTTGAAATAATTCACTAAAATTTTCCGGAACAGTTTCAGCTTCGACCGTGGTATAAAGAATTCTCTTTTTCCCAAAAGTTCTAGTTTCACTAAATGTAGGAATTATTGAGTCTATTTGCAAATCAACATTCTTGACACCTATGGTGAATTTTTTTACTTCTTCCAATTCGTCTTTGGTTAACTGCAATTTAAAAGAACTAGTAGAATCTAGATTTACTTCATATCCCATTTGTGATAATATTTTTGCTAGATTTCTATTTACTTTACCATAACCAGTTTGATCAAAAACATGACCACGAACCATTGCGGTTTTACCACCAGACGAAGCCTTTCGTGTGTCATTTTCTTCATTATTAAATAAATTATTTTTAGTAGATTGAGCCTTCTTTTTGTCTAGTTTTCTTTTTAGAAACATCTCAATATTAGAATCACCAAATTCAATTGGCTCAATCAGTCCCTGCATAATGCTCATTTGAAAGGCGTTAGACTTCAATATCTGATCAGATGATATTTCCATAATTTCACCATCACTATATGGGACATGAATGTCAATATCCCCAAGAAATATTGTATTTTTTGATATGTTTTTGTACTTCATAGTACCTGTTATATCGGGAGATCTTTAATTAATGTTTGTGTTGAGTCTTCAAAATACCATACCACGATTTTCTAGATGCAATAACATAGTCATCCATCATCCCAATAATT
>NZEE01000022.1 GCA_002688965.1 archaeon | reverse complement strand
TGCTGATATTGCTGTAAAAAATAATATCCAAAATTATAATCCAAATTATACTAGAAAGTTGGTAAGTGAAGCTGGAGATGTAGTTTTAAAATTAAAACACCATTTTAAAAGACCGAGACCTTGGGCTATGGCTAAGAAATTAGGTATTAATATGTCAGCAATAGATTCTATGGCCGAAGCTGTCATGGATTATTCAACATCTATAGAGAAAGAAATGACATTATCTATGATGTTAGGTAGACAAATTAATTTTGATGCGGCTAGACGTGCTATGATGACGGAAGGAGTTGCTGGTTTTACTAGAGAAATAACAAAAGCTCTTGGTGAAAATGTTGATTTATCTCGACTTGATTGGCATACCCAAAAAATGATTGGTGATACTCTTAATATTAGTTCTGAACAGTGGCAGGGGATTGTTAGGTCGCAACAAAAGGGAGTTGATTTATCAGAAGCGTTGAATGGTAATATGAAAGAAGCAGAAGATACGACTAAAAAGTGGAAACCAGAAGATGCTATGAGTCTTTTTGAAAAGATTAGCGCATCATTAAGAACAGCAACGAAGATGCTTGAGGAGCGGATGATACCAACATTTGAAAGTGTTGAAAGTACTTTAGGGAATTGGACTGTAAAATTTGATCAGATTATACAAGAGCATTTTCCGGCAATAGTCAAAACCATAAAATGGATCGGCGCTGCAATTCTTACATGGAAAGTTGGGGGTGGATTGTTTAGATTTGCACAATTATTTGGAAAGGGCGGGGCTTTAACAAAAGCTCCTGGATTATTATCAAGAATAGGTCTTGGTTTTAAAGAGCTTATAATGGGAAAAAAGATACGAAACCAGTCAGGTGCTCAACGCAAGGGGTCAGTCGCTAGAGGTGGAATGTTTGGTAGAGGTGGTGTGATGAGTAATCTGTGGAAAGGTGGTAAAAATGCAGTAGCTGGAGCTGGTAAAGCAATAAAAGGCTTAAATCCAGTTAATGCTATTAAGAAAAATTTCGGTAAGGTAGTTTCAAAGTTTATTAAAGGTGGACTAATTGGGGCTCTTTTTAATAGTGCAATACTAGCAGATGTATTGATGAGTAAAGCGTCACCAGATAAAAAGGCTAGAGAACTTTTACGAACCGGTGGAGGCATTATAGGTGGGGCTTTAGGGTCAATGGTAGGATCTATAGTTCCAGGAGCTGGTACAATTATCGGTGGTATGGGTGGTGGTATGTTTGGTGACTGGTTAATGAGCAAAAAATGGGCTCAAGACCCAATTGTACCACATATAGTACCATTATTCGATAAGAAGGAGGCCAAGCCTAAGTCTGGCGCTCAATTTGGTGGATACACTACAACTGAAGGTTTATTAAATGTACATCCACAGGAAGCTATAATTCCATTGTCAACAGGTGGAGGAGTATCATTAGATAGAGATACTATAAATAAAATGGGTGAATCTTTTGGTAAGCATATGTATAATGTTTATAACAGTGCTAGTCCTACAACTATTATAACAAAAGAACAGTATAAACAATTTAGTACAGCTGTTAATTATTAGGAGTAAATAAGTGTCATTAAAAGATTTAGAAAGTATTTTTTCAGAAATTGTAAATCCGAAATTTGCTCAAATAGTTAAAACACAGGCCGTTGATATAGATACTGAAATGACACCAACTCCTAAAAAGGAAGGGAAAGATGTAAATACTTTATCACCAACTCCTCAAAAAGAAGGTAAAGATATATCACCATTTAGCAGTTTGAATAAACTGGAGAAAGAAGGAAAAAGCGTTAGTGCGTTTAATAACTCACTTAAACTAGAAAAAGAAGGAAAAGATACAACTGCATTTGATAACTCACTCAAACTAGAAAAAGAAGGGAAAGANACAAATGCNTTTAATAANTCACTCAAACTAGAAAAAGAAGGGAAAGATACAACTACTTTTGATAATTCTCTTAAACTAGAAAAAGAAGGGAAAGACACAAATGCTTTTAATAATTCACTCAAACTAGAAAAAGAAGGAAAAGATGTTTCTATTTTTACTAAGAATGATTTAATCAACGTTGAAAATTTATCACCATTACTAGATAATGATAAGACATTACCGTTTGATAAAACAAAATTGTCAAATGTTGAAAATTTATCACCATTACTAGATAATGATAAAATAAAATCTCCTTTTAGTAATTTACATCAACATGGGGAACTAGAAAGTCCTCATGTCGAAGATCATTCTTTATTAGATGATATGCCTGGAAAATTACGTGACGGCACAGAATTATCTTATACTCCAACAAATAAATATGAAGATTCTATAAATTCAACTTCATTAGGTCATCTTGTAGATAGAGCACCAAATTTAATTTCAGATTCTCCTAATATGGAAGCATGGAGTCATTCGAATGTTATTGGAGAACCAAANAGTGGTCAAGATCCAACNCAGGCTGTTAATTTTTTTGGNNAAANTACATCTTATTTTGGNGGGATATCGACTGAGATTCCAGGATTTATTAATTCTAGTGNTAATNTATCAATATTAAATCAAACTTTAGTTGGTACTGGTTTTGCAGGCGGCATTAGTAATTCTAATTTAGGTAATTTGTTAGAAATAAGAATACCAGATAGTGGTAATTTTGAGACAGATGGACAAACAACAGTTTCCGTATTTGATTCAAGAGTGCCCCGTGATGGCGATACAATATCAAATGTAAATTCATATAGTGGGACTGCATTAGATGATATTTATTCATCCCAGTTACATAATTTTACTGGGATAGATACTCCTGCACTTTCAAATGCATTTTTGGATTCTGGGGTACCAGATGATTTACAACCAACAATAAATTTTGATTTATCTGAAAATGGGTATGATGAATATACTTACGACCCAAGAGAAGAAAGGATTGGAGTATTACCAAATATTACACATGGACAACCTGATGTTTTATTTCCAAATCCAAAAAATCCTTATCAAGGTAGTATTTTTGACGACCCACTAATTGATGGTATCGATGGTGGTGGTTTGTTTAATGTAAATACTGATGATGGAACTCAAAAATATTCTCATAGTTTTAGAACTATAAATACACCAACTTTATCTGAAATAGTAGAGACCGGGAATATAGATAAGAGTGGTACAGGGTATCAACAAGCTATAAATGCTTTAGATAAATATACTTCTTCAGGTGGAATATTTACTACTGATGATAATATAGAAATTCCGAAATACAGTGATGGTGGTTTATCAAATTCATCTTGGTGGTACAATCAGGATGCTATTGCTGGTCCTATTACAAATGATTATGTTGACCCATCATACACTTGGTCTGGGGGACAACCAGCTGGACAAGAAACTCGTACAATTACAATTGATGCCGGTGCCTTGACAGGGACCAGAGTAGGATATGATGATTTGGTTTTTGATACATTATATGATACAAATGCTGGATATCCTACAGGAATTTTAGATGATAGATTGGATATTAAATATGGGTCTTTTAATTTTCCATTAACTCCATTTGATATACCACCTGCCGATGATGGAAGATTAGTAGGTCAATTATTTCAATGGAATTTAAATGACGTGGGATTCCTTTGGGGTGATACATCTTCAATACGGGTAGGTGGTTGGTTTGATAGAGACAAAAGTTTAGTTGAGGATTGGTTAGATACTCCAGCTGGCATATCTTTTTTAGACACTCAAAATAAATTATATCAATTAAATCCTAGAAATGCCAAAACTTTTAATAAGGAAGCTATAAGTGATTCAATATCATTTAGGAAACACACTGGGTTCAGGAGAACAATAAATGATATAGTTGGTAATAATATAGGTGGAATTTTAACGAAAATTTTAGGAACTGATGTTTATTCATACACAGCTACATTATATGAAAAGACATTAGGATTAGTTGGCATACCATTACCAGGCGATGGTTTAGGTGGAACATTATTAACTACTGTTATTTCAGCAAATAATTTATTATATACATCTGGAAAATCTCCAATTTTTATGGGAGGCAATGCTTTTCAGGTAAGAGGATTGATGAATATGTTAGGACTTACTGACCCAAGTAACGTTACGCCATCATCACTTGGAGATATTTTAACAAATAACATTAAAAATGCTATATTAAATTTATTACCAACCAACTGGGCTATTACTGATGCTGGAGGTATGCATGAGGATACAAATCCAAGAGCTCTACGATATGAAGAGCTAGGTTCTGATAGCAAAATTATACCACATCAAGTTGGTACATTAGATGATGTAAGTAAACATTTAGAAGGAAGTGGAAGTGGACCATTTGCTAGGGATAAATTTAAATCTAGAGAATATAAAGAAATTGGTTCAAGTGGACCAGAAGAGCAATTATTTCCAAAAGATAATAAATATGATACAACAAACGGTGATAATATGAATGCGCGTATGGATTCGAGAACTCAAGCTGATCCAGTTAAATTATTTGGTGATATACATACATTAATGCCAATTAAATCAGGAAACGTTTTAAAGGCGGCTTATCCAAACGATGCAGAGAAGATAGAATCAAATAAGTATGGAATGCCAGTGTATTTTAAAGATTTAAGAACTAATGAATATATAATTTTTAGGGGGTATATTAGTGGATTAACTCAAGATGTAGCTGCTACTTGGAATGAAACTGATTATATAGGAAGACCTGAATCAGCATATCAATATACTAAATCAACGAGGTCAATTAATTTTACTCTTAAACTATGGGCTCAGAGTGTAGCTGAATTAATGTTAATGTATCATAAAACAGAAGCATTAACACACTTACTTTATCCTCAAATTGTAGTTGATANNGAAAATTTTAACCCTTTATTTCAAAAGGAGCGAATGAGACCACCTTTATGTATGTTGAGAATTGGTGAATTGTTTGGATCTAAAGATAATGAATTGCTAGGATTTATAGAATCTTTAAATTATACTTTTGGTGATAATACTCCATGGGAGATTACACGAAATATGAGGGTTCCTAAGGGTATAGATATAAATCTAGGATATAAAGTTATACATAAAAATGTTCCAAGTACAGATACTCAAATTTTTGGATTTAATTCAAGGCAGTATACTTAGGAAATAGAAAATTATGGCTTATACAAGATATGAAAATATACCANNAGTAAAAATTAAAACTGGNAAGGACAAGGGNATCTTGAAGAGAGTTACTAAATTTTATANGGATATNCCACTTAGAGATNATGATATTACAGTAATGATACAGCCTGGNGATAGATTTGATTTATTAGCNAATCAATATTATGGTGATCCTACNATGTGGTGGTATATAGCTAGNGCAAATAATATGAAATTTAATAATATAGAAGTAGGAACTTTTATTAGAATACCATCAACAATAGAATTTNTGGAGTAAGGTTATATGNCAACAAAGCGAGGTCAATTTACCTACGACCGTTATTTTGGTGAAAATATTCGTAAGGATATAAGAGACAAACTTGAAGAAAGACAAAAGTTGCAGAGGGGTGCGGCGTTTGGTCAAAGTAATGTTTCTGGGTCAAACTGGAATAGTGATTCTACTCATCCGGGAAATTTAGCTGAATTAAGTTCTAAGATACCATGGGCTAGAATGTGGACAATGATTGAGNNGTATGNNATNGATCCACCAATTGAAGATTTAAAAGCAAATGCAAAGAATCCAGAATACGATTTTGGAAAGTGGAATGAGAACTTTGAAGTAGTAATAATAGATACTAAAATTTATGGAATTGGAAATACTGTTTTTGATGATTATTTTGGTCCATCTGCAGAAATACCAGATGACGTAGGTAGTACATTAACTCATAATGAATTTTTTAAGCCTAATGCCGGAATTACATCTATAAATACATCAACTTCTGGTTATATGGGAGCTATAAATGAAACTGTTGTTAATTTTATAGTACATAATTATTGGGATTTTGCAAATATATTTGTTCCATATTTTATGGTACCAGGAGCTAGAATTTTTGTTGATTATGGTTGGAATACATCAGCTATATATGACCCAGTTGACCTACTAAAAGGGTATAAAGGGGATGGTAAGAGTATAAGAGAGGAACTATATGGTGTTAAAGCTAGGAATCCAGATGGTAATGGTAAAGATGGATACGTTACTAGGTCTAAGGGTGACATGGATGTGTTACAAGGAAGGGTTACAAAATTTGATTCTAAAATTAATGATCAAGGAAGTTTTGAATGTACTGTAACTATAGTTTCTGAAAATTATGCTTTATTAGATTATAACCAAAAGACAGGTCTAACTTATAGTAAACATTTTGAAAATATAATTTCTAAAGATATATTTAATCTTATAAAGAACAAGTATAAATTTAAAAATAAAGATTTAAATTCAGATAATGTTATAAAAAGTGATAAAATAAAAAGAGTACTTCCATTGTATGTAGGTCCTAATCAATTTGTTAATTTTGTGAATGAAAGTGACCCTGAGTTCAAAGGTGTATCATTTCCTTTAATTCCTGATATAGCTTATAAAAGTGGTATTTT
>NZEE01000021.1 GCA_002688965.1 archaeon | reverse complement strand
TTCCAACAAATGTATCTGTGAAACTCGGAGCAGATCAAGCTGATGTAACAAAAAAGGTACGTGCTGCAGGAATGGAAATGTTCACAGCTCCTCAAACAATGGTTGACATGACAAACCCTAAGGGTGTACTAAACCCAGCAGCCCCGCTTATGTCACTGGAGTCAATGACAGTAGATGTAGCAGGTCTTGGACAGGATATCCTTGCAAATAAAACAGGCACACTTACAGTACTTCTGCATGATAGGTCAAGAATGCCAGAGATTGCACCTCTCATAGCTGCTGATCAATTTGCATCTACATATATTATAGCTGAATATGGGTGGACACACCCACAGGCCACAGGTGCAACGATAGGAAATGTATATGCTGATTTTCTAAATTCCTTAAGAGGCCGCGCCATTTTTAATATTGTCGTATCTAATATTAATATCCTTGACAATGGGCAGGTTAGAATTACAATGAGACTGGCAACACGAGGAGCTACAGAGATGAATAATCTTCCCATAGGATCTGGAATGGAATTTGTCTCTGCTGTAAACTTGCAAGGTTTGATGGAAAGAATCCTTTTTTCTACAGAGATGGCATCTATATCTGGAGAAGAGATTTCAAATAAGAAAATTTTAAGAGATATTCGACAGGGAATTTCATTAAAACTTGCAAATATTAGATCTCCAAGAGCACTTATTCCAATTGAACAGTATAGAGAGATACTTACACTTTTAAAAGATGCAAATGATGACGAAGATCTTGAGAAAAATGCACAAGATGCTGTGACTGTTGCAGCTAATGTAAAGTCTACACTGACTACTATGCTTGAAAATATGGAAACAAATAGTACAGATTCTACAAAGTACTCCACACTAAGAGATGAGATAGCAAAAAAAGAAGCAGCACTAAGACTAATAGACGTATTTAATGATGATGATGATACAGTTTCGTCAGAGATACTTGCATATGCACTGAGAAGATCTTCATCTGAGCAACCACAAAACTCAGGTGAGTCTAGCGAGTCTAAAGTAACACATATATACTCTCCTTCACTAGGCCAAGTTTTATTAACAATGGTTGGCCCTTCATTAGCTACATGTGGAAAGTTTGATGAAGTTCAATTTTTATTTTATCCATTCAATGATCATGCAGGATATATGGCGAATAAATCTCTAGCTAGATTTAAAATTGTTGGATTTGATAAGGTAATGCACAAAATATCTGCAAAATCACCCGGAATGACAATTAAAACATTTATGAGTAGCCTGTTTAGTCAAACAGTTGAGAAAATTGATAATCCCAATTATGGTCTAGAAAAATACTATGCTAGAATAAGTACAGTTAAAGAAGATAAGAAATACTCATCTGAAGAGAAAAATGAGTTAATTACAAAGGAGAGGTCTGCACTTAACAAGAGGCTTGGCGAAATTTATGAGGAGATGGGCGGCGAAAGAGAGTTAAAATTTTCCGTTCCAGACGTGAATGTTTTTATGGAGACGCTTCCAGCTTATGAGAAAGATGACGATGGATCTTATAAGATTAATCCTCGTAAATCAATAATGAGAATACATGTCTATGATGCTGAGGCAGGAATAGGATTTAAAGAAAGACTGGCAAATCAACTAGCATCATCAAGCGGTGTTACAGTCACAACAGGAAAATCTGCTCCCGATACATCATCTGGAAGTACTAGGGAGCTCAACCAGTCACAGTCAAGATCTACTAGGGGAGTAGGTATTTTTGATAGTAAGCTTGACAAAGGTGAAATAGTCTCAAGTGATCATCAGGTTGACATAGATGATGAGAAAAAGGATAGAACGTCTTATTTTCCAAATTTGGATATGAGAACACTTAAAGACGCCATAAAGTCAGTTGTCCCAAGTGTTACACTTGGTACACAGTTTACAAATGTTAAAAGCATACGAATGTCAAGTAGTACGTCAGGTGATGTTAATAATACACTTTTATTAAACGCAATAACAGAGAGAGAGTCTAACTTAGGTTCACAAAATAGAGATAATATTCTTCAAGATGTATTTGTTATTCCTACATCTGCAGACATGGCCATTATGGGATTTCCGCTTATTGAGTATGGTCAGAAGTTTTATGTTGACATGGGTACAGGAACTACTGCTGATAACTTTTATTATGTTGTAGGAATAAGGCACAGTATTACTGCCGGTGAATTCACGACAAATGTCACGCTTAAGTATAATGGAAGCGCAACAATTAAGTCACTTCAGACAGCACTGAAGAGCACAGAACAGTCTAGCTTTTAAATTGAACATGTGACTCTACACGATGTAAATTTAATCTATGAATATTGTTATAGCATCGCGTGAGATAGGGTCTGTTAAACACCTTTGTTTTGACGGAGATTCATGGGAATGGTCTGAAGATTTTGACCCTCTATCTGTTTTCTGGGGTTTTGAAAATAGCAGGGATATTAGAGAGCCTCTAGGTAGTCTTGGTATCGAAATTGAATCTTTGTCTGAGACAAAGTTTGGTAAAGCTATCATTCCTCTTCTCCAAAATAGTGAAGATATTCCGTGGAGATACTGTATACCTCGAGAGTCATATGTAGAGTATATCAAACACCTTGTAGATCAGCTCTGGTGTGTTATAAATGATGAGGCTAACAGTTACTATATAACAACCTTTCTAAGAAATCGTGGGATACTCCAGGGCCTCTCTACACCTATCGTTGATAATGATGTGATTAAAAATATTATAGCTACTGTGAATCAACCCGCGCATCAGACACTTGGGACACTAAAAAGATTTAAAGCTGATAAAAATGGAAAGTGTGAGAAAACAATCTACTCTCTTTCTTCTTCAAAAACAGGAAGAATGACAGTTAAAAGTGGTCCCAATATTCTCACTCTTAGAAAGGATTTTAGAAAGATTTTTCAATCTTCTTACGACGATGGAATGATAATAGAGATAGATGTTTCTTCAATTGAACCAAGAGTTGCACTTAGTCTTACAGGAAAAACTTATACAGATGATGTGTATGACACAATAATTTCAAATTTGGCTGGAGTTAAAATTGACAGGCAAACTGCAAAAATAGCCACGCTCTCATCTATATACGGTGCAAGTCACCATTCACTTTCTAGCTACGTTCCAGCAACAGTCAATTCAAAAGCTCTTATTGACAAGATAAGAAAGTATTTCATGGTTGATGAGATTGAAAAAATATTAAATGATCAAGTTGCTGAGCGCGGCTATATGTCAAACACGCACGGTAGAAAAATTTTCACCACTACGCCTAGCATGAATTATCTTATTCAGTCTTCAGCTGTTGACGTTGCTTTTGACATATTTGAAAAAATAATTGAAAAATCACAAAGCATGAAGATAAGATTTAAGACATTGTACCTTATTCACGATGCTATAATCATTGATATTCACAAAGATGATTTTAATGTATTTAAAAGTATTTGTAAAGATGGGTTTGAATCTGAGAAGGTTCATGCCACATTTCCAGTTAAACTAAAGGAGATATCATGAGTGAGACTAGAAATATTGAAAAGATAGAGAAAAATTGGGTAACATTTGAAAAGTTATGCAAGAGACTGAGTGACTCTAGTTTAAATAATCTTCTTGAGTCGCTGGGCGAAAGAATTGTAATGTGTCCAGCATCAAGCAGATTAGATCAGTATAACTGTGAACCCGGCGGAATGGTACAGCATGTATTAGATACAACTATGACAATGAGAACACTTAACGATGCTTTGGGCTACAATATAGCCGTGGCGCCTATACTAAAAACAGGGCTTCTTCACGACCTCGGTAAGGTGGGAGATCTTGACAATGACTACTTTATAGAACAGGAATCTGAATGGCACAGGGAAAAATTAGGACAACACTATGTGTATAATGATAAATTGCAGAAGATGTCTGTGTCCCATCGGACACTGTACATCCTTCAGAGCTTTGGTGTCAGATTAACTCCTGATGAGTGGCTTGCTATTCAGCTTGCTTCAGGTCCTCACTTTGAGGAGAATAGGTTTTATGTGCACAGTGAGCCCACTCTTGCCCTTCTCTTGCAACACGCAAAGTCGGTTTCAATTCATGTAGAAAGAAATCGTTAACTTATAATACTGGTGAATATTTATATCAGAGATGCCAGGAATAAAATCAAAGGCTTTTAAAAAAGCATATTCTGATACAATTCAACATGTACCGCAAGGTGCCGTGTGGTCAGGTAGAGGAATTGGAATTCCCGTTGCAGGTGCTGTTGATGGTAGCGGTGATGGATCTAAGTATCTAGGTCGTCCCCGTCGACCTCCGTATAAAGACGATCAAGGATCACCAAGTCAATCTGCAGACTCTACATATAGCTCTTACTTGGCGAGGGTAAATAAAGACTGGGGTGAAATTACTACCGGTCCAATGTTTCCTGAGCAAGATGAGGGTGACGATGATATTTATAAGCGTATAGAAGATCCAGACGATCTTACATGGTACGGCTTGGGGAAAAACAGTCCAATGAGAAAAGAGTCCAATCTCCATTTCAATCCGCTTGATGAAGACACAATGGTGTACGGAAGTAACTACAGNCTATCAGATATTGATAGAATTAGTGAACGCAGTTCAGCTGACGTCGCCGTTGGTGCCATCACTGATATAGGAGGGGACGCCNTTCGCAGTCTCCTTGGACTGGCAGCACCGCCAGTTGTTAAACAAGTATTTCAATTCGGATTTATAGCATTAAATATAAGTCAACTCAATACAGCAATGAGTGATTCTGACGATATTATTAATGAATTTTATGACTCTCCTAATGATACAACTAGAGATGAACTCCAGAAAGGTATTGATGAGATACTGACTCAATTTATTGATCTGATTCAGGTCCTTCTTGAGGCTATTCCAGATGCAGGTGTAGGTGACGGTATATCATTTTTGGTCAGCCTAAGGAAAGGAATTACAGCATTTAGGGGAACAAGATGGGCAAAATGGCATGGTCTTGGCGGCGGAAATATTATAATGAGAGCTATTCTGTCTAATACAATGCTTCGATGGTCTCTTTCAGCTGTGTTAAAATTTTTAGATTCTGACATCATTCCAAGCAAACTTCAGCCTCATGTTGATAAAATTTTAAAATTGTTTGGTGCCTCTACGAAAAGAATAATTCTGATGGCAGATCTTATTGAGTGCTACAAAAAGCAGAAAAAACAAACAAAACTACTTGACACTTTTACCTTTAACGTGGATACATGTACAATGACTATACAAGAATCAAGAGACTTAGATCTCTTAAAGCAATTTATAAGAGAAGCAACCAGAGATACAGAATCATACTACACTCCTAAGCCTGATGGCTATGAGTATAGACGGCCACCTCAAACAGAGGAGGAAGAGGAAGATTTTGAGATTCAAGATGAATATGATGACACACTTGTTAAATATCGTGCTGACGGCGGTGTTGTTTCCTACCAGTCTAGACCAGATTCAGTTCAAGAGGAGTCTTTAAGGACACTCATTAGAAACGTACTTTCAGAAGAGAATGAATCTATTGGTAGACCTGGTGGACATCAGGGCGGAAAGATATCTAGAATTATGGCAGATTATGACTATGATGACGATGATGATGACATGGAAGAACAAGATTCTGTATCTGGTTACATGCAACCTCTTGGTTACGGTTCTGCTGCTGAGAGAAAAGAGAGGCGTGACAGTACGATAAGAGCTGTTGCAGGTGCTTTTGGCGGCGCCAGCTAATAATAAAAAATTAAATTAAAAATTGAACACTAGATACAATATAGCATATTATTATTTTGTGCTTAGCACAAAACATCAGTAAACATTGAACATTAAATATTGGAGGTTACAATGGCAATTGACTTTGACGCAATTAAAAAGAAACTAGACCGTTTAAGCGGTGTAACAAAGAACAGGTCTTCTATGTGGAGACCTACAGAGGGGGAGGAGCATACCGTACGGTTGCTATCTTTTCCCGATAATGATGGGCAGCCCTTTAAGGAGTTGTGGTTTTATTATGGAGTTGGTAATAATCGGGGCTTACTAGCGCCTTATCAGTTCAATGATCCAGATCCGATTCAGGAGTTGATTACAACATTGCGAGATGACGGAAGTAAGGAATCATATGAGCTAGCAAAGAAGCTATATCCTAAGATGAGAACTTATGCGCCAGTTATTATTCGCGGTGAAGAAGATAAAGGTGTTCAAATTTGGGGATTTGGAAAGACTGTATATCAGAATCTTTTAGGTCTTATGCTTGATGAAGACTATGGAGATATAACAGATCCAACAACTGGTCGTGACATTAAGGTTGTTTGCTCTAAGCAGCCTGGAAAGAGATGGGCAATGACAGAAGTTCGTCCACGAGGAAAGCAATCTATGCTTTCTAGCGAAACTGATCAGACACAAGAATGGCTGAGTAAAATTCCAAATCTAGATGATGTATATTCATGTAAGTCTTACGATGAGCTTTCTAAGCTTGTTAGTGACTGGCTTAATGAAGATGAATCAGACTCAGATACTTCAAATGATACTTCTGCTGAGACTGCAGCAGCATCTCAAAAGAAGTTTACAAGTATTGACGATGCATTTGATGATCTCATGAGTGATTAATATAGCTTAGTTGAAATAAAATATTTGTATGATATAAGCCCGCCAGGATAATCCTGGCGGGTTTTTCTTTGAACAAAGCATACAGATATCTGTATGATAGTATCACAAGGAAAGAAAAAATATGTCAAAGGATACNCCAGAGGACTTTACTTCTGATTTAATTAAAGCATTAAACAAAGATCACGGATCTAGAGTTGCTTATAATCTATCAATTGATGATTCGCCTACACATGTTAACAGATGGATTTCAACAGGCTCAAGGTTACTTGATTATACGTGCTCCAATAGAAGGGATGGTGGACTTCCTGAAGGTAGAATCATAGAAATATTTGGACCACCATCTATTGGAAAATCTCATATTGCAACCCAGATAGCAAGGTCAACACAAAGCATGGGAGGAATTATTGTTTACATTGATACAGAGAATGCTACATCAGTAGAAAATTTAAGAATGCTGGGCGTTGATGTATCAAATCGATTTGTCTATGTTGACACACATTGCACCGAGGAAGTTTTTCAGGTCGCTGAGGCGACAATTCTCAAAGCAAAGGGAATGAATAAGGATGTTCCAATTACAATTGTTTGGGATTCTGTTGCTGCGTCTTCTCCAAAAGCTGAACTTTTAGGTGATTATGACAAAGAGTCTATAGGCTTACAAGCTCGTGCGATATCAAAGGGAATGAGAAAGATAACTGGTGTTATTGGAGATCAGAATATTCTGTTTGTAATTTTGAATCAGACTAGGACTAAAATTGGTGTTATGTTTGGTGACCCTACAACAACTCCAGGAGGAAAAGCAATTCCATTTCATGCGTCTACACGTATCAAGCTTGGTGCTGGTCAGCAGATAAAAGATGGTGATGATGTAATTGGAATTCATGTTTCTGCCAAGACAATTAAAAATAAGGTTGCTCCTCCATTTAGAACTGTAAATTTTGAAATTCACTTTGGTGTTGGAATAAGAGAGCATGAGCAAATTTTTGACATCTTAAGAAAAAATGGCCCAGAGATTGTAGGGAAAAACATTGTAGAAATTTCTGGTACTGGTGGGTGGAAATATCTCCAGGTAGCTGATAAGAATACAGGAGAGGTCATTATAGAGAAAAAATTTAGAAAAAATGAGTTTGATAAAATCATAGATTCTGAGGAGTATTCTGTATATATTGATGATCTTTTAGAAGTAGTAATGGTAAAGAAATTCAATACAGATCCAGACATAGATCTAGAATCACTAGTCGAGGTAGAGGCAATAGCGCTTGAAATTGAATGAGAAGTGATGGAGAAATTTGAAAAAACTCATATAATAATAGATGGTCTTAATGTATTTACTCGTCATTATATTGCAAACCCTTCAACCACAGAAAATGGAGAACAGATAGGGGGTGTCATAGGGACAATTAACTCTTTAATGAACCTATGTGAAAAATTTTCACCAGATTCTATATGGGTTATATGGGAAGGTGGAGGCTCTAAGAGAAAAAGAGATATCTACCCAGATTATAAGTCAGGAAGAAAGCCTCAAAAATTGAATCGATATTATGATACAGATCTGCCAGATACAGTTCAGAATAGAAATTATCAGATAAGAACAATAATTGAAATATTAAATAACGTTTCAATTAGGCAGATGTATGTTCCTGATTGTGAGGCAGATGACGTGATTGGATATATCTGCAAATACAATTTAAGAAACGAAAGAAAGGTTATAGTTTCTTCAGATAAGGATTTTTATCAACTTTTAGATAACAAAACATTAATTTATTCGCCAACGTGGAAAAAATTTGTTAGCTTTAAAGAGGTAAGAGATAAATTTGAAATATCTGCAGAAAATTTCTGCTTAGCAAAAGCAGTATGTGGAGATAAATCAGATAGTATTCCCGGGGTAAAAGGAGCAGGTTTTAAAACTTTATCAAAAAGATTTAAAATGTTGAAATTAAAAAAATCACTTTCCGTAGATGACTTATTGGTCGCTGCAAATGATCAGATTGAATTAGGAAGTAATATCAAAATATTTAGTTCAATTTTAAAATCTGAAGAGGTGATTAGAAGAAATTGGCGCCTAATTATATTAGATACAAACAACCTATCTTCGTTTCAAATTCAAAAATTAAATCAAGATATTGATACTTTTGAGCCAGTAAGAAATAAAATGAATGCAATGAAAATTATAAAGAAAGAGCTCATACAGAATCTTAATATTGATAGACTATTTCTTGTAACAAAAAACTTAATTTAATAATAGGAATTTACTAAATGAATGAAAATACATCTTTTGGACAGTATGGAAAGTCATTTCAAGAAAAAATATTTCAGGCATTTATAACTGATACGACCTGGGCAGCACAAATGATAGAGGTTATGACACCTGAATTTTTTGAGCATGCTTACATTCAATATCTCACCAAAAGATATTTTTCTTATTATGAAAAATACAAGTGTTTCCCTACACTTCCTCTTCTTGTTACTATTATCAGGGATGATCTTAGAGAAGGAAATGATGTAATACTAAGAGATCAAATTATTGAATTTTTACATCGAATAAAGTCAAACCCTAGTGTTGGAGATTTAAAATTTGTAAAAGATAAATCACTTGATTTTTGTAAAAAGCAGGCCCTTAAAGAAGCACTTGAAGGTGCTGTGGATCTTATTGCAACAGAACAGTATGATTCTATTGTTTCTTTGATGAAAAAAGCTATTTCTAGAGGGGAGCCTGCGACACTGGGTCATAATTTTTTTGAAGATTGCGAAGCTAGATTTATAAAAATCAATAGGTCTACATGTCCTACAGGTATCAAAGAGATTGATAAAAAGGATATTTTGAATGGTGGTCTTGGAAGAGGAGAGCTTGGAGTAATTACAGCACCTACTGGAGTAGGAAAGTCACATTTCTTAGTTCATGTAGGATCAGAAGCACTAAGAGCTGGAAAAAATGTAATTCATTATACATTTGAGTTGTCGGAAAGATCAGTTGGTCTGCGATATGATAGTAATCTATGCTCAATTTCAAGCAATGATATTGTTGAACGGAAAGATGAGGTTATTGAAAAGTATAATAATTCTGAGTTAGGCAGACTTATTATCAAGGAGTACCCAACAGGATCTGCTTCTATTCTTACAATTAGAAATCATATTGAAAAACTTTTATTAAAGTCATTTGTTCCAAGCTTAGTAATTATAGATTACGCTGATATTATGAGATCATCTAGGACATATGATTCACTAAGGCACGAGCTAAAATTGGTCTATGAAGAATTAAGAAATCTTGCAATGGAACTAAATATTCCAATATGGACTGCAAGTCAAGCTAATAGAGATGCAGCTAATTCTGATATTGTAGGTCTTGAAAATATGTCTGAGGCATATGGAAAGGCAATGGTCGCTGATGTCGTCTTATCTCTTTCTAGAAAGCCAGCAGAAAAAGCGTCTGGGCACGGAAGATTATTTATTGCAAAAAATCGTGCAGGAAGAGATGGACTACTTTTTCCAATAAAAATAGACTGCTCAATATCTAAAATTTCAATTATTGAAGACTCATCAGAAATGACAATTAATGAGGTAATTAATTATGATAATAGAGATATGAAAAATATACTTCGAGAAAAGTGGAAACAAATTAATCCAGTTGAGTAGATTAATGTAAAAGGAGAAAACTGTGGGAGATTATAAGAGAACTTTTGAAAAAAGTTTAGAGTATTTTGACGGAGATTCTCTTTCTGCAAGTGTCTTTGCGGGAAAATATGCACTTACTGATAAAGATGGAAACTTTCACGAAACGACACCAGACGATATGCATATAAGACTTGCAAAAGAATTTGCAAGAATTGAGTCACAATATGAAAACCCACTTGCATTTGATGAAATTTATTCTCTTTTTAAGGACTTTAAGTACGTCATACCTCAAGGAAGTCCCATGTCTGCAATAGGAAATCCATATCAGGTTCAAAGTACTTCTAATTGTTTTGTCATTGAATCTCCGTATGATTCCTATGGGGGAATATTAAAGACTGATCAGGAGCTTGTCCAGATTGCAAAACGTCGAGGGGGTGTTGGGTTTGACCTTAGTACAATTAGACCAAAAGGTCTTTCGACAGCAAATGCAGCTCGAACCACAGATGGTATTGAAGTGTTTATGGATAGATTTTCTAATTCGTGCAGAGAGGTAGCACAAGGAGGAAGAAGAGGAGCATTAATGCTCACAATATCTGTTCATCATCCACAAATTCATGACTTTATAAAGATTAAACAAGACTTAGCTCGTATAACAGGGGCAAATATTTCTATTAGAGTTTCTGATGAATTTATGAATGCAGTTGAAAATGACAAAGAATATGAAGCCAAATTTCCCGTAGACTCTTCAGACCCTATAGTTTCTAATAAGATTTCAGCAAGAGAAGTCTGGAGTCTCATAACAGAATCAGCTCACTCCGCTGCTGAACCAGGTGTGCTTTTTTGGAATACAGCAAAGAAAAATACACCTTCAGATCTTTATGCAGATTATGGTTTTGAATCCTCATCAACAAACCCGTGCGGAGAAATAATTTTATCTCCGTATGATAGCTGTAGATTAATGCTTGTAAATTTAGCTAGCTTTGTAAATAGTCCATTTTCTGAAAATGCATCATTTGATTTTGAAAAGTTTGACAGTGTTGTTCAAAAGGCACAAAGATTAATGGATGATATGATAGATCTTGAAATTGAACAAATTGATAAAATTCTTTCTAAAATACAGTCTGATCCTGAACCTGACTCTGTTAAAAAAATAGAAATGGAAATGTGGAAAAATGTTAGAGATAGAGCGCTTACTGGAAGAAGAACTGGATTAGGAATTACAGCACTTGGAGATATGTTAGCATATATTGGAGTGAAATATGGAAGCGAAGATTCAATTACCATAGTTGAGAAAATTTATAAACATCTGTGTTTAAGTGCATATAGATCATCTTGTATCCTTGCAAAGGAAAGAGGTAGCTTCCCAATTCATGATCCAGAAAGAGAGAAAAATCATAAATTTCTTTCTAGAATATGGAAGGAAGATTCTAGTTTGTGGGATTTAAACAAAAAGTGGGGTAGAAGAAATATAGCTCTAACAACTACAGCACCTGCTGGATCAGTATCTACTCTAACACAAACTACATCTGGAATCGAACCAGCATATCTTTTAACATATACACGTAGAAAAAAAATAAGCTCTATAGATTCTGATGAGTCAGTTGATTTTATAGATGAATCTGGAGATAAGTGGCAAGAATATACAGTCTATCATCACGGATTTAAGAAGTGGATTGATCAACTGAATGTAGATGAAGAGAAAACTATGAG
>NZEE01000020.1 GCA_002688965.1 archaeon | reverse complement strand
CATTTCCTTTTCACTTTTTCATTCTAGGAAACCCGCCGTTTCCTCTATATTGTTCTTATATTACCAACTATATAAAACATTCTGTTAGTTTCATGGGAGGGTTTATATCCCCCTGCTGATTAGTAATTAATATGACGAGCGAAAAAGAAATTGTCTGTGAAGAATGCGGAAACACAATGGTTTCCTACAAGAAAGGGAGATATACTATCTATAATTGCACCCAATGTAATGCAAATATGGATGTGGACTCCTTTATGGCTGAATATTATTCTGAAGAAGAATGATACAGTTTATATAGGTAATACATAATAATATATATTAGGAGATTAATATGAATAGAAAATATTGGAGAGCAATGGGTATGTCCCATGAACAACACCAACGATGGCGAGTTGAAACTATTATTAAAACATATTTTGATTATATGGCTGAAGCCGATGAATGGGGTGTTGATGAACATACCATTATAGAGATGATTACCGAACAAGAATCTAATATTTCAGAATCATTGATTAAAGAGATAATTGATAGTTTCAAGATTTGGCAACAAGGAACATTTGAAGAAATTTATGATAATCATGGAGATGAAATTGATTCAATAGTGAAGTTTATCATGGACCATCCAAGAAGATATTTTGAATCACCATCTGGCGATATTACAAATCTTATAGGCAAAGATAAAGAATCAATAGCAGATATTATTAAAAATTATATTACAAACCCATCTAACTGAATGGAACATATATCCATGAAGGAGATTCCTTTTTTAGATACTCCTTTAGGGGAGTTACGGTGAACCATAAAAATCCGCCACTCTTTGAGAAATAACTTTCCCACTCATTAGTCTGCATAAATGTTTTGAATCTATTTTTATTAAACGGTCTAATTCCTTTATCCATTAAAAAGGCATCTATTTGGGCATCTAATATATCACTAGAATATCCTTTGGATGTTCTTTCTTTAACAAAATCTTCAATAATCACATCTTCAACTGCAAGGGTCATCCCTTTATATGCTTTATTTTCACCCTTAACTACATCAAATAATAAATTATCAATAGGAATAAGGTTGCCCTTTGCATTCCCAACAGTAGCATAAGTTACAACATATACATCATCATCTTCTGCTACTTCTAAAATCTTTGCCTTTACCGGCCTAAGTGGGGTTGATTTTCCCTCAACAGAAAACGATTCACTCAACTTTTTTTCAGTTTCCTCTTGAGGCAGATAATCTGACCTAATCCAATCCATCAAACAATTGCCTTTGACCACTCGATATACATATCCCTTAGATTTTATCCCACCTTTAGTGGCTCTCTTATTAATAACATCTGGCTTCAAATATTTCAATATCGAATTAATATTGAACGGGGTTAATTCTTTATTTGTCCTATAATTAGACGATGCCTTAATTCTCTCTGCCCATTCAGCCGCAGACAATTCCATATTTGATTGCTTCAAAACCATAACGGCTTTCGCCAAGTCTGCCCGTTGATAACCGCCGCTTCCGCCAAACAAACTAACCTTCTGTGTCGCTAACCGAGCCAAATCTGCTGAAGCATAAGTCTTGTTTGCAGGGATTACTTGACCCGTCATTAGACAAGTTTTATCACCTTCAGCCCCAAACTCTTCAGCATCAAGATGAGTAAATCTTTCATCATCTTCTTCAATGAATGCAATTAAATCGTCTAAGTGGATTTTTTTGATAGTAGGGTATTGTGCAAACTGATAAATGTATTCCTTTATTCTGTTGCCGTCTTTGACTTCTTCAAGAAGCATTGGTGCATCAGCAATCAATTTAGCATCCTTTACTGCAACACTACTCATCGGGAGAGTAATCCCCCATTTATCATGTAGTGGTCTAATTTCTAACTGCAACTTGTTATCCGAGCCATACATTTCATACAAATCCCAACTTCCATTTTTATGTCCTTCTGTATGTCCTTTGTAGTTATCAGTATCAACTAATTTTGGTTTTCGGAAAGCATAAGGATTTCTGTAACCCTTTCCTTCAGCCCCAAACTCTTCAGCACCAAAGGATTCTGCATCAAAAGCCCCTACATCATTCATTGTATTGATGAGATTTTCCATTGGGGCGATAATTTCTTTTCGCTCTTTTTTGGTTAGTTGGGAAAACCATACCGAAGGGATAATTCCGATATTCGTTCCCAACCCCCCTTGTGAATGGTATAAATACTCAACAATTTTATCGTCACCGGGTAAATCCGACCCATCCCCCCAATTCATAAGTCGTTCTTTCCACCCCTCTTCAGCATCAAATGTTGAGGTTTTATGGTAATCTTCTTCTCTTTCAATACATTCAACACAAAGTCTATCAGCATATATCCTATTTTTCTTACCGCTAAACTTGCATTGAGGACAAACTTCTTCAGCCCCAAACTCTTCAGCCCGCAAATAGTATGCTCGGATTTCATCGTCAGCCCAACATTGTTCGCAAACTTGGTAATTTTCTGTTTCACAATTTTCACACAGAGATTCGTTGCATTCACTACATCTCATCCACTCACCCACCCATAATTCTTGACTATCGTAGCATGAAGGGCATCTATCTTTTATTGGTGTATTTCTTCGCCCCCATGAATCGTAGGCGCAATCGTGACATACAATTGTTTCATACTTTCCTTCGGTGGCTTTATTTGATTTACAGACTACACATTCACTCCAATCTTTCTCAGCCCCAAACCCTTCAGCCCTCAAATGAGTCCTCTTACCTGCTTCTTCTGGTCGGATATTCTTATCCCGAACCAATTTTCGTGGCTTATGAGGCTTTCCACTCATGGTTCGCACCTTTCCTCTCCTTTCGTGTTTGGTTTCAAAGGATTCTGCCCCTAACCAAAATTGACTCTTTTTAGGTTTTGAGGAATTATAAATGAAATCCCATTTAGGGTTACTACATCCCATATAAAATCTAATGAATCCGACATTACCTCCATCCTTATATAAATAAGCGTGTCCATCTGCATTTCGACCTAAAGATTCTGTAATGAGTTTAATTTCATTATTACTAAACTCATGGCAACCCTCCCAAGGCGGGTCTGCACTATAATCTCTCACCCTATTTTCATCAACACACCATTTAGCAATCATTGTAAGTGTTTTTCTAAGGTTATCATCATCCACATCATCTTTTGGTGCATCAAAGGATTCTGCTTCAGCCCCAAACTCTTCTGCCGCCTTACCAAACATGAACCTCTCATACCAATCATCAAAACTCTCTCCTTCCTTCTTGGTTTCCTCATACATAGGAACCCAATGAGGGTTAGCCAACATCAAAGCACTCACTTCATCATCATTTTCTGCCTCATCACCTTCTGCATAATACTTGTCTGAAACCTTTAACTTCTTAATATACTCTTGTCTTTCTCTTTCATCATCATATTCTCTTTCTTCAAAGATATATCCTTCATCAAGAATATGTCTGCTCAATTCTCTCAATTCATCTCTATTAAAAATTGCAGTTTCGTCTTGATTTGGCCTCTTAATGTTCCAATATGCTCTAATTGCACTAGCCAAAATAGGTCTTGCACCCTCAATAAGTTGGTGTTCATGTCGTAATGAAGTCAAAGTAGGCAATTTTGGTGAATCAAATTTATGTTCTTGATGGAGTCCTTCATCCATCCCCTTTCTCATCCTTGAAGTCGAGATTCTGGTGGTTTTTATTCCAATTTTACCTTCCTTTTTACCTAAAGTTTCATCAATTTCATCACTTTTTTCACTATATTCGCTTTTAGACACATAAGTTTGATACTTTTGGTCACTCGTTAATGCGACTAATCCCCAATTATCATCATAGGGGAATGGCCCATACCCTAAATCCGCCCAAATCTGTTTTTGCCTCCCCAAATTACTCCTATCATGGTCAGCACCCCTCACGATATGGGTAACATTATACATTTTATCATCCACAACAGACTGTAAATTCATCAACGGAACGCATAAATTCTCTCCTTTATGCTTTACCATCCTATATAATACCTCACCCTTTCTTTCAGCATAAGATTTATTCAACGAATCTTTAGGTATTGTTGATTTTAACTTGATTGCCGCCTCACCCGCACCATATTTTCCAGCAAACATATCTTCATAAACCTTGAGATTTGCTTCCACACCCTTGATTATCCCTTCTTCCTTAGTATCACAAACTGCCTTACCTTCTGAAATTGCTTTTTTGACGGCATTTTGGTAAATTCCAAATCTCTTTGAAGCAACAATAATATCTTCTTTGGGCAATTCTATGTCTAACAACCAATTCATTTCATCAATAATCTTATCAAATACATTTTCAATACCATATTCACTTAGATTTGTGGATTTAGCAGGGTCAGTATCATCAAATCTCAATAATAATTTAGCACCGGGATACCTCTTTTGATATTCTCCTAATAAACAGACCCCTCTGCTGTGTCCAATACTCAAAGGTCCGTTAGGAGTAGGTGCAAACCTAACTACCACTTTATCGCTCGTATCTCCAATCTTTCCAGATTCAATATCCACATCCTTCAAATCATCGGGGGTGTGTGGGAAATTCAAAGGAATACCCCATGCATTTAACTTCCCTTCAATTGCTTCAATACTATCGGGTGTAAAAGGCGTATATTTCAAATAAACATCATCAAATATATCTGCGGGATTATCTAAGAACCCGTTTAATATAGTTGCCCTTTTACCATAAATTTCTTCAGACTTTGCCTCTATTATAGGTAGTAATATCATTTTCCAAATGAATATTCTTTCATCATCAAGACCTTCTTTGAATGCCCTATATAATTTAGCATGAGAAATCATAGTGATATAATCTTTTAATTCTGGACTCAAATATAGAGAATCAAGCAGAGATACATCAACCTTTGCCTCTAAATCTGCTAAAAGACCTGCCGCCACTTCTGGTTCGTGATTTCTTAAATCTGCAACTTCTTTTATTTGCCCCTTGAAAATACCAATCGCAGACCTATCAAAACCGGGAATCCGAGAAAACTTACCCAATAGACCCATACCTACATGGCCTTTATCACTTGATTCTTTGAGAGTGATATATGTTGCTAATTCTAAACTTTCATCACGACTCAATTGGTTGCCTTCTGCCAAATGAACGGCGGGCGGCTCGTTTATTTTTTTCCAGCCCGCATAACCTAATGCCAACAATAAACCAGCAATTCCCAATTTGGAATAATCTATGCTATTATCAGACATAGTTTTAATTTAACCATGCTGATATATAAAACTTAGGTGTTAATCACTTCTTAGATTTTCGCTTAGTAGTGGTTTTCTTAGCCGTAGTTTTCTTTTTAGATTTTGCGGCCTTAGTGGTTTTAGATTCTCGCTCTTTCTTCAATTTTTGCCACGCCTTACCCATAGCCTTACCTCTTGCACCGATAAATGCTCTAGGTGATTCACTCTTTTTCTTCGCTCTAAACTTAAATGTCTTAACAAAATCTTTGTATGTCTTAGCCATATGTATCATTCCTTGTTTTAACTACTTAATGGTTCTCATTATTACCTATTATTATCATTTTAGCATATTAAACAATCCATATCCTATCATATGATATGATGCCTATTATGGGATTCATCCTATCGCCCTACATATATTTGGAATCTCTGGTCTGCCAAAAATGTATCTTAAAAAATCTTTGAACCCCCCACATAAAAAATCCCGCCGAACCGAAGCAAAGTAAAATGGTCTTTTTCCAAGAGTCCTTCGATACATCATCTCTATCCTTATCCCATATTCCTTTAAGCATAAGATAAAATAGACCTCCACCGATGGCAAAAATTGTTCCTGTGATTACCAATTCAACCATAACAAAACCTTCAAGGGCTTCATCCATTGATTGAATTATACTTTTAGTTGGCACATCACTCACCATTCCCGTTTGTGGAATCCGTTTCACCATTTGTGGAATCCGTTTCATCTGGTTCTTCATTTTTACCATCATTGCCTCCACCCGGCCTCGTTAATAATTTTGAGAGCCATCTTTTTTTGTTTAATCCAAATGGAGGGGAATCCGCAGAAGCCGACCCTATCCCCTTAGTAATTACGCCAAGAACCGCTAACCCTAAGAATACTTTTCCAACACCTTCAAAACCGCCAGAACCTTCTGTCTGTGCAGTATTAACTTTACTTCGGATTTTAGACGCTAAAAGCATCAGCCCAACACCGCCTAAAACCACACCCCCAGAAATTAACTTTCCATTGGTAGTCTTAGAGATATATAATCCTAAACCGCCACCTGCGGCAACCAATACACCTACGAGAGTCATCCCATAAGATTGTAAATTTAGATATGCAGACCCAACGCCCATAATACTTAATGGCCTGTTCCGCTATTTAATGCTTTACCATTTATCATATTTGATTTGGTCTTTAGGGAATAATACACTCCATATACCAATTCCAAGAATAATAAATGTTATTAAACCAAAACCCGTCAAGCATAACCAATACCAATGACTCATAGGGGGTAATTATCATCAATGCTATATAAAACATCATTACTAAATAGTTAAAGATTGTAATTAATATATATGGGAGATGAATCCCCTAAAAAAACAAATGTTTCACCTTTGTTGTTAATTATCCTAATTGTGTTATTAGTCACTTCTGGTTTAGGAGGGTGGTTAGCCCCCCATTATTCTCATTGGGATGAATTTGACGATTGTAAATTATTAGAAGGTAAAGTTATTGAAAAGGGTTGGACTTCTAAAAAGTGCATTGGTGAAGATATGTGTTATTATGATTATTATATAGTTGTTCAAGATGAAAATGATAAAAACCACACTATCCATGTATCCCCTATCATGTATGCAATACAATCAGAAGGAGGAACCTTTAATTCTTATTACTGTTAGTATCTAAAGAACATGGTCGCCCCGGCGGGAATCGAACCCACAAACCATTGGTTTCGCAATACCAATCTCCAACCACTTGGCAAGGCTATATGTTCTTTATGACTATTCTCTAAATTATCCTCACTTATGCTTAGGCGGGATATAAGTTACAATATATCTCATATATCGCTGACCCGTAGCATCTGTTCTTCGCTCATGGTCAAACCTATAACCTATTTCCTTTAAGTCCATAATCCTTCGTGGAAGCGACCTAATCTTATAGACGGTATGTGCTTCCATTACACTTAGCGTGTCGTTCTTTCTAAAATGTTCTATCAATTGTTCTTTTTGGTTCGTCATCTTTCTCACCTAATATATCCTGTGTTCCTTTACCTTTATAACCTTTAGGGTCAATTCTTAATCTCATCAATATATCCTTCTGCATTCATTTTCACCCAAAAGGGTCTGGATGATTCAGTTACTTCAACCCAAATGTGTGCCGATGGAAAAGACTCTCTAATTCTCTTTACCATTCGACAACCATAACCTTTCCCCCTCATCGGCGTATAGACAAAAACATTACTAATGTAAATCCTATTAGTCGCCGTATATTTACACCGAGCCACAGATACACCATCTCGATAATGATATACCCCCACCGCTTCATGTGGTGTCGTATAATGTTCAATGTGTTTAATTGGAGGTTCCATAATATAACTCATATCAACCCCCCTTATAAGGGTTGCTGAATATTCTGATATGTTTGGGATTCAAATTAATATCAAGAGGAATTAGCCCATCTCTTAATTGAACCTTGATTTCCTCCTTTTTTTCAGACATAGACACCACTACTGCTTGTTCTCCCTTGAACGCCCCTTTTGTGATTTCCACGATACATCCTATATCTATACCTTCAAATGGAGATTTGTCTTGAATATATTGTTGTGCATCTTCATAAGCCAATTCACCTATAATTGTCTTTATGCCCTTTATATGAGTAGTATTCATTATATTTGCATTTTTTCCAATCAATTGTTCCACCACGAATAGGTTATCTGCCTCAAGCACGATATATCCTCTCATGTGTTCTTTGTGGTATATATTATGTATTGTGTTCTGGATTTCCTTTAGGCTTCCGAAATCCATTAGTCTTGCTTTCATATCTTCTATCACTTTAGGTTCAGAACCTATTTTTGTTTTTATCACATAATGTTTTGTTTCGTTCATGTTTTCACTTCCTTATTTCATTTTTATTATTTGAGTTGGCGGATTATATGGGATTTGAACCCATAACCAACGGGGGTTTAGCCCGAATGCGCTACCGTTGCGCTAATAATCCTTAAACTATACGAGGTGGGCGGGGTTTATATAACTTATGGCTTTTATTCATTTTCATCAATAGGTTTTAATATTGGATAAGAAGATTCTTCAATATTACTTTCGTCTGCTTGTAACTTACCAGATGCCCTATTCAAATCATTATCTGTTTTATGTTTTCTTCTGATTGCTTCAATATATTCTTCTTCTTCAGCATTCCACCTATCAAAGAATCTTGATATAGACATATATGCAGGGCCAGATAAAATACCCAATACTGCAATATAGGCTTCTATATTTTCTCTTACCTCTGGATTTACAAACGCTGTGGTAATTAATTCATAAGAAAGAAGCATGAATGCAAAAATTAAGGGTAAAGAAACTAATGCAACCATCAAGGAATTATAAGTAATCCTCACATCCCAATTAATTATTTTTTTCATCCTATTATCTCCACTATTATTTTCTCTTAATTTTCAGAAGTAGTAGTGGCTCGTATAGGGATATTTAACCATTTTTGTTCTCCATTTTCTGCGGCATAATCCACAACTTCTTTTACGGAATCAATATCCCCTACTTTTAGGGCATTTTTAACACCTTTAAGTCCCGACAAACCAACACCTGCTAAATGTGAATTATTAAGAACCCCATCATCTGCTAAATCAGAAGCAATATCCTTTGGACTTCTGCCAATCTCTATTGCTTTTTCAATAATTGATGCCGAATCATCCTTAGACATATATTAAATTATATTTTAACTGATATTTAATGTTTGCTATCATTCATTACCATCAATGGTATCAATAATATCTTCCACCGCATCGGCTACATCTTCATCAATAATACCTGCATCTTCTAATGCATCAACTAAATCATCTGCCCTTTTTAGCACATCACTATAAGATGTTGCCGCACAAAGGAAGGCTAATGCACTAGCCACAGGTGCATATGCTACTGCTTGTTCAATTTGACTCATTGCGGCGGCGGAGGCAGATAACAAAGTTACTGCGTGAAGCCGATATTCATTCAATTGGGCTTTACTTAAATCCATGCCCGTTCATCGGTTGTTTTAATATATAAAGGTTCTTATGGCTATCTTAGAGGTTTTAATAGACTATAACCTATCATTGTATAAAGTGTGTCTGCAAGTTTATGCCCCACAGGGTCACAATATTGTGCATAATTAATATTCAAATCACCTTTTGCAAATTTTTCACACCGATAAGGCTCATAGATAAATTCATTTATTGCTGATAATGCTAACATAGTGCCTATATTGAAATTTAATATTGCACCGAATCCTCCCCAAATAAAATGAGTCCACGCCCAATTATCCCAATAAGGAAAAGCGATTGCTTTTTTCCATTTTCTCTTTCCTTTGAATCCACTTTTCAATCCATGCCTATTTAGTCCTTCAACATATAACCTATATGTGCCTACATATGTTATAATTCCTATTAAGGGATTCATATATTATTCATCTCCATTATTTGAAACTCAACCCACATCCACAAGTTTTAGTAGCATTAGGATTAATCATCTTAAATCCGCCACCCATGAGTTTATCTTCATAATCAAGCAATAGTCCATTTAACATTGAAGAATCTGCATCTTGAATGACTACTGAAATCCCGTCTTGAAGAATCACTTGATGGTTTTTAGTTGGCTCATCTTCTTCCAAATCTAATTCATAAATATAACCAGAACAACCACCACCCATTACAGACAGATAAAGATGAAGGGGATTATCGTGAGCAACGCTCTCTATAATTCTTTTTAATTCTATGACCGCCCTTTCAGATAATATAATTTCACATTCCACTATTATTTTTCCCGTTTTATCTGGATTATAAATGCTTTTTCCACAATATTCCTCATTCATTTATTTTTCATCCTCTTTAGTTGTTTTTTTCTTTTATCTATTGCATACCTATATATATATTCTGCTAATTTAGAAGTCATAATGCCAATGGGCATTTTCTCAATAGATAACACATTATAGGTTCGTGCAACCTTTGTCCAATTTGTTTTCTTTGATGCCCCACCATATAAAGATACAATACTATATATGCTATTGGCTACACTACAAGGAATAATAAGTTTTCCTTCTTTATCTATAATTGTATTTTCATAAACGAACCATTTATTTTGTTTATAATAGATTGGGAGAACCCCATATATATTTTCACAATGCCACCATAATTTATTATTCAAAAAGGTTTGCACCCTTTCACTAGATGCAACATCGAAGTCAGCCATAGCACCTACAAATTGATATGTAAAATATTCATAATAATCATCATTAATGTTTTCAAGAGTTGAACCAAAGATTTTTGAGTTTATTCCTTTGACTACAATATTTTGATATTCTCTAAAAATTGTTTGATAATTATATTTTTCTCTTTGGTTCATATCATTCCTCAACATACTTCTCAAATAATCAATCTTAATCAACCCCCCCGAAGGGGCATCTCCAAAAAGAACCCAATCCAATATGAATACTTTGTGCTTTCCCTTTTGAGTGGCTAAATTATTTTTGAACATTTTTGAAAAGGATTTCAAATCATAATTAAATATAACTCGCCTACATTCTTCCAACAGTTTTATTTCCTTAGCATTTCTTTTACTTAAAAAATTATCATACCCTGCTTGCATAAAATTTTGATATTCCTTTCTATTAGTTATTAATGCTATTCTATCATCTTCTGCAAAATTCTTATCCATCCTATATTTCAAATCATATACAATTTTATTATGTTTCATTTGATTTTTACCTAATATAAACCAATCAACATCTCTATATGTTTTCATATCTATCATTCTTTTTATATCTTCTAATCTTAATTTAGAATTTGGTATATCATCAACCCTAATGTTTGCAGAAAAGAAATTCCAATAAAACTTCTTATCCTTAAATAAATCAAAGGCATAATCTCTAGCACTCATCAATGCCTGTCTATCCCTTTCTGCTAAAGAATCACAAAAGGTTTCATGGTAATAATACATTGTCTTTGAATATTCATCTCTCAAACTCTCTAAAGATTTCCTTTGGAATTGATTAAGAGATTCATTCATTTGACCTCTATAATCTTCAATCGCTTTGCTATTTTTAATAAATGGGCTATCTTCAAGGATGACCTCATTTAATGTCTTTGAATATTTATTAATGGTTTGATTGATTCCTTCTTCATTCAATTTTCCTTGAATTATTAACGAAGCCTTCTTTCTTAGGTTTTTCAAGAAAGAAACCCCGTCTTTAGGCAAATCCGTCATTATATATTTATCAAAATTCACATGACTACTTAAGGCAGTATCTTTATCATCTTCAATTTCATCTTCTAAATTCCTTTTAATATCTGATTGTGAATTATGAATGCAACTTTCTATCATAAACTCATAATCAATATCTAAATCAACATATTCATCTCCTTTAAGTCCTACTAAGATAGGAATATCTGCAACTGCTTCTAATTTACCTGTAATCTCATCAATCAAAGTTTCCCAATTTGTAAATGAGGAATAATTCATTAATGCTCTAGTAATTGCACCCATCACTAATGGTTTCGCCTTTCTTCTTTCTAATGAATAACAAACTTCTAAATGTTTAACTACTTTATCTATGTTAGAAAAATAATATTCATAAGTTTTAGTGTAAATTTTAAGATACCAAGTTATCCTCTTTCTAATTTCTTTAACTGACATACCCTCCAAAATTGCAATGCATGAAAAATAAGGGATGAAAATTTTATTTACGGCCTTGATAAATCTTTCTTCAGTCAGTAATTCATTTCTTTTTATTTGCAAGAACAACTCCCTTATTTTAATTACTTTATTCCATGTAATTCTTTTTCCAGAAATTAATTCTTTTCCCGCCAAATACATTTTTGATGAATTATGGGTGTTCCTTTCATTAAGTCTAAATGGTTTATAATATCCAATGATAGTAGCAAAATTTTCATCTATATCTTGTTTTCTTATTAATTTCGCTACGGATTTATTTTTTAATTTGGGTTTAATGTGCTTTGATAGAATATAATATAATAATTCCCTAATCCCCCACCGATTATTTTTATCACTTAATTTTTGATACATTATAAATATCTTTGAATACCTTTTTACATCTTCCTCATTCATTTCGCCACCAAACAAAGTCAAAAAATCGGTTATAAAACCATATTCATAAAGAACATCAAAACCCTTTTCATTTTTCAAGATAGTAGTTAATAATTCTCTTTTAACATTTGGACTCATTTCCCTGTCTTGTTCAAAAACTACTTCTTTAAGTGCCGCCTTAGTTTTTGACTCTAATCTGAATTTTCTTTTTAACATTAAATCAACAGCCCTAAGCATCATTCGGGGTTCGCTTTTGAATCTTTCAATAGGGTCGCCAACTACCCTTATACAGTTATTCCTCAAATCTAATTCTCCGCCAAAATAATCATACACCCAACCCCTATAATCCATCAATAGAGAATTTATGGTGAAATCCTTATTTTTCATCTCATCTGAAATTTTATAAAATATTTCATATAATGGAACATTCTTTGAATCTATAACTTTGGGTTCGTGATATTTAGAATATGTGGAGATTTCAAATCTCCATTCTTTACCCCCTATTTCCTTAGTAGCAGATACCATAGGCCGATAATCTTCAACAAATGCACTTCCATTATCTTCCATATCCTTTATTAATTTGTCTTGTTCTTCAAACTTGGAAACTACGGTTCTAACTCCTTTAATGAGTTTATATTTTTTGAAACCATTATTAATATTTTCAAATTTCAATTTTTTCAACCATAATTCAATATCATCTGGTAATGCAAGAGTTATGAAATCAAAATCATTTGGCTCTTTATAAGTAATAATATCCCTTACTGCCTCACCCACTAAAAATATATCTATACCTTCATTATCAAACACTTTCATTAATTCTTCAACACTCTCTCCTACTTCTCTCCCAATATTAAAAGAACCCTTTATAGATTTAGCAACTGCTTTAGATGTAGCCATTAAAAATGATTTCACAGGTCTAGGTAATTTGAAATCTTTTTCGGATTCAAACCCTGCCTTCTCATTAAACATACATATACATTATCGCATTTGTTATTTAATGTTTTACTATTTATAGGTATAATCCATTGAATGTTTTACCATTATATTTTAAGGGAAGATTCAATTCACGATTACACCAAATGATATATGTTATTTGGTCATATATGTCATTTAAGGCTGACTCATTAATCCATGACTTAGAACAAATATCCAAAAATAAGTTTTCATTACCTTCTTCTAAAATAATATGGCCTCTAAAATATGTTTGGTCTAATACTACTTCAATATCTTTTAATGCATGAAATAACATTGAAGAATATTTCTTTTCTTTAGTTAATATTCTCTTTACGCCATTGGTGATGCTTAAATTCATAATTCTCCCCTGCCTTAACCTACTATATAAGTTTTTCCTTATACCAAGTGCCTTAGCGGGAAAACTATATCTAAGAAACCGTCAGACCAACCCTCTTGGATATTTGTGATTGGGAGGTCAGACATTTCAATCAACATCTTACTTTCAAAATCCTTCCAGAAATCGCCCATAATTTCTAATAAATCAGATTCAACTTCTGCATTGTCAGTTACCTCTGGATAATTTATTTTAGCATAGGTGGCCGCTTCAATACCCCACCTATGACCCACTTCATAGGCTTGGGTTTTAACTCCATTGAAAAAATTTCCCGTCATATATTTAATAAGTATCAATTCAAATACTTAAACCTTTTGTATTTTGAGAGGTGTTTCTAAATCACATATGCCTTGTGGACAATCACTTTGAGCCGCACCAATTATAAAATCTGATTTTTTAGATTCTAAATGTTCTATTGCTTCTTCAATAGTAATCGGGGTCAATGGCTCATTACCTCTTGACCCAGACCGATAGACAGTTGTTCCTTTCATCAATGGTGCATATTTCAAAAGAATTTCATCATACTTTTTAATATCATAATCATGGGGGATATTGATTGTTTTAGATACTGCATTATCAATATGTTTTTGGACACTCACTTGCATCCTCATGTGTCCTTCAACAGAAATTTCATGGGCAGAAACGAAAGCAGACAAATCCACACCTGTTGCCCACAAAGATTCAAAAAGAGGGTCCACTACAACTTCTTCTTTAAGTATTCTTTCATTTGACTTATCAGAATTAGCATAATATTTCCGTTTATAACCCGGTGCAAAGACAGGCTCGATACCACTAGATGTAGCAGATAATATACTTGTCGTTCCTGTTGGTGCAATAGTTAATAACGCACAATTTCTAATTCCATATTCTTTAATTTTCTTTCTAAGTCCCTTTTGTAGTGTCTTTGTAAAGCCCGATTCTAAATATTCTTCAACCTTAAATGCAGGGAAGGGGCCTCTTTCGACAGCAAGATATGTTGATGCCTCGTAAGCACCCTTCTTTATGAAATTAAAAATCTGTTCAACCTTTTTCCTCCCATCTGCGCTATTATATTTATGCCCTAATTTAATCAAACAATGACCTAACCCCATGACACCTAATCCAATCCTCCTAACCGTATGGCTATTCTTTTCTATTTCTGGTGTAGGATAATTATTTACATCCAACACATTATCTAAAAATCTAACCCCTAATATCACGGTATCTGCTAACAAATCCCAATTAATATCACTATTATCGGGCAATAACATTTCAGATAAATTAATTGCACCTAAATCACAACAACCATATTCTTCTAACCAAATTTCACCACAGGGATTGGTGCTAACAAGAGGTTTATGATACCAAATATTATTCATTTTATTAGCGAGTCCTTCGTTAAGGATTCCCGGCTCACCAGATTTCCATGAATTATAAACAATAATGTCCCATATTTCTTTTGCGGAGATTTTTCCAACTTCTTTATTCCTCCATTCTAAAATAATATCTTCATCTTTTGTTACCTTTTCAAAGAAATCTTCATCAACTACGACAGAAACATTTGAATTCTTTAACTTTTGGTCTAATTCGTATTTAATCAAAGTATTATAAATTTCAGAATTAGATTCTTCAAATATTTTTACTAAATTATCTGTGTCCTTTTTAGGTAAATTAGGAAATGCATTTTTTAATTCATCCCTAATATTAACTAAATCAACTTCCACTTCATTAAATTTCTCATTCAAAAATTCCATTAAGTCTGGGTGGTCATATCTTAAACATTGCATGAGGGCGGTTCTTCGCCCACCCCCTGCCTTAATAACTTCTCCTATTTCATTAATGACTTGCATCAAAGAAACTGCACCTGTGGATTCACCACCTGTTCCTCTTATGGGCGTTCCTCTTGGCCTAATAGGAGTATAATTAATTCCTACTCCACCTCCTGTCCCACTAATAATCAACATATCTGAAACTGTTTTAGCCCATCCTTCTCTGGAATCTTCTGTTGGAATCACAAAACAATTCAATAATTGCCCCTTCGCCCGCCCAGAACCATACCAAATCCTTCCACCGGGAACAAATCTATTAGTCATCATTGCTTGAGCATATCTTTCTGCCCAAGATTCTCGTTTTCCGTTTTCGGCTTGGGCGACATGATTACCTACTCTTAAACAAGCATCTGCCCATGTTTCTTTATCATTAATTGCATATCTCTGTTTGAAAATAATATTAGCAAAATCTGTGGGTTCATACATTTTTTTATCCTCCCTTTCAACTATTTTCTGCACTACCTATTAACTATATAATACTTTACACCTTTACCGATGATGGGGGGTTTTTAGAGGTAAGTGTATCTCTATTTTTTGGCAGGGTAATAGGTTTTCAAATAATCTATCAACCTATCTATTATCACGATTCCATCTGCAATTCCATAAACAGGATGCCATCTTGGTTCTCTTGGATAAGAAGATTTAGCAGGTGCGGCGTTCCAACCCCCTCCGTATATGTATTCAGATTCTTTGATTAATTCTGCCCTATCTTCTGCACCGTGTTGCCAATGAACGAGTGATGTTTGTTCAGCCACCCTTCCCGCCATAGATGTTGCGCCACCTCTGTTGCCGGACCCTCTATTTTTATTGCTGGTTTTTCCCCTTTTAGCGGTGTCTTTATCTTTAGGTTTTTTGTAATGATACTCATAAACATATTGCCACATCCCTCCCACACAGGCCAACTTCGATTGGTCATCAAAAGCGGATAATTCCTTTATTGCATCAGCAACAGGTAACTTATCTGAAGTTTTTGTATGATGCACCCCGAAACAACCACCAATATCGCTAATCTCCACAATATTTATTTCTCTGTATTCTGCCATATCCCATGAAATTAATTCACTTCCTTCATTACCATCCCTTGCTTCAAAGAAAGACATTGCATATACCACATCTTTAATTTCCATTTCTATTTCAACGAAATCATAATAAAACATTAAGTAATCAAATTCTCTATATTTTCCTTTTGGAATATATATTAAATGGTTTCCTGTTTGGTCGTGATGTTCTATACCTTTAGGGATGGCTTTTTCAATGAGAGTATAAGATTCTTTGGAGATTCTTATGAAAACATCATACGGTCTGCCGTAGTTTTCTTCAAAACTGTCCTCCATTTCCTTTTGAACCGCACCCCTCGTATCTTTTGGTTTTTCTGGCTCATCTGATTTCTTCGCTGGCCCTGATACTGTTGAAACAGTAGGCCCTTCATAGTTTATCTTTTTATAACCTTTATGTTTCAAAGCCTTCTGATGCTTTTCTAAATCATCTCTTGTTTTCCCTTGATATTTACATTCCAAGCAATGAAACGGCTTAAACCTTGCACCCTTGCCCGACCTTCTGCCTCTCCCATGTTGGATTATAGTATGCTTCGGCTTCTTTTCTTCAACTTCTTCATCCACCACCGCAGGTGTCCCCGGATGGTTATTTTTTACCATGTGTTGAATACAATCATCCCTTTTTTTGAATGATTCTCCATCAATAGGGTCCACAAACCGCCGTTTCCACTTTGCCATATCTATATCACCATCTTTTAACTATATTAAGGATTGGGTTCATCCCTTTATAACTTTCAGCATCCATCTCGTCAGCCCCTTCACCATATCTGTCTTGATAAATTAAGAATTCGGCTAACCTATTATCTCTAATCGCTATCGCTCTTTGTTTTGTTTGATTTGATGCATAAGGC
Organism: archaeon; assembly: GCA_002688965.1. The sequence goes on along the minus strand of NZEE01000020.1, from coordinate 40,426 downwards.
CAATCAACCATCAAATAAATATATGAAATATCTATCTGTCTTTCTGGTTCATTAGGGGTATAGCCAAACTCATTTACAATCCAATATTGTATCTGTTGGATATAATTAAGATTCAAATGTTTATATTGTCTTTGAATAGACGCATCGTTTTCTAATAAAGTCAAATTGATTATTTTTTCAGTAGGCATGACATTTCTATATCTAGTTATATAATAATTAGAATTTGGATTTAATAAATCATTAATAGATTCGTTAATGATTTTAGGTGTCCACTTACTTTCTTCATCTATCAAATTAAACATTGTGGCTTTACTAAATCTGGCTCGCTTACCAACCCTTGCAGGTGAATCAATAGTGGCTTCCTTCATAAATTTAGGATGCTTAAGTAATGAAATCAACAAAGCATCATCTGTATTTTCATTTTTTATGATTGACCCTAACAGTTGTTGCATATTAGCCTCATCCCATGTGCTTCGCCACATAGGTATTTCCTTATCTTCTTCGTGTAAGTCCTCATCTCGTAATACCACAGTTAATCCCTTACTCCATTTTGCAGGGTCGCCCTTAAAATTAGTAATTTCTTCACTCCTATCTATGAAAGGAATGAAACCATAGAAATCATAAATATCCACTCTTTCAGAATAATCTATCCATTCGCTAACATATCTCTCATCAAAATTTGTTTTTCTTATTTTACCATCAATCTGATAATATTTTCTTAATTTCTTAATCTTTTCAACATATATTTGTTCAGCAGATATGACTTTATGGATTTTGATTTCCTTTTCCCTAATTGCCACTTCGCCATCGTCATCTTCATATTCCTCTTGTTTCATTTTCTTTTTTTCAGTAATATCAAATTTGAAAACAATATGTGGTCTATCTGCGATAATAATTGGTTCATCAGCAATCGCTTCTGGTTTCCCTTCTTTATTTTTGAACATAGAATGTTCTATTGGAAGATTCATCTTACCTTTATATTTCCCACCTCTCCAAAATTCAGCCCAAGTATGTTCTCTAACTAAATATGAGAAATAATCATTTCTATTTTTCATACTAGTATCTGCATTCAATAGACCCTCTAGGATATATTGATTATTGGCTAATTGCCACATCCTATTAATATTGGATTCTGGATTAATACTTAATACTCTAAGCATTTCTTTTGTTATTTCCTTATTTTGTAGTGGTGTTAGCCCCTTGTTTTTAAGTAAATCCAAATAGTTATCATGTATGTATTGTTTATAATCAAAACTAGAAGCATTAATAACTTCTAATAACGCAGAATTAGATAATAATTCGCTTCTAAATTCTGGATGATTCATAAATAGATATTTCCATGACACCATAGATAATCCTTCGTTCATAGCCAATCGTTTAATAACTAAATTTTGAATTTCATCATAATCTCCTTCATAAGCCATAGAAACTAAAGACCATTTCATACCATAAGTTTCACTTTCAGCAGGTAATATTAGCCTCATTTGTAGGCTTGGGGGGATATTCTTATTTCCACCCATTCCCCTTGCGGCATGATTTAGAATATATATATTTTCAGTATTTTCTGAAAGAATCTTATATCGCTCTGTAATTTTTTTAGGTAATTTTACTAATTTAGCCTTTCTTATTCCCTTCTTATATAATCCTTTTAATGCTTGACCTAATACAATACTTTCAAACGCCATGAAATGTTTAGGCTCTATAAGCCACGCACCTACCACATCCCACCCAATTAAATGTATAATCTTTGGATTCTTTAGGAGATAATTAATTGCCTTCGGAGGAACAATATCTCTCTCTTGATGTAATTTCATATCATAAGGCAAAAAATCAAAAGTTAATGTCCCTGTTATTTCATCTAATGGAATTCTCTTTAATGTTTCTAAGAATTTGGTTTCACTAATAAACATTCTATTATTAGGTTCAAGTGGATTCTTTCTGTTTCTTGATTTATATAGGAAATGTTTGAAGGGGGGTTGAGGATTTTTGCCCAAAGAAAGCGACAAATCCAATATCTTTTTAGTGATTACTCCCGTTCCTTGATATACCCAATCAAAAACTTCTCGACTTCTAATGTTTTCCCACAAAGCACTTTGAGGATAGGTAGGTGATACAGTATTTCCTTCTTCATCCACACCATACGAAGAAACCATCTCCACGCCACCAGCATCTAATACCAATTTGATAGCATCCACCGATTGCCTTTCAAAAGTGCTACCTCTAATATTATCGTGAATATCTTGCAAACCAAGATAACAACCCATAAAGTCCTGTCTAAATCCATAATCAGATGGCAGTTGCAAAGGAACACATATAGACATTTGAATATCTGCCAATGTCGCCTTTAGAAGATTCTTGTATCTTTTGCTATATATTACTTCTTTCCCTTCCACCAACGCATTACCTCGCATGAATTCCGTATTATGCTTCCATACATCCTCTATATTTGTAATGCCCTTTCCAAACCTAGACCACATATAATCTCTAAAACTTCTCAATAGCATCAAATAACTCTTTTCAGTAAGGTTGGGTGCAAATATCAAGTTTCGGATAGCCTTCAAATATTCACCATCCATATAATACTGCAAATCGGGTGTTGTTTCTCCATTCAAATATCGGTCTTTATTCGCATCGTTAATATTAACTCCCGCTATTCTCAAATCTTCAATCATCCGTAATACTACTAAAGGCATATTCTTCTTAGTCCTCTTGAAATATTTGGCCTTATCTGGCCCTTTAGATACAACCGAAACAATCTTATCTAATATCTCGGTAGGTGCATTTGAAATGAATCTTTGACCTGTATTTCTTTTCAACCCCTGCCCCCTTAGATTATGTTCTCCTATTAACCCCATATAACATAATTCTGCGATTCCCCCTAAATTCCGATTTCCTAATTTGAAGCCCTTGTGGTTTTCAAGCATGGTCAAATGAATTTCAGTAGTAGTATTTGGGTGATTTAATAAATCCCTAACTATTGAATTATCTCTATTAAACTCAACCCATGATTGATTTCGTGGCTCATAAAACTCAATATTTTCAGCAACATCGGTGAATGCAAAGCCGGATTGTTGAATATCAATTTTAGCCAAATCATTACCAATCAATAATCTAAGGATAGTTTTTCTATCATTAATATCATCTATAAATCTTAATTCTTCCATAAACCTTCTGATACTTCTCGGCATATTCCAGATTACCGGATTTTGAGCCAATGCTCTCAAAATTGCCGACCCACCTTCTTCCAATAAAATACCTACTGTATTATATGAAATCTTAACATCAGAGGCCATTCTAACAAACATGGCTTCTTCATCTTCAATTTCAAATTGTTCTCGGCCACCGGCACTTTTTAATCCTAATTCATCATAGGTAATTTGAGTTTTAGAACCAGACTTATCTGAATACCCTACATAAGTATATGGTGTTTTACAAACATCTCCTTGTTTTTCATAAGTATATAATCCGTTTTCCTTTAGAATCATAGCAAGGGCTTTCACCATATTAACACCCCAAGGTGCTTTTTTAGCAGGGTGTCCATCCTTTGTAGTATAATAAGTATCCCATTCAATACCAACATCCTGTCCCTTTTTTTCACCATTTATAATTGCATTTCCCCACCGCAGTAAAATCCGACCATTAGCAGAATAATTATATAATCCCTCTAATTCAACATCTGTAATTTCACCATTTTTATTTGTTTTATGCTTTACATCTTTAGCATGATATACCCAAACAATTGCGTTCCCGAACATAATATCTGAATAAGCACCCTGTCTGTATGAGCCATAATAATCTTCACATGAGGTAGTGGACCATGCTCTCGCTGTTGATTTTGTTAAAAGATGGAGGGGTTCTTGTGTAATATGAATAATATAATGACCTCCCTTTTCTTTAGGCCACCTTGTTCCCGCTTTGGTTTTTTCAGTAGGGGGTCTAATTGCCCTTAAATAAGTTTTAACATCCTCATCCTTTATCCTAGCAAGTAATTCTGGAACCCCAATGGTTTTAGAAACCTCTTTCAAAGAACCTTCTGTGATTAATTTATCTTTATCGCCATCCTCAAGGGTTCCTAATTTTGCCCTTACAGAATCCACACCCCCTTCCTCAAATTCATCATTAATATTTGCAATTATAGGGATTACAATTTTTCTAACCCCTTCAAAACTCTTTCTTAAACTCTCAAAGTTAGCCATAACCCTACCAACGGCTACCTTTTCAATAAATGCCTCTGGTTTTTTATCTTTGATTAGAATTTCCCTTAGATACTTATTTAGGGTTTTCTTTGTTTCTGGCACATTGATTACAATTTCTTTTTCTAAAATAGTATAGTGTAATTTATCTGTTCTATCAATACCAAAAGGAAATGAATATTCAATACCTATCATTTTACTCGTAATTGGGTCTATGGGAGTCATTGCTTCTTTACCTGTCGAGGGGTCATGCAGTTTCAAATAATCATATTCATTTAATTTTTCCACAAATCTCCCTAACATCTCCAATCTTTTCATAATAGTTTTTTCTGATTGAATAGTAACATCATATATGCCCGTTATTTTATCAAAAACCTTCCACCCAGACTTCGTTTTACTTTTGAAATGATTACACCTATAATTACAAGCCTTCAAAAGACCCGTTTTCAAATCATCTCTTAAGGGAACCGTTTTAGTTTCACTTCTGCTATGGCCGTGTTGATATATATTAGAATGTTTATTATGCTCAAAGTTTCCAAATTGTTTCACTATGTCCCTATACCACAAGTGCGCCCTGTCCTCAACATCTGTTAAGTCTTTATAATTACCTTCCTTATATTCTGGGTCGTCTGGATAGACTTCAGTTGTTTTTTCAATCAACCGATGAGTAATCTTTCCCTTTTGAGCCATGTTTTTAACTTTGGTGAACGGATATATAAAGATTTATGTCTGTTTCTCTCATTTTTGTTTAACACATTTCAAATATTCCTTGTATGGTATCTTATACACTTCATTATCTGGTTGGGCAACCCACGCTTGAACAATAGCATTTACTTGATTGATACAATGAGCCGCATAACCATTCACATTTCGTTCTGATTTAGGACTCTTTAATGCCTTTTCAATCTTGCATACAAATTCTCCCGATAGCCCTTGTTGCCAAAGTTGAGTTAATAAATCGTAGCAAATATAATCTAATTGAGCAATTTGCACCATCGGTAGCCCCATATCATTTAATTCCTTTTGAGATTCACACAATAATACTTTTTGTAATTCGTCAGTAAATAATCCCTTATTAAAGAAAGAGCCTTGACCCATTTTATTATTAATACCATTTATCCATGTTCTAAGGTTCTGATTACCACCAAATAAATGTTGTAAATGAGGTAAGAAATAATCTATGAGGGTTGGTGTCCAAAGTCCATTATTAGTTAATGCCTGTGAAATATTTGCTATGGAAAGAGTGCCTAAAACATTACCTACTGTTGCGCCCACAGGGGGTTTCCCTCTAATTGAATATGGAACAGCCCAAGAATCTGCCAATTTCAATATTTGTTTGCCTCCCTTTCGCAAAACAAAGGTGTCCACTAATTTTTGAGTTTTAGCCTTAGTCCAACTATATCTCCAATCGGGATATTTCTTTTGTTTTTCTAATTCCCTATATTCAGAATCTTCAAACATGAAAATATTATCATGTTTCCATTTAGGGGCTTCTTTGAATCTTTTATCTCGTTCCCCTTCTGGAATCCAACCAAAGAAATCTTTTATATCATCAAAAATTAATGTTTCATTTTGTAACTGATTTATTATAAAATTTGGATTTGCTATAATTTGATTATTATAATACTCATATTTATCCGAGGACTTATTAGTTACTACTATGGGTAAATTACTGTGAACATCTCGTTTTATTTCATATTTTCCATCATCTAACTTCTTAAATGAATGAATATACTGAACAGTCGTTCCATTTAATTTTTCTGGGTCGTGTTCATCTGCCATCTGAACAATCCAAAATTCGGGATTAGACGGCATAATAATATAATCTAATAGCCCTTCCGTATATAGGTTCTGACTTGCAACGGTTCTGAATACTCCACTTTTATTATTTCCTCCTCTCCAATACTTTAGATATTTATGAGATTCCAAGAATCTTTTAATGTCTGCTCTCCTATTGACGCTCTTTCTATCTGCCCTTAATATTTTTTGCATAGTGTTTATATTAGGTTTCAATTGGCCCTTTTGATTGAGAACAGTTGAATTTTTGAAAACATGAAGTAATCTATTTTTATCTTCACCTACCGGCGACCTTAGAATGCTAAGTGTCAAATTAAATAATTTTGAATAAATGTTCATAGGCAATCTTGGATTACTTAAAATCACTTCGGGCATTAAATCAAATAATTCTGTAATGATTTCAATAGGTGTATTAGGATGCATTGCAATCTTGTTCTTATTAAATCCTTGATTGTATAACTTAATAATTATTTCGGGAGATAAATCTTCATTATTATTAACTAAATTATTTCTAATTTTAGGGAGGCTTACTTCATAATCTCCACCATACCTATCTGAAACACTTTGCCAATCTTCTAGTAGCATATTTTGATACTTAATAGGTAAGTTAGGTTCATTACTCAATCTAATGCCCGCATATTGAAGAATATGTATAAATTCTGTTGCAGAATATAATTCAGAAACTTTTTTTGTTTTATTTAGTTTTGATAAATCATCAACAGTTGCTTTGCTTTCAGTATATAATTTACCTAATGATATAGATAATATTTTATCACAATAACTTTGTAAATCTTCTTCAGTTTCCAACTTTGCTTCATCTATTCCATATTTGATGAAATATTCTTCATTGTCATATATAGTATTATAAATCTCATCTGGAATGTAATCTTTGTTTCTAATTTTCATTTTCACCATTAATTGCATATCGCCAGACATATGATATTTCAACCATCGTTCATTACCACTACCCCCTGCTTCTTGAAACGCCTCCAATAATATTTTATCATCGAAAAATCTATTACCCTCCTTCCTTATACCACCTGTATTGAGGCAGTTATAAGTGAACATCTTAGCAGAAATATTTAATTTATTCCTATATCTCCATAAACTATTATAAACTTCTTTAGACCTTGTTAATGATATTAAGAATTCAACTATTGATAACCTATTATTTATTGTTGATTGCTTCGACCATTGCGCCCCTGTAAATACATATTTCATAAGAGTAAATATTAACTTTGCAGATTCGGGCGATTGTCTTTCTTCTTTTAATAAGATTGTTCCATCTTCAGTATAAAACTTAGGCGCATTCTTAAATGTTTGATTCCATTTTTTCATTACTCCTTGAAGGGTTCTAGTATTGAAAGCAGACGAAGTTGAAACCTTATAACTGCCGGTTCCAGAATCAAGCGATTTTAACTGTTCGCTTTGAGCAAACCAACCTTTTCCGTCTGTATTCATGCCCCAATCATTAATAGAATATCTAGGGGTCACATAAACATCTAATGCTATTTTCAAAAGGCTAAAGGGTAAGTAATTAACGGATGTTGAGGATAGGGCGCATCTTTTACTATTTACATGACAAGTCTTAAACATCTCTTGAATCNTTAATAAAATAGTGCAAAACTGTTTATTTGTTAAATTAGGACAATATAATAAGTGCATTAAGATAATATATTCATAAATCATTTGAATTTCTGTATTGTTAGTAGTGGAAAAACTGTTTGTGGCAAGCAAATAATTATATAATACGCTTTTTTTGTGATTAATAACATTTTTATATTCGTTATCTTCGTTATAAGAATAATCATACCCTACCACGATGGGGTGTTCTCTCTTTACTACATTTAATTTAGATAAAATGTGTCCTATTTTTCTGGAAGTCAAGGATTCTAAGGTAAATGGGTTTGGTTTATATGACCTCATAGGGGCATATCCCCTACCTAATCCATTTATTTCTTGATTTAATGCTACTGAACCTAAACCGAAAGTAATAATTTCAAAAGGCGTAATTTTAGCAAATTTATTCACACTTGCTTGTTTCTTTTCATCCCATACTCGGCCAGCAGGTCTTTTATACCCTTTATGGTTCTTCTGAATGAAATCTCTCGTTTCTTGATTACATTTTGGATTTCTCAAGATTATATTATCAATCGTATTATCGTTCATCCATGCACCCTCTAAATCGGGGAACACTTTATACATAGTTTGGGCGATAGCATAAATGGCTTCTGAATGTGCAATAGGGTTTCCCGCAATAAGTCTGTGAATCTCTTGGTCGTTAGATTCAATCAATCTAGCAATACAAGCCTCGCCACCTTCAACCGCCCAAATACTAGTATTCCGAGCCAACGCTCTCCTAACTTCAATATCAATATGCCTTCTTGAAACTCTATTCAATGCACCATACTGAATGTCTGGGGCTTGAGCCGCCGCCATATCAAAATTAATTGCCACGCCTTCCTTAATTTCGCCCTTACCGGGATATGTGAGTCTGCCCGATGTCATATTTCCCGCATCGGCAGAACCACGATAAGTATAGGACTTACCCTTTGAATCTGCCCCTGTGAAACCAAGCAGTTTATAATCTGCCAACCCGTAATGTTTTGCAATTTGCATAAGAGCCATAATAAGATTATTTTGCACATCTTTCAAGTGTGCTATGCCTCGCATCCCATAAAAATTGTTATCTGGTCCGATTCCTATACCTTTATTTTTATCTCCTTCTCTCCACCCCCACCTAATCGTTAGCCGACCCAATACCTCTCCTTCCTTTGGGGGGTTAGAGGGCGCATTTTTATTTTGATTATCCGGCCAACCCTTCGGGGGCTTATGCCCTGCACAAACTAACAAATTCATATTTCCCTGTGCAACATCATCATAACAGCCTTGATGAGCAGACCCCCCCACACACCATGCCCGTTCACAACTTCTTTGTTCCCAATATCTGCTTGTTGATTTCGTGATATTAATAAATGGGTCATTGGATATAGTGAAATAGAATTTACCCCCCTCATCGGCAGGGTGTAAAGGGCCGCCCGGTTTTAATTGATGCAATCTTTCATATGCTTTTTTATCATGCCGAATTAATCTAATGCAACTTTCAATATCTAATTCGCATGGTTCATCGTCAAGAATATATCCAAAATGTGTCATGGGCAATCCCTTTCCTACCGGATAAAACTCAATCGGAGATGCTAATTTTTGAGGTCCCTTATCCATATATTTTTCAATTTCTGGATATTTCTTTTTTACATATTTAAGTAATTTATCTCCTTCAACCCCTTCTAATTCCTTTAATATCTCAATATATCTTTTAGATAACATACCCGGAATATTTTTCATTTCCTTTTTTAGATGTAAATATTTAGGAGAAATAAATCCCATACCTATGCCCACAATCTTTTTTATAGCAATAGTTTTTTGCCTACTATATAGAACATAATGAATTGCTCTTTCAACCGCATCTTCAACATCTCCCGTTTCTTGAACAATCTCTGTTGTAGGATTAAAAGAAGTAACTTGTTTATCTGTATTTAATATATCTAATATCTCATAATAAGTATTCATTTGTTTAGCAATAGATTCTTCTGAAACCAAAGTAATTTTATATTCTCCGATGATAGGGGCCATTGCCTTTCCCCCGCCAGAAAGAGATTTAGGGTCGTCATCGTCTTTATTCGCCATCCTACTTGCCAATGCGGTTTGCAAGGGAGGGGTTTCTTTTCGGCTCGCATTACCATCTAAAACACCTGTCCATCTGGACCCTGCTTGAGCAGGTAGCCCTTTTAATCGGGCTTTAATAGATTTTTCCCAAGTTACTGCATCCTTAAATAAAGTTTCGGGCATATCATATTCGACAACCTTCTCCCACCTAACTTTAACCATGTTTTTTAATTCTGGTTTTTGATATATAAAAGGTTCTAATAGATTCTTTTGAAGATAGTAGGTCCTCTTCCTTCTTTCCTAATAATAAAACATTTCTCATTTCTAAACTTTACAGCAATGCTCTTTTTAGTTGGTATCTCTCGCCTACCCCCGTCAATCATTCGCTGAATAATCTGGTCGGCAGTAACTTCTTCACCTATCTGAATGACATTCTTTGCCGCTTCAAAATTAGTAGGTTTTGTTCTCATAATAATCACACCACATATTCCTTAATCCACTTGTCGCTTTCTTCGTCAATTGTGATTTTCAAGAATTGAAGGAAAACAAATTGGGCATTATTCATTTCACCCTTCGCCCATTCAATTGTTTCATCGGGTATTTTATTCATCTTATCTTTTATGATACTCAAGATTTCAAGGTGTTCATTAAACTGTGTTTCGCCATCCATAATAATCACACCTTAGAAGCGACCCACGCCTCAACTAATTTAATTTTCCCTATATCTGAATGGTAAAACCATTCACCGTCATACTTTATTTCTTCTCCATATTCATTTTTTTCCATTATCATATTATTCACACCTTTGGGGCGACCATTGCACTTATTCTTGATTTTTCTGCGATATTCCATGAAAACTTAATAATTTCATTTTCCTTTCCGCTAACTTTTAATTCACCTTTTGCAGTTGATACCGCTTTTGAAATTTCAGACAACGAAAAGGCCGTTTTAGAATTATATGTTTTTGAATTAATCAAAGAATCTTTCCAAGGCACTTGAACAACGCCTCCTTCTGTTTCTGAAACCATAATTAATGCACCGTCTATTGTGGATAAATCAAAAGATAAAGTTTTTCCACTAGCCCTTAAAAAATTATTAAAAGTCTTATGGTCTATAATGGCATCATAAGCATAATGAATATCTAAACTAGGAATCCTACTGATATGAGATACATCAATTAACTTTATCGCTCTATTTAATCCATTTGCACTTAAATTCAAAACATCAGACCCATCTTCATAATGAATACTTAAAAAATCCCCCTTTCTAAGAGTTTTAGTAACATCTTTAATTCTGCTTACAACGATTCCTAATTCCACAGGTTTATCACATTCATAACTTATGAAATCTTCCTTATTAATTTCAATCTCTAAAACCTTATATTTATAAATATCAGACATTCTTACAAAAAGCCCACTATTATCAAAAACAAAAATGGCTTCCTCATTAGTATTCTCTATTGCTTTAACTAAATCCTTAGCCAAATTACATACAATATCTAATTGAACGCCCATATATTTCATACTCCCTAAGACCTATATAATCTTAAGGGGCTATTCGGTATAATCTGGGTGCTTATCTGGCTCATCACCATCAAATTCAACCTCTAAATCATCTTTAGGTTTTGGTTTAATTTCCTCAACAGTTACTCGATAGGTTTTACCCCCTCTTTTAACCGTAGCCCTTACCACCTTCTTAATATCTGCCCGTTCAAAGAAATCACTTCTATTCATAATAGCCCTATAAACATCTTTAATATCACTCGTTGAATTAATCCAATGGTTATCATAAGGCCAACTTCTCCAAAAATTATAATAATCCTTCATGTTCTTCAATACACCATTCACCTATATAAGTGTTTCTTTCAAGATTCATATTCATTAACACCAAAGGCTAAACCAAACAGGAATAAGAAAATAATAATTAAACATCCCTCTCCCATTATTTCAACCCCTTACCTTTAGTTTTATCTTTTATTATTTCTCGCTCTGGAGTATTCTCCCAATTAGAAGCAAGTGTTTCGTTTATTTTATCACATTGAGTGTGCCATCTTTTCTTATCGTCTAATTCCTTTGCACTCTCAAAGTTATTTACAAAATCCTTTAAGTCTGAAAAATGATTATAAAGTGTTTTAGACCTATCTATACTAATACCGGGAACCAGACTCATTATATTATGAAATAAGTTTCTTGAAGATTTAACCACTACGGTTTTTCTTACTAAGGTTCCATAATCTCCCGATTCTAACCTCTTACATACAGATTCAACATAATTCGCAGTATCATTTTTACTATCTGTATAAACCACCGGCAATACTTCAGCACACATTCTATTTAAGAATCTTTGAAGCATCCTTACTAATGCATATTTTTTCTGTCGCCATAACCTACTATTTTGAAGCCGCCCCTCTATTAACAAAATACAATCATCATATTTTTCAACCATATTAGATATTTGATTCTCCAACCTTTTTGATTGCCAAGAAGTATAAGCATCATCCCATGTTTTTCTTTCAATAACAATCGTCTTATTTTCGGTAATTATATGAATATCACCTTCCGACAGGGGGGTTAATTCTCCCTTTAACCTATCCGCCGTTTTTTGACCTTCATGTGTGTCCACTATCACTCGCATAGTTTAGCCAATGTTGTTTTACTACTTAACATTTATATAGGTAAAAAGAAGTCGGATGGTTCATGTCTAAAGTATTATCTGACCATAAGGACTCCGAACATTTTTCTTATACCCGGAATTGGGATGAAATTGAATCTATGTTGTCCGATGCTGAAAGGGTAAAAAATATGCATTATATTAATTATTTAGAGTATAAAGAATATAAGGATAAGGACAAGACTCTCTATCATTTAAGAAATTATAAAGCACTTGAAGGTGTAGTTAAAACACTAAGATGGGTATTGGGCGACATGAATATAAGAACGCCCCTAAAGTGAGGGTTCTGCGTTCCACCCTTCGACCTTTACAGGTTCAATATCTTCTTCTTCGGAATCAAACCACTTATAACAATCATACCCTACCTCATTTAGAATATTAATAACATCACTTCTAACTTCTCCCGAATATGAATGAATGAGCCAATATAAATCAGATGAATCCCAATTGTTCTCACTTAAATCAATACCAATATTATTTAGAGCGTCAATAATTGCCACCGAGTTTTCTGCAAAGGTTCCACCAATATCTTCATCGTTATTATAGGATTTCACATTAGTAGGATAGATAGAAATATTACCAAATCCCATAAACAACATCCCAATTTCTTCGGCATCCCACTCGGCAAGAATGTCCTTATGGGGTTCCAATGCCCTTGTTAGCACATCAACTAACTTTTCATTTACGCTGGTCATGTATGGACATATCTATAATCACCTATTTAATTCTTTAGTTTTTCTTATTTGCTCTTTTTCCCCGCCTAACACAAGCCGCACCACCCGGTCGGGGGCAAGGATTCCTATTGCAATTACAGGGTTTTATACCCATCCACCACCCAACCATTGCTTTGCCGTTCTTCTTTTTCTCGCTCGGTGTCGCATAACTTCTTCTTACCATAATCTCTAATGTTTTCACTACCTTAATAAAGTTTAAGTATCAAAAGGGGCAATTTATAAATATGACACGAAGGAATCCTCATGGTGAATTAAAGGGATTTAGTAAAAAGGATGCAAAGTATATTGAGCAATCCGATACTAAATGTCCTTCTTGTAATTCTTCATCCTCTATTATTTCTGATTCTAATATGAAGGGTTTTGTGAAAACCTGCGATTCTTCAAGATGTGGGTGGCATCAAATCCTTCATGGTGCAGAATCCTTTGATGCAGAAGATGAAGTGAATGCTTGGGATGGTGGAGATGTTTTAGAAATTAAGGTCGTTTCACCTAAAAGTGGGGAATCGGTATGGACTCCCGAAGAAAATGAATATTGTGGCTTTAGTATTGGTTATGATGGGAGGAAGAGAGGGTGTTTGGTTACAGGTGATGGATTGAGGTATCCTCTTGTAGTGAAATCTTTAATATGTGATAAAAATAAGGACACCATTAGAGGTAGGACTCAAGGAAGTGGGTTTGCAGTATCAGTAAAATTCGGAAATAAAAAGAAGTTTAATGACGCTTGTAATATGATTGAAAACATATTTAACGCAGAATCCTTTGAGGCAAGAGATGATGATTTCAAAGAAATTAAATGGACATTTGATGATTTAGAAGAAAGTGAAGGGGCTGGCCCTTCTGTGCTTCGACCAGAACGGACATATAGCCGAGAAGATGCCGAAATAGAAGATATGATTGATAGGGTTATGGAACGATTATATTATTTTAGAAAAATGTATTATACGGCCAAAAAAGAAAGAAACCGAAAGGCAATGTATATTGCAATCAGAAACTTCAAAGCATTAGAAGGCGTGAATCAAGCCCTAAGATGGACATTGGGCGAAAAAGGTGTCGGCCACCCTCTTTATTAGTTAATAATATATGTGCCTTCAGAATTGAGGACTAAATGAGTGGATTTCTCGATGGGTATTTTGAAAAATAATTCCCCTTGAGGGCAATACTTATTTTTGACCTCGACCTTATTACAATTAGAAACCGTATTGTCTGTGAAAACTACTGCACCCTTTAGGTCTTTGCTGAAAATAACAAAACTCGTTGGTTTATCTAATTTGGTGTATTTTTCCTTTCTTTCTGGAAGATTGATTTCATCATAAGGAAAGTCATCTAATCCTTTTGCCCAAGCCATTTTAACTTCAACTTCAACATTTAAGATGTGTTCCCCGTCTTTAATCCCCTTTCTATCAACTTTATATTGATTATCGCCATCTGTAAAATTATCCACACAGAAATATTCAACCATATTATCTGCCGCTTCTTTGGCTAATTCATCATATTGCCCAAACAATTCCCTACTAAATCTTTTCCTAACCATTGAGTATGAGTAATAAGAACACCTATATAATAGTTAATACCCCTCAAAAGGCAAAGACATTAAGGCATTATATTTATGGAAATCACTCCATTCGGCTTCTGTGAAGTGTTTTTGAGGAATGTCTTGAATCGTAGGGTATTTTTTAAGCATAAGTTTTGCTTTTGATTTTCCAATTCCCTTTATACCGGGAATGTTATCGCTTTTATCTCCCACTAAAGTTTTATAATAAACATATTGAGAAGGTTGAATCCCGCAATCTTCAATAAAATCTCCGACTAATACTTCTTTGGTGAAATCGTGAAGCCTCGACTTATCACCCCACGCCAATACTTGTTTCAAATCAGAATCTTTACTCATTATGACTACCTCCTTTCCATCCCTTATTAACTCTAATGCCCTTTTAGCCAACAAATCATCTGCTTCAGCATATTCATCATACATAGCACCCCAACTATCAGAAAGAGAATCTGGATTAAAACCACATTTTCTAATTCTCTTTCTAATGTCTATGCCTTTGTGTTCTTCTGCTTTGATATTGGTTCTATTCATTTTATATTTTGAATATAATTTTCCTCTCGGCCTTCGCCCATAAATACCATCATAACAAACCAATACAGACTCTATATCCCCTATTTCTTCCATCCTCATCTGGATATATCCAATATCATTCTTCATTATTTGCTTTATTCGTTTGGTTCGTTCTTGAGATGTAATCCTTCCTTCATTATATTCATTCTGCCAATATCTCATGTTCTTTCTGCTAGAAAACTTTGACCAATGCTTCTCCAACCTACCAACGAAATAACCGGCATCAATTAGGAAATGAGGCATAATTTATATTAAGTGGCTTACTATATATAGGTTTCTTTTATATAGGTTGTGGAATTATGAGTATTTATGAAGTGTCCTTTATGTGGTTGGGGGGTAAAAGAATTACCCGATGCAGTAGTAGGTGATGAATACATTGTGTATGTGTGCGTGTGCGAGGATTGCGATATTGAAATGACTATTAAAATGAATAGGCAAAAATATGAGGCTAACTGTAAGAAATATAAAATTACACCCTATAACGAAAAAGATGTAGTGGTTTGATTAGTATATCCTTTCCATGATAAGTCGTTTTCACTTCTTTCTTAGGCTTTTAATTTTCTTGATTGCCTTAGTATGGTATTCTTGTTTGTAAGCAAAGAACCCTCCACCTAATACAACGGCAGACCCTAATGCATATTTTAATATATATCCTAATGGGTTGCTTTCCATTTCCCTCTCCGCTTCAGTAGGTCCTGTTTCAGTCTTAACTCCCTTTTTCTTTAATCTCTTGGCCCACAATTTATCTATTTTAGCCATGTTGCTTTTACCGCCGCCACCGCCGCCACCGCCGCCACCGCCAGATTTACGCTTAGAGGTAGTAGCCGTTGGAGTGGGGGTTTTAGTCGTGCTTATTAACTTATGTGGAGTGTTTATTTTGGTAATTAATGGGTCATCCCCTATTTGCTTAGTTAATAACTTATCATCTAAATCAATTGTTTTTGGTAAATACTTAATCTTTGGCAATTCAATTATTTTTGGTTCGGGGGCCTCATCTTCCGAAGGGGTATGGTCCCATTGTTCTTCATAACTATCTTGTTGGCAGGTTCCCCCTCCATCAAAACTACAATACATCCCTTGACCACATTGCCTATCATCACCCGTAGGGTCACATTCTCCCCCTTCTATCCACTCACTATCATCTTGGGAATCTCCATTCTCTAAGTTTGTATCCTTCTCAACAATCTCTGAAGTATTATCTTCTTCAAAGTTTTCTATTTTTTCAGTTTTTATATTTTCAATACCTTCTGGCGAAACATTAAATTTAATAGATTCTGTCTTGAACCTTATGGTTTTTCCATATTCAAAAAGACCCGTATCTAATAAAGCCATACTTATATTTTGTTACGGCTGTTATATAAAGATTTAGGCGAATACTGCAACAGCAACAACTACGGCTACGAGAGCCACACCACCGATTACCATTTTATTCATGCCCTCTCCGTTCCCATTATCTCCATCATCACTATATTGACATAATGAAGAATCAGAAACATAACACTTTCCTTGGAAATTAGTATTGCAATCTGCCCAATCAGTTGTTCCAAGAGGGTTTGAAGCGGGATAATTTGGATTTGCATAATTTAATGCTGTTTCATCCATACAGGCTCTTTTTTTACAAGTATTATTAGATTTTGCAGAACCCTCTGAACATTCGCATTTACTGAAATCCATAATAGTTACTTCGGGGTCACAATTTTTAATATTTGGAGGTCCACATTTGCATCCTGTTTTAGCAGTATTACAACCTACATTACTCGATGAAGGGCTTGTTAGTCCAAATGCCTCATTATATGAAGTATCATATCCTTCTTTGAATTTTTTATAAACATCTGTATTTTTATCTGCGGAAGAAACGATTTTATTCGATTTACATTTGATAAATTCATCGAATGACCACCCATTTTTAACAGATACACCGCCACATAGATTTCCTGTTATCCCAGAAGAACAACCTCCTCCGGTTACTTCACCCATATTGAAAATAAAAGAATCTTCAGTATTAAAAATCCTAGAGTGTCCATAATTGAAAACATCATAGCCAACAGTCATGTTTTTAATTTAGGCGGCTTGATATATAAAGATTTATGGCCTATATTAAGAGATTAATAGGTAAATACCCACAAGTGCGCCAGCACCTACAAGGCCCACCGTCATTTTACTCATACCAAACATGAAATCTTCTCCACCACCATTAGAACCTCCCCCGTTAGAACCGCCCCCGTTAGAACCGCCCCCGTTAGAACCGCCCCCGTTAGAACCGCCCCCGTTAGAACCGCCACCATTTGAAGATGAAGGAGATTCTTTGGCTTTTATACAATCCATCGTGCAACCGGCTTCCACAAAACTATTAGTTACGGCATTTTTGAGTTGGTCTGTATATATAAAACCTATTTTCTTATTGATTAGTGTATTAATTAGAGTCCCATTATTTTTCACCTCGTTATCACCGTTCATCCATAAAACATAATTACCTATGGTTCCTTCAAAACAAAAATAACACTCATCTTGACTCTTTAACTCATTTAATTCACCGTTTAAGGTATGAGAGAGTATATTTTCTCCATCTAAATTATAAGATTGCCCATAATTAAATGTATCAAACCCAATAGTCATGTCTTTAATTACTTTGGTTTGATATATAAAGATTATTAAATGTTTTCTTTAGTAAATACATTAAACCGTTCTTCCCACAACTTGTGATGATATAGCACAAATCCGAAAGTAGCAACGGCTAAGAAAGTCTGCACTAAAGCCATGTTTGTTCTTTTTTTAGAAAAATGGGTTCTGATTTCCGCCAATTCTGATTCAGAGAATCTGGATAGATTCAATCAATCACTTCCTAAAGAACATGAAATACCCAATACCTGCAAGGGCTAATACACCTACACCGATTGCTAATGGTGAAGTCAAAGTATCTAAAAATCCTGTTTCGCTGTCTGCAATACATTCGCCAGACACACAAGTTTCGCCAGATTCGCATTCTGTATCTTCTGAACAACCACCGTTTCCGTTTCCGTTGCCGGTTCCGTTGGATGCGGTTTTAGACCTATCCCCTTGACCACCCATTCCACCACCGGCTCGGTAATCATTCCAAGATTGGTAAATATCTTCAGCAGTTAGGCCACATTGTTGCATAGCGGCCAAATGATTTTCTGTAAAGGTTGAAGAAGCGTAATCTCCGATAGACCACCAAAGATTTGAACAAGGTCCAGACCAACCGCTAACACTAAATCTTTCATTCCCTTCGGTTCTAAATGAGGCCGATGGGAATACAGGATTCAAATTGAATACATCATAACCTACAATTGTCATATTATTAGATTAAGCCTTTTGATATATAAAGAGTTGGTTTCAGATATTATCAAAAAATACCCATCGGGTTAGGTTTGCGCCGATTGAACCTGTATCAATTAGGTGTAAAAATTCTTTCAATTCATCAAAGTCATCGAATATAAAATTGAAATCCATGATGCCGAACAACCAATTAGATGCCTCTTTCTTTCCACCTTCAACAACTACTAAAGTTGGTTTTCTTTGATGAAGTGATGTAAGCAATTCGTGAATAGTGCCGAACATACTAATTTTAGGGTCAAGATAAACAATAAGAAAATCTGAAATATCTGTCATTCGCAAATCCACATGAACAATCTCTTTCATTCGTTGAGATAA
The DNA here is from genome assembly GCA_002688965.1 of archaeon. The sequence goes on along the minus strand of NZEE01000020.1, from coordinate 21,575 downwards.
TTCAAAATATCTATTGCTTTTCTTTAATTCCAGCATTTTTAATTTCTCTGCATCAATCTCTTTATATTTTGAATAAGAAATTGGCTTATTACAAGGGTCAAATACAATTACCCCCTTTTTCTTTAACCAAGTAGTCATTTTCTTTCGCCAAGCGACACCATCATCACTTGCATTATCAATAGGACCCGCAAGATAACACCTAAGCCCGTTCAGCCGATTATCACATTTAGATTTACTATCTTTGATGACTGTTTCAACTACTTCTTCAAAGTCGCCATTATCTTCGCCCATGATTAATAAGTGGTTTATGACCTATTTAATACTTCTGAATAGTAGGTCTAGTGATAGATGTGTTCTTTTTACCTTTGAAATCACCATGTTTCTTTACCCGACCTTTAACATTCACATAATCTCCGACTTGCGGCAAATCCTTCTTCTTTGAGGATGACCACCAAATAACCTCATCTCCATCGTCTGTTTGAAATATGAACATCGTAGTTTCTCCAAAGTAACCTATGCTTCCTACTTTTTTAGTTACTGTTGCATCAAACTCAATTCTCTCTCCAATCACTCCCAAATGCTCGCCTTTTGCTTCTGTTGGATTGAATAATTCTTCAAGTCGCCCCTGTTCCTTAGCCCTATTCCAAACAAACCACATAGCCGCCGCAAAACCCGCCGTTTTCTTACTAACAAAATCACCTACAACAACTGTCTGTAAATTATACTCAAAATCAGTTTTTGCCTTGAGATTCTTAATATATGTAATGATTTCATCAGCAACCTCATAATGTTCTTCAGATGGATGTAGCATTTGAGGGGTAGTGTTATTCACCCTGTAATTGTCTGGAAGTGGGCAAGGTGCAAGATAATAATTATCTTCTCGTTTCAACGCACAAGAATTAAGTATCACATTTCCCATTTTCTTGATATATGCCCCCTTGAAACCAAAAAATCGGTGACAAATAATCAAAAACTCAATTAGGGGCCATTCGGGGGAATATGATGGCTTCCCTCCGCCACTATCTTCATCCCAAGGCATAGGGTAATTTTTTTTACTTTCCATAGCCGCATAAAATGAAGCAATAAGTTGAGGGTCTATCCCTGTATATTCAAAAAGACAAGATGTGCCTACCTGTTTGACTTCACCTTCGGGACTCTTGACCAGAATAGTGCTATTTCGCTTTCTATTCATCTTACAATGTTGGCAATCCCCATTCCACTCATCGGGAATATAATCAATAAGGTTATCCTCAACATCTGGTATCTTCTTAATCAATACCCTATTAGAACCTTCTGCCTTTTCAAGAATTGCAAGGGCAGACCAGCCAGAGGGTGAAAAATCACTATGCTCAATATTAACTGAACATTCAGTCCTTATCCATAATTTTTGAACCTTATCAAAATAAAAGCCATCCTTTCTATTTTCTCCTTTGGGTATTTTATCATATACCACTTCTTTGGGCTTCCCAATAGAATACTTGAAATGAACATTCCTTTGTTTAGCGGCCTTAGTCATTCGCTTTAACAAAGATTCAAACTTTTTCACTCGATGTGGTGGACACCAAGTATCAATATCGGGCATCATATCATAAACCATGATTAAAGGTTGATTCTTTACCCTTATATACTTATCGCAGACCGTTGAGGATTGCATCAATTATTTGTTTCTTTGAATAACCTTCAAATTGTTTGGTATAGCACCCATACGATATGGCGTAGCCGCAACCACACTCAAATGTATCTAATTTAAGTTGCATATAGTGGGTTCTGTGCTTGGTGGTGCAACAAGGACATATTGCTTTCATCAGATTACCCCGAAGATTTTTAATGCAACGATACTACTCATAAGTGCCGCAGTTATACCAGACATGGTTCTAATCAATTCCATAAGATGATTATGTTTATCTAACCATAATTCAAAGATACTTCTATCGTGTAATATTTTTTCTATTTTTTCAATTGAATGTTTTTCATCCTTCATATTATCGCTTCCATACCATACAATGCTTACAATATAAGTCTGAATATAGGTGGTTATCTCTAATCCACTCATGTTCGCAAATCTTTCTCAACTTAGATTCAATTTTTGAAATCATCCTTCTGATTCTTATATATTCATTATCATAGTGTTTTTTAACTGCCTTCATTTCCTTCTCAAGACTCTCTCTTTCACCTTTCAAATCTTCAATTTCGTCAATAACCTCTTGGACCATAATATCAAATCCGACTATAACCTATATAATGTTAAGGGGTTAATTTTTGATGATAGCCTATTCGTGCCTTTGCAATCTCATAAGAGGATTCCTCTAACTCAATCCCATAGAAATCAAAACCGAGATTAATACAGGCACAACCTGTGGAACCAGAACCCATGAAGGGGTCTAATACGGTTCCGTTGGGTGGCGTAATGAGTTTAACCAAATATTCCATCAACTTGATAGGTTTGACTGTTGGATGGGTATTAACCTCAACTCCTTCGTTCCTTTCTTTCTTAGACGCTTTAGGACAATAGAAGAATCGTGATGCCCCTCCNTTATCGTTAAATCCTCTTTCAGTATCAAAGGATAAATCACCTGTGCCATAAACTTTGGAATTATTGAACCCTACCCCTCTTTTGGATTTGACGGATTTCATGTGTCCACTTTGCCCATCAAGTATCTGCCCCGCAACCTCATCTAAAATCACATTCGCAGGGAATCTTCCTAACTTATGCTGGCCTTGAACCTCTTTGTTATCTTTCATACCAAAATTTATAATTGCATCCTTCCTGTTATTGCTACCAATACTCAATAAATCTTCCGTTTCAATTCTGCAATCGTCAATATTAATTCCACCCGTTCCATGTGTTAATACATTATTTGCAATAGTTTTCTCGGACAATGGTTTTCGTGCGAGAACAATTGGCTCATAGGCTGGTTTGAGGGCTGTTCCCCAACCATCCCATTTTTTTGCTTCTAATGTAGCCCCCATAGTAATATCTATTACTTTAACTGCATCAGCGTTTGAATCTGTAAAAGCATAAGTTTTTCCACTCCCTATCCCTGCGGTCTTTTTACCGATTATCTCTCTTTCTGCTTCTTCAAGTGTTTCAAAAGGAAGATTCAAAAACTCTTTAAGTGTATTATATTGTTCTAATGTGATTCCTTGTGTGTGTTTCTTATTATATAACCAACCTGTTGGCTTTCCATTCTTACTCGGAAAAAGCATTGTTAATTCACTCTTTTTAATTCCCCTCTCCTTTGCAATATCTAATATATAATTAATAAACCACGATAAATTTTTACCACCTGTTTTATCTATGGCTTTAGAGATATTATGCGACTTGGGGAATCCGGTTCCATACATCCACATCAAACAATCTCTAATCTCAAACCCTGCATCTTCAATCGCCACCATTAACCTATGGTGGGTTCGTGTTCCTCCGAAGGCTAATAGATGACCACCGGGTTTGAGGACTCTTAATGCCTCTTGCCAAACTTCCACATCGTAAGCGATACCGGAAGCATCCCATTTCTTACCCATGAATCCTAATTCATAAGGTGGGTCACAAACGATAGAATCCACACTATCCTCTTTCATCCACTTCATTTCTCTTTTACAATCATTTAATACTATATTCATATTATTCCCTCATACTACTACATCTGTTTCAATACTATCTGTATAAAAGTCGCTTAGAAAATCGTTTAGGCTTAAATAAATATTGGGAATCCCCTTTGTTTCAGCCATCTCACAATTCTCCACCGCATCATCAAAAAAATATTGAACATCTAATCCCTTTCTTTTTAATCTATCATATATGAATCCCTTATAATTAGTAGTATTTTGTTCCTTTGTGTCTTTATGAAAGATTAACCTTCTTTCATAAGGTATCCCTAATAAATTAAACTGTTCATAAGTTGCATCTAACATAGATTTTCTTCTCCCTGTAATATATACTAATACATAACCTGCATTCTTGAAAGCAGTAGTAATATCAACTGCAAAAGGCAATAGCCCATCATAAATAAAATACTCGCCATTTTCATAATCTTTCTTAACAATGTGTAGTTTTAATTTAAGTTTATCATTATCATATACAATCTTTCTAACCGTAGTATCTATCAATAAATCATCAATATCAAAAATAACTGCTTTCCTCATTAAAACCAACCCCCTATATTACTATATACTTTAACAGGGCATGAATTAATAAAATGAATTAAATGTTCACCGTTCCATTGCCTACCAGAATCATCCCTAATTACATTAAGATTTGGGTTCTTCATCCCTAACATAACAATGGGTTCGGGATTGGTAGCCCACATAAAAGTCAAAGCACCATTATTATCATACAATGTTGCAATATGATATTTAGGGTCTTTAACATCACAACCTAAAGGTGAATCACCCCATAATAGCCTACTCATCATTACACCCATATACATCNCCATTTTCCTCTATCTTTGAACCCTCATAAGGTATTGCAACTCTCCGATATAATTCAATTTTAGCACATTCTAAAACCCCTATCATATCATTAATCAACCGATAAGAGGTTCCGTTTGCTTCTAATAACCCCGCTAAAACAGATGAAATGGTATAATTAAGTCTGCCTCTAAAATCTCCATTTCTTAATTCAGTAACCAATGCGGCCACTAATTCATCTAAGGCTTCTCTTTCTTCCCTACTAATATATGGCAAACCATTACTCTCCTATAAATTCGCCCATATAAGGCATTAGTGAAGAATGAACCCCTATATTATACAATATATCTATTCCTAAACTTAGAGTCATCACCCTCACCACACTATTAGATTAATAAAACACCTTTATAATACTATTGGGTCATTTCCAATATTGTTCAAAGTCCAATGCTTTGATGTTTAAGTGCTTCCACCAAAGTAAAACCCTTTCCATTAATTTAATAATATTCGCCAACATCATTCTTCCTCAAGGCCATTAGTCCCATCATAGTATGTCTGGGGCGCATCGTATAGAGTAGTTTGGCTACTGTTATCTAATTCATCATCTAAAACCGAATCACCTGCAATCAAATTCTCCACCATTTTAATCCGCCCATCTAAGCCTATAATCATAACTCCCCTTTTATTGGATAAATCAAGAAGTGCATTAAACATCCTATGACTCGATTGGTTCAACCAAAGCAGGGCTGAAAAAAACAGTATATTAGATATGATAATTACCCACCAATAAGATTCCATTTTCAAGCCCCTCTAAATACGCCAAAATTATTTTTTGAATCTTTTTTCTTAGTATCGGGCTTATAATCATATCTCTTTAGGGGAGGAGTGCCTAAAACTTGCTCTATCTTACTTAATCGGTTCTCGATTTCGTTTAATCTATTCAAAACTTCTCCCTCTTTATCTTTATCCTTCATTGTTATGCCTCATTTTTTATACCGTTGGATTACCTTAATAAACTTATTTATATTTCTATGTGTCTAAAAATTAATATCATCATTAGCGTGGAAAGATATAATTTTTGATTCTCTATTTTGAATATTATAAAGTGTTAAATGTCCTTTTAGTGAAGCATAGCCTAACATATTCATAAAATCCGTTTGACCTTGCATTGTTGAAGATACTACCAAAGGAACACCCCTATACCATTGAAAACCATGACTATGTGTATGTCCTGTAACAAAAATATCTGGTGGCGTTTCAATAACCAATTGGTCATCTTCTTCTGGTGAAAGTGCATTTCTTTCACCCCACATAGGGGCAAGATGCCTCTTTTTAAGCATCTCTTTCATCCCCTCAATAGATGTTTCATAAGTAACATGGTCCATTTGAGGAATCAAATCATCCATTCCCTTACCATGATACGAAAGAACATCAATGCCGCTTAAAATAGCCCTACATGGATTCCCTACATGAACCGCAGAATTAAATCTTTGCTGTATAAGGGGGTCCAATACAGGTTGTGGCTCGGCTGGCCTTACCGCATCGTGATTTCCCGGTAATATGATTGGTGTGATGTGGTCTGGTAATTCATCTAATTTCCTTGCACAAAATTCATATTGTTCATATACATTATGAATGCTCAAATTATTTTCTTGACCGGGATATACACCTACGCCATCAACACAATCACCAGACAGAACAAGGTATTTGATATTCTTTGCAAGTGTATCTTCATTCATCCATTTTATCATTTTATCCCAAGTATCTTCTAAGAAATATTTACTACCCATATGTATATCAGAAATGAAAGCGATTGAAACGGGGTCATAGTCCTTGCCCCCTTTATTTTGGTGTCCCATAACTAAATCTGGGAATCGGACTTCATCAACCCAGAACATATCGCCCGTCTTATCAAATTTACCCGAAACACCTATTACATCATCCACCACAATTGTTTTAGAGGCGGGGTCTTGTTTTCTGACGAATACCCTAATGCTGTCTGTTAAATCTTCAATTTCAACCAATTTACCGCCAGATTTAGTAGTCTTTGATTCTCCCACTATACCTATAATATTGTATTGTTTATTTCTTCGCATTTCCTTATATATTTCCTTAATTGTGCCGCTTTCTCTAAATCCGCATTGTTTATTAATGACTTTTTTGAGTTTATCATATCTATTATGGAATAAATTAACAATATCATCAATTGTTCCTTTTTGATTGGTTTCACCCACTAAAGAACCTTTGGTAATATCTGTGGAATAATCAGATGCTACTGCACCCCATGAGTCCTTTATTACCTCCATATTTGTTAATTGGGAGATTACCTATTTAATACTGTGCAATAGATATTTTTATATAACGGTAGGATTTATAGGAATATATGATTAAAGTAACTAAGGTGGAATCTTACCTTTCTCCCGATATTCATTTTAATGACCATTTTGAATGGATAAAATATGCTTCTGAAGAATTTACAAAGAAAACAGGAGAATTAATGGGTAATGAAGGAGTTAAATTAGATGCCGATAGATATAGCCTTTTAATGAGCGCATTAGAATATAGATTAAAGTTATACAATAGAAATTATTTGGATGATTACCCTATGAGAGAGGGATTTGTGTTTGAGGATTTTTTGGGGATGTATCGGATTAATTTTAATGGAAGGATATTTTATATAGAAATAGATACTGACCCTGTTCATGTTTTAACAAGAACCACCGGAAGAAAGGGGTTTTCGTGTGAAGAAATAAATGGGGGGTATTGGACAGGGCCATTCCATGATATAGCGTTAAGAAATGCAACAGCATATATTTATGATGGTGATAATGAATGGATAGGAAGATTGAATCTAAGGTGGACAGGCAATCCAGAGAAGCCAGAAATAGGATTAGACCCTAATATATACCCTATAAATTTAGAATACAGAAATAAAAGGAGAAGCGTTATAGGATTAGAACGGTGGATACATCTCATTTTGTGTTATATATTTACAAGAGAGGATGGTTTGATGTGGTATGAGTTGTTAAAAACTCCTTATATTTATAGGGGGCATTCAGATACTACAATATCGGGCAATGTTAAATTACTTCACAAGGGGCTTTTACATGATGATAATAAAGATATTTTAGATGGTATATCGAAATTATTGGCTCAAGACCAAGATATATATGTGGATAACTCAATGTATAGAAGTGACCTTAAATAAAGAGCGTTTCTTTAATAGTATCTCTTAAAATCAATTCTGCTTCCTTGGCTTCTTCAAAGTCTTTAGACCCTGTAATAACACACCTACCGCTAGAAAAAATCAAATAAACAACTTTCGGTTCATCAATTCTGTATATAAGGCCGGGGAATTGTTCTGGTTCATATTCCGTTTTTTCAAAGGGCAATAAAATCATCAAATTAGATAGGTTTATTTTGTTCTCATCCATAACATCACTAATATCACAAGTAGTAACTATATTATGTGTAACTATTTCACAGGATTCTTTAGGCCATAATTCAAAATCATGTTTATCTAATTCATCTCTCAATATATTAAATGCAACTGTAATTGATTCAACATCTTTTGCACCTGTCGCTACTGCTTTTCCACTTCGGAATAACAGAATGCAAACTTTAGGGTTCTCCACTCGATAAACCATGCCCGGAAATTGCTCTTGTTCATAATCTATATGTAATAAATCTGCTACTTCATTTACATCAATACTACCTGCATATCTGGTGCTTGCTACTATATTTACAATCTTAACCATAATTACTGTTAAAGTTAATCACCTATTTAAGTGTTAATCCTTTATATCTTGTTTATTATTTTTAATACAATGAGGACATTTAGTTAATTCAAGGGGATATGGTAAATCACAATCAATACATCTTATAAGTCCTTGTAGCCTTAAATATTCAATTTCAATATCTATATCTTCGTGATGCCTTTTATTATTCCTTTTAGAAACCCGCCAACCCTTATCTCTTTTTTTAATAAGGTCTGTATTCCCTTTGTTTTTATTTTTTATAATGGCCTCTCGACCACCTATCTCATACTTCCAACCCACAAAAACGCCTCTCAAAACTCATATATACATAGAATCATTGTTTTCTTCTGGATTAATTAGTTTTATTGTATATATAGAGGAAAACGATTGATTTACAAAATCATAACAATATAATTTCATCAATCTATTATCCACACCTTCTAATTTTTCACTTAAATATATTACTAAATCCTTTGAACATTTGTTAATTATTGTTAAAAACTCAATATCATCTATCACCTTATTTAATGGAATGTATTTATCTAAAATCGCCAATATCTCATCTTTAATAACACCTTGATATGACCCATCTTCATGTTCTTTGAAATCATCAAATATTGCTTTCTTTATTTTAAGGGATTGCCTTTGTATTTGCTTATCTGTCATTTTAATGCCGCTTCGCTTTGAATCTTCAGACACGATTATAATATGTTTCTCAACTATATAATTGTTTTCATTACCATCTAACCTGTAAAACCTCACATTCAAACTCTTTTTTATTATGTCTAACCTTTGCCTTAAACTCACCTGTTTGCTTTACAGTATTGTATATCTCGTATGTATAAATGGAATCTCCCATACAATAACCCAACACCTTAAGATAATTATTTTTAGCCCATTCTTTAGGTGCATCACTAGATTCCATGAATTTGCCTTCTGATTCACCTAATATCCCTTTAATGAGATTTTGAAGTTTGAACCTATATCCTGTGTGCTTCCTCAAATGTTCGCAAGTATCAACATTTTTATCTGCTTCTTTGAATAAGTCTATCTGTTGTAAAACATCTGCACCGCCTTTATCAATGGATTTTGAAATAATAGGTAAATCGAAAGACAAACCGTTATGAGTAATTAAGATATATCCCATATCATAGTAATCTTGCAAGTGCTGTTTAAGGTCTGTAAAATTATATAGGGAGTCAATAATTTGATTTTTTACAGGGTGTTCATCAAATACGCCCTTTAATTTTTCAATAATTAAATCTCTATCTTTTACATAATATCTGCCCTTTTGATTTTCACCATCATATATACAAATGCAAGAAGTTTTCCAACCGTAGGGGTTGTTAAAATGAAGATTCTCCATCCTCATATCTAAATTAGCAGTTTCAATATCTAATCCTATGGCTTTCATAATCAACCCTCAAATACAACATCTGCATCTATTTCAAAGACATAATAATCTGCGAAATCACTAAATGGGTCGCTATCAGAACCCACAGATTGTAATACTATTGTAATATTATTTGTTGAAAGATGGCCTGTATAATTAAACTCTCCATATTCTTGAAAATAATAATTTTTAAGGAGAGTATCATTAATATATAAACTAATATTCAAATAGCCCCTCAACTCACCTAAATCTTCAAAATAACATTGAACAGAACCGTTTATGAATAACTCTCCTGTATTGTTGAAAGTGAGATTGGTTTGATTACTATGTCCAGACCACGCCATATTATTATATTGAAATGAATCCATCCAATATTCATTTTCATAATATTTAGTCAATGGGTCTAAGGATTCCTCATCATCAAGAGATATACCATAATCATAAACCAAAAATCCCAATAATAGGATTGCTGTGATGCTCACCATCACTACATTGTTATTCAACATATAACTCAAACCATTACATTACCTTTATTAAGTTTAGGGTATTACAGATTTTCGTTAAAGCCAAATTATAATAATCTTCATGGATTTCAAAACCCAGATACTTTCGGGATTGATGAATTGCACTAATGCAAGTAGTCCCACTACCTAATAAGGGGTCAATTACTATATCCCCCATATATGAATAATATTTTATTAATTTATCACTTAATTCCAAAGGATAGGGGGCTAAATGCTTACTTTTAGTTTCTGGATTAATATACCATATATTACTCCTATCATAATCGCCTAATATTAAACTTTTATCTTTAATCTCTCCTTTATAACTTCTTACTATACTATCTATTAATCCTTTCATGGGTTTCTGAAATACAAAAATATATTCATTTACTATATTTGGTTTATATGAAACGGGTTGTCTATGCTGATAAAAACCACCATTTCTATTTTTAGCACTTCCTTCGGGTTTAATCCAAATAATATCTTCAATAAACTTAAATCCAATTTCTTCCATTATATTAACAAAATGGAAAGGTAATGCTATCCTTTTACTTTCTTCACTTCTTTTGGTTCTCGGTTGTATAATTACACTAATATTTACACAACACATTCTTCCTTCTTTTAATACTCTATATGTTTCTGAAAACACACTTCGTAACCAATCTAAATATTTATCATAAGTTTCCCAATGCGAATAGGCTTTAGCATTATAATATGGGGGTGAAGTTATACATAAATGGACACTATTATCTTCCATCAATTGCATACCTTCTAAACAATCCATATTATAGATATTATCTTCTTCTATAATCATATTAAGCACTCTCATCTATTTTAGTCCAATCAACGGTGATGTGCTTATTTAATATATTATAATCTCTATCTAATTGAACAGCATTGATAAATAATGTGGACTCTTTTTGAATAGAACCCGGACATTCATGGATATGCCCAAATGCGTGAATCTTCGGTTTTACTTTCCGAACCCTATCAAGTAGGGTTTGAGAACCTATATTATCCGACTCAACCTTGTCTAATACTTCATATGGCGGTGAATGTGTAATCAATATATCTGTATTATCGGGGATTGATGCCCATTTAGATTCTAATTCTTTCCCATGTCGGGGGAGATTAAACGCCCAATTATTCATTATAGGTTGATATGGCGTTCCGTAAATATTAATTCCTTCTATATTTACTAATATATCTTGAAGATATAAGATATTACCAAAACCATCTAACATCTCTCCCATCGTATCTGGTGATTCTTCAAATAATCTATCGTGATTCCCTGCAATAAGAACCCGCCACTTAAAATTTCCAACCATAGAAAACCATTCAAGAAAATCCCTTGCTTCAATCAAGGAATAACCATCGGTCATAAAATCACCACAATGGATTAACATATCTCCTTTTAACAGGGATGAATCCATTTGCCTGTGTAATCCGTGTGTATCAGATATAAATGTTATTTTCATTTTATCTTCCTCTCTATAATCCCTATCGTAGCGTGTTGCGCCCCACCATGAGCAAAGGTGCATAATTTGGTTAATTCATATCCTCTTATGTTGCCCATGAAGGTAGTGTGGTATCCAAATGATATAAACTTTGTATCTTTGTGTGTAATTTTACCTAATTCGTCAGCGAGCATCTTAAATCTGCTTGAATAATTACCCTCATACATTTCCATAGCCTTTCGATATGAATAAGGCGGGTCTAATATTACCGTATCAAACTTATGTCCTCTCCATTTTTTTACAAAATCCACCGCATCCATTTGATATTCTGCATTTACTTCGGGGTCTAAATCATTTCTAACCTCATCTAAGTCCAGCAAAGTTTTACCTGCAAATAGATTTAATACTTTACCTTGACTATTTTCTTCAACCCATTGTTTGATTTTAGGTGATTGAAATGTATATCTTCTTAGATTTGTTTTAATTAATTCTAATTCAGTTTGCATCATATTACCTCAATACATTGCCTCATCTATTCCTTTTCGCACCTGTTTAACTTTCAAATCGTGATTAGGCGTTCCAGAATGAGGACAACTAAAAGTATCTCTAAGGCTCTTTGGATGATATGGACCTGTTTGCACCATAACACTTCGCCTTACATTCATTGATACACCACACGCCCGACATTGAAGGTTATTGTATGTATTAAGTGCAGTTTGAAAATAATCTATTCCTATCCATTTAGCCATTATATCATTCCTCTTTATGTGCATGGTGTAAATGGTCATGCCCCACTAAATATACGGCTGTGAAGAAAATCAAAGTATGGAAAGAAGTTAAAGCAAATGTAGTCCATGCTTGTTCATAATATGCAGAACCCATTTCAGCCAAATGTAATACACCGTCTAAACCTAATACGAATTGTGTGACTCTCGTTATAATGGTTCTTGCATTATTTCCCACACCATCTATTATTTCGGTCAATTTACCTATCATCCTTCATACCCCCTAACTTATATAATTCTTGAATCCAATCTTCAATTTCTTTTAATCGGTTATTCAATCTGTTAGTATTCTTTCGGGTCTTAAGGGCAAATAAAGCCATGTTCAATAAATAAAACGAAATGCTCAAGAGCCATATACCTACCATAATAAAGACTATATCAATCACTTTCACCATCTCCCGATTCATTTTCAATCATTTCTTTGACTTCAAGCACCTTTTTAACCTTAGACCAAGTATCCCATAATAAAGATTCTCTCTTTTTCAAATCTTCAATACCTATATCCATTAATTCTTCAACTTTATTCATCTTATTCAAATCCTTACACCAACAAACAGAAGAACAAATGCCCTCATTGTGTGTTCCATATTCAATTACTTCTCCTATTATATGTGTTTTACTGATTATTACACCCCCTCAATTCTTTCTCATAATTAGCAAAGCAGGTCTTACATATCATCCACCAATCTCTTGAGTCATCTTCCCAAGCGCATTCGGAATCTTCCATATCTTCATCCCATTTGTTAGTGTCGCATACACAGCAATGAGTCCACCCATCTGGGTCATAAGGTAAAGTTTCTCCATTAATAACCATCGTATCTTCACTCATTCTTCTTCGCCCCCATATTCGCCTAATTCAATAATTCCATCTTCCCCAACATCATCGGCCATCTTCTTAACTATTTCAGTATTCCAATATTTTTGTTGTTTAATTTCATCTGCAACCTTTTTAGCCTGTTTCTTAGAAAGTTTCTTAGGTGTCCTAAATCCCTTTTTAACAGGCAAACCATCTCTTGTTAGTTGTTGTATATGATTCGTCATGGGTTTCCATTCTTCACCACTTTCATTCACTCTTTTTCTTTGTATTGGTGTGATTATATTACCCTCATCCGTATATTCTGTGCATTCTCGGCATAAACCCGGAAATCTTGCTACGGATTCACAATTAAAACACTTATATGTCTTGTTAGTCATACCATCACTCGCCATCATGGTCTTTATAAAATGCCTCAAGAAATTTTCCTAATTTTAATTCAATGATGGTTTCATACCCCATAGGTGTTTCTTCGGCAACCGAAACCTGTGTTCCTTTCAAATCAGTTAGTGCCTCTAAATACTCTATAATAATCTTAGGGAAAATTATTTCTTCACCCTCATAATTGTATCTAAGAATAACTACATTTGCTCTTTTATATACAGAATAAGTCAAAACTACAATATCATTATCAATAGTTTCTTCATGGATTTTATATCCTTTATTTACAAACCATTCATTAAACTTATTTTCTTTTGATAGGGTTTCTGAACCCATGTCTATTGCTACTACCAACTCCGACATTTTTTTCACCTAATCCCTAATCAAAGATACTACCTATATAAATTAATCTATGATTCTAAAACTCCATTTGGTTCCTTTCTTTTCAATCAAACCGTTTGCCTGTAAAGGAATCAATATCTCTTGCCTTAATTTAATCCTTCCTTTCTTATTCATACAAATACCAAATCCCTTAGTATATTCATTATTGTTTATTTGTTTAATGATATTGCTTTCTGAAACCGGACTTTCTGCAATCAATTCATACACATATCTATGTATTTCTGTTTCGCCCTGTTTTTGTTCCCCTACCAATACATATTTTCTAGCAAACTTAATTATCTTACCTGTTCCAACTAAATAATTTAATACATCATCGGCCAATTTTCTATTACTATTATTGTCCATACTCAATTCCCTTAACATAGTGCTTCTGGAAAGTGGTATTTCTGTTTTGCCTAATTGACTTATGAATCCATCATACAATAGAACCTTTCGTTCTTTGGTTCTCCTTGATTCACCATTATCCCAATTATCTATATCTGGATACTTCAAAATATATGATACTTCATCAACATTCCTAATTCTCCTTCTGTATTCTTCTAAATCTGCAAACTCTATATTCTCAAAATCCTTTACTGTATAACCTAATTCTAAATATCTGTTCGCCGCTAACGCTTTAGCCAACGGCTCAACAATCATACTTTCATACCAAATCATTTTCTCTCTTTGTTTCTCTATCGGACTCATCTTATGCACTTCAACATCCTGTGCCTTAGTGATTTCAATAACTCTTTTAATATCCTTATTATGTTTTGCAACATACTTTTCAATTTCAGCCTTTACAGTTTCATATTCAACCTCCAACTTAGATGAAATCTGTCTTGAAAAACCATCCCGAATTGAAGGACTTGAAAAGATAGCCTCTCTTTGAGCATCCGTCAATGCTTCAATTTCTTGAATAAGATTGTCCATGTTATTCAGAACGATTAATACCTATATAATACTTCATGTCTATTCTATTCTATTCGTGGTGGGTCTAAAGGCCAATTGATAAATCTCGCATTACCTCGCCATTCGTATTGGTAATCATCCCATTCGGGTTTCCATTCGGTTCTTCTTTCATCAAAACTAAGCCAGAATTCCTTTATCCACTCATCTTCTGCTTCTGGGTCTGTCCATGTTTCGTGATATAATATTTCAAGTATCTGATTGAAACCAAGATTGCTAATGCCAACTCCCATATGTGATGGTGGATTTACATTCGCCCCTATGTATGGTCTAAGTGCCTCTTTGGAGGGTTTGGTTTGATAGAATACTGCACCAATATTAGGAACGCCATAATAATCTTCATCCTTAAGCCAAGGTAAATGATTTATGAAATTATCTTTATTTTCTATTTTTCTTAATACCGCATCTAATGTATGCTTTCTAGGGTCGCCTTCGGATGGTGGATGTTTTGTAATATTAATGATATACGGCTTATTCTGAACATTACTACTTGATACCCTTCTATCTCTGGATAATGTGGTAGCCATTATATCTGGGACACCCCTATCTAAGAGGTATTTTTTGGTGGCTTGCTTGATTACACCTACCATTATGCCCTGCCCCCTCTATGTAATGGATTCTCAAACGGCCAATTGATGAAGCCACCTGTATCTTTTGCAACATCTAAATAAGCCCATTCTGCATCTGCATTTGCCGCCCAACCTCTTGGACCCCAATCTATGAATATCTTTCCACTATGGAATCGCTCACGCAATAATCTTGGAGGATTCGCCCAAATCGTTTGATAGCCCCCTTTCCGTGATTCAATATCTAAAACATAAAATATAAAGATTTCATTTCGGTCTTTATCTTCAATACCCTTTCTAAAAAGAACCATCCACCGATTAGGTTTTAATTTCAAATGGTATCCATCGGCTGTTCGCAATATATCGGTTGGGGTCCAAGACTCAATTAAATTACCAATTTTATTTGACTTATATTGTGGGTATCCCTTCGTAGGATTAGGACCCCCTTCATTATATCCACTAAAAATTTCTAATTCAGAATTAGCCCATGCAGTTACATCAAACTCAATTAACGCCCCCGTATCTTTGACTCTATACATTGGAATCACTTTCTCCCAATATTCCTGTATAATCTCATCAAACTCTTTTCCGGTTCGTGGTCGCCTACTGATACTTACCATTACGAATCATCCCCTATTCGTGGCGGGTCTAAAGGCCAATTGATGAATAGCCCTCTGTTAATTTCTCTCACATTCTTACAGAAATTACACATTTGGTATTGCCTGTGGACTAAAGGCGGATAGCCTTTCACTTTATTTCGGTATAGAACACCCCAAGTCTGTCCGGGTGCTAAAGCAGAGGTGTAAGGCATCCCCCAATCACAAATATAGCATTCTTTATCTTCATCAAAATACCATGAATCATCCTTGCATAACTGCTTATTATGAGATATTCTGTGAAGTCCATTTATTCTTGTTTCATAAGGGATTCCTTTGGCCTTCAAAAACGCCGCCGCTTCTTTTTTACTCAAATCTCTGCGTGAGTATGTGCGAATAAGTCCATGTGGGCCATCAATATTAATTATAATATCACTATCCCTAAAAGTCCAACCATTATGGCTATCCATCTTCCACCTATATTGGAATTTCATACCTTTCCAATCAGCATTCTGCCGCATAGATTTAACCATTATACACCATCTCCTATTCGTGGCGGGTCTAAAGGCCAATTGATAAATAGTCCTCTTTTAATGCCACCCATAACTAAATCTGTAATGTCCCAGAAATTATTGACATTCCACTCTTGAGGGTTCTCTCCCCAACCATCCTTACGGTATATCTCCCACTTTCGTAGCATATCGTATAGGTTTGTATCCTCAAAACCACCTCGGAAAGTCATATAGAAAGATTGAGAGGGTCGGTCTAAATTAACAAAACCAAAATATGCAATATACTCCTCACTAAAAAAGAATCCAGAAAACCCAACAGGTAATTCGTCTAAAATCTCCCTACCTTCATTTAGAACAGAATTATCCTTGATATATTTTATTACATGACCACCCACCGGCGGCGCACCCCCCATGCCCGCTTTATAGCCACCATTAATAGAATCAATCAAATCTTTAATCATTTTTATCCCCCATGCTCTATCTCCTATCTCCATTATGCACCACCGCCGATAAGGGGATTATCTCGCCAATTGATGAAAGGCCAAGGCTTCATTAATTTCAGTATATTTGGCCTCACCAGACCACTCACATATATCGTATAAGACACACCGCCGCCACTATTATCTTCACCCATTAATTCACCCAGACATTCTTCTATGGATTCATAATATTCATCATTGAGTGAGAAATCATCACCACTACAAGTATAATAATATATTGGGTTTCCATTGTGAAGATAATATACTACTATGTCTATGTGAGGTATATCATCGGGCCACAAAGATTCTGATTCTTTAGAAGTAATAAAAAACACAAAGGCTTCCATCATGTTCAATCTCAATCCCCTTACATAAAAATAATTCCCCCACCCCTCATCTAAACACGATTTTGAATGTCGCCAACTTCCAAGCATAGTGGTATGGTTTGGAAGCCATGTAAGGACTTCTCGGATAGACTTATTTTTCCAATCAGCAAACCTATCCTTAACTATTTGTGGAGGTTCTTCAAACCCGCCCATATCAAACACCCCTCAACGGATTATCTCGCCAATTTATAAATCGCCATGCGTCAGCCAATTGCCCACATATCCTTTTTGTTTCATATTCCACAATATCTGTTACTTCCTGTGTTAAAGTTTCTTCAAGAATGCTTCCAACTGTGCCATCGTAAAGAACACCTACCTTTAAGTTTATTTCTGAAGTATAAATTAAATCCCGAAACTTCAATTCAAACCTTTCTTCATATAATTCCTGTGCATAATCATACATACCATAATCATGTGGCGGATTATAAGACTCATAAGCATAATCTAAAAAGGAATTATGTTCTTCTTTCTCCCATGAATCTGCGGGCAACTCATCCCAATCATATTTGAGTGCGGTGTTACTGTTTGTGGTTATTTCTATTATATGTTCTCTAATATCTGCAAAAATCCTATCTTTAACACCTTTTAATTCATTCATCTGCTGTCTAATTTCAGCATCGTTTAATTTTTTAGGCTTTTTATACACCATCTAATCCCCCCATTCTATGAAGTTTTCCTCAATATTTTCAATCCCTAAGTTTCTAGCAATTTCTATTACTCGTTCTTTCGTTATTCCCGATTTTTCATTTGGTTTCACAACCCGTTCCTCAACATCTAATGGGTTTGTTACCCAATTAATGAACGGCCATTCCTTTCGCTTATGGTGCATATATGTAGGCAAATTTATTTGTTTAATTTTAACGGTATAATTACCATCAATTCCATCAAATTCATTTCCATTATTGTCTTGCAGAATTCTGTGTAAAAACCCATTAATATTAATATTATCTGGATGCACCTCTGTTAAAAATATAATCTGGTAGTCATATCTCATTTCTCCACCAAGCATTTCCTCATCAACCATAACAAAAATACTCTGTTCATTCGTTGGCCTCATATAATTATATACATCCGTATATGGTATTAAATCATATATCAACTGTTGTAATTCGTGCGCCCCAAAATATTCATCGTAAATCTCACAGACATTTCCATTAACCTCGACTAAAAAATGTTTGTTTTGGAAAATAAATCGAGAATCAATGATTCTATGATATTGACGGTGATGATTATTACAAAACTTTGGCTTGATTCTAAAGGAATCGGTTAGAGGGGATATGATACCACAACTAAGACAGATAGGTAACAGGACACTCATATATTAAAATCCCTCCGGTAATTTCATGTGCCAATTAATCAACATATTTAATTTATGTGGTCGTAATATGTTAGTTATTAAGGATGTAGCATCATACCAACCCTTGAAATAATCCATATCCTTAATATGCGTCATATCCTCTCTAAAACTATGCCCATCATAGAGGGCAATCCATTCAGCCCCTCTATCATCCCGAAAAGCATTTTCGGAATATTCGATTGATTTATTATACTCATAAACTCTTAAATTATATACTAACATTTCATCATCTGTGTGGTATTTCTTCCGAGTAGGCACAACCTCAAAACAAGATGGGCATTCTGCTAATTGAATCCTGTGTCTAAACTCTCCTATGGTTGGTTCGGCAGAAGTATCCTTAAGTTTATAATCATGCTCACAAATGGGGCAACAATATTTATTAATCCATCTATCGTTCCATTTATCATCCCAGACATTGACAAGGGAAATATACATAATATCTAAATATGGAATTGACCCCCCACGCCAATCATTTTCATAATCCTCATCATCGGCATCGGCTCGCCTTATCAATAATTTACCTTGCCATTCCTCCCATCGTGGTTTAGTGACATGAAACCTATCTCTCTCATCATCTTGAGAGATAGGGTATTCATAAAAATGTGAAGCGTATCTTCGGGCTTGAGTTTCTATCCATTGGTTAATGAAGGGTTTCCTACCCTCCCATAACCAATTATATGGGTGAGGATTCTTAATATTGTGGTTTTGTGGATATGAGGCAACCCAAGGTCCTTCCTCATAGTCTGGAATGGTGGCAATTAATTCATTTATAATGTTAGATGCAATGAATTTGTCTTTCGCACTAGGTTTATTAGATACGGCATCATCAAAAGACGAATGGCCTTTGAGGTTAATAAAATTAGCAAGGGTAGGGTTATTTATCCTTCCAAATGCAATACTCATAAGTTATAATTAGTCATTCAGATACTTAAACTTTCCAATCATACCCGCTTCTAATCTCATTAGACCATGTTATAATATCTTCTTTATCAAAATGCCCTGCAACAATCATATAATTAATCATAAAACCTAAATGAAACTGTTGCAACCAATCAGAAAAAGAAGGGTCATTCAAACAAGTGGCCCTCCATTCTGCATCAATAGTCTGTTCTAAAAAGGTTCTTATATGGTGCTTGATGGGCTTACCACTAAAAAACTTAGGGTGAGGTATATTTACTTCTGTCGCCATATTCTCAACATGATATGAACACCTATATATAGGTAATAGGTGATTATAATTCTTATGGCTTGGATTAAATCAACAATAAGACCTTTCTTTGGATTGTTAATGATTCAACCTGTGGTAATCCTATGGCTATGGTTATTCAGCGATAATATATGGGATGACTATTTCAATACGGGTTGGGTGCTACAAACAATGATTACAATTTATCTAATTCCTATATATCATTATTATGAATTATTTTATGAAAAAATGATAAATGGACAAAAAATAGTCTAATGGACTCTATATAGTCTATTTAATCTGATTTATTTAGAGTCTAATTGGTTAATTATAGACGCAGAATTGTCCGAAATAAACATACATCCCAATTGGTAAATTAAAAATGTGACCCTATATAGTCTGTTGGACCTTTTTTCGTCTATAAAAATAATATAAGATGTTTTATATAGGTAATGGACAGTCCTAAAAATATGGTATGTAAATACGGCTGTGCCTATAAGGACACACAACTTACAAAGGTTGATGGAGATAGAAACAGGCACATACTAAGGGTGTGTAGGCGGTGTGGAAAAGAGGAAATTAAAATCTCCGCAACCGATATGAATAGAGATATTTGTAATACCTCACCTAATGGTTTGCACAAATTAGAACCACACGGCAGATATAGGGTTCTTGAGTGGAACAACAGATATAAAGTTGTGGCTCAAATGATGTTATGTTCATGCTGTGGTATTAGAAAGGTCGTGGAACACGCATCATATCACATGAAATAGGAGATGAAAAGAAATGACGAATGATAAAATTGCAGAATCGGGACCAGCATTTGAAACAACATTTAGGGACTTCTTGGTAAGCCGAGAATTTGAGGACCATGAGGCCATCGTATTCACAAAGATGGCTTCAAGATTCCTTTCTGATTGGGCAGATGCTATGGCGAATGCTTCAAATCTTCAAATCCATGAAGAAGAAATCCCAGAAGAAGATTCAAATGCAACTGAAGAAGAATGAATATAATCATAGCATTATATTTCCATCACAATCAACCAGATGCTTGAAATAGCCATTGCTTTTATATTCTATCCTTATCCCATATGGCTTATGTAATTCTTGTTCAATTCTTCTGAATAGTTTTCCATGAACCGCCCCTTTATTTTCATATTTCATGGTGTGTATATAGTGAGCCATTTCATGCAATATAACATGAAGTCTAATTAGCATATCATCTTCATCCTCATATACGCCCCATAAATCCTCATTGACCAAAATACAATAATTATTGAGAGGTAATACTCCCTCATCACATTCAATTATCATACCATTACAATAAACCCCATCAGATACCATCTGCTCATCATCCATCACATATACAGAAAGCGGTTTCAATAAGTATTCCCTACATAAAGAATCTGCAACTCTTTGCATATCCATAGAATGCCCCTCTCTATATTTCAAATAAGGTATATCTTTCATCACACTCATCACGATAGCATCAAAATCGCCACCCTATATAAACCCTTTAGCCCCAATCAACAACCCTGCCCCCACCCCTAAGCCCGCAACGGCGGGTGGCTACCCGCCGCCTGTGGGTGGCTACCCGCAGGTTTGGTCGCATCTCGCTCGCACATCTGCGACAATCCCCATTGAT
>NZEE01000019.1 GCA_002688965.1 archaeon | reverse complement strand
CAATAAAAACAAGAAATGGAGCTGAGATAAGATTCAATATTCTTCCATTCCTAATGGAATCATATATTAACATAACTGAAAAACCAATTAGTTCACATGCTATGTTTAGAATTCCAGAATCAATTAAAATAAAAGTTTGGCACCTTCTTGGTGATTCTAGCACAGAGAACGACGTATTATTTAATGTTACAATGAGTGATACAGATGCTGAAACCGCATCTTCAAAGTCAAATACTTATGAAACATATTATGTAGACACATACGGAGTAAGAGTAGAACATAATTTTTTCAATAGTGATTTAGTTGAAATTTACATTCCATCAGAACCAGTAAAAATGAATGTAGATTTAGAAACATACATTATTGAATCTACTACTATGACAACCATAAGTTCTGGTGGCGGTGGTAGCGGAGGAGGTAGTTCATAATGAATGCAGCATATATTATCATAGCAGTTATCGCAATTGCAGCTATAGCTGGTTATGTAATCATGACAACAGGAGTATTAGATGGCGGAGCCGCTAATGTTGGTGATCAAGCTCANGCAAATGCTGCTGTTGGTGATTTAGGAGAAGGTCTTGGTGANATTTCTTCAGATCTAAATGATATCGAAGATATCATNTCGTANTTTTCTTTTTTCAGTTTCTACATTTTATATATTGTTAATACTATATGGTATATATGAAAAAAATATTGGCAATAACAGTGGTATTATTTGTTGTAATTATTTCTTCTTCAAATGCACAAGCTTTTTCATCTGTTGATGTATTAGAAATTGTTTTTAAGTTAGAAAACATGAAGATAAGCTTTGATAAATTTAGTACGCAGTCACAGTCAATTACAGATTATTATTTATCTATAGGAAATTACGATGAAGCAAACAGATATTCTCAAGTAACGGAATTATTATCAAATGCAATGTATGCCAGTGACAAACTCATTTCATATATACGAAAGAATTCAGATAATCCTACATCAGTTCTACCTGAAATACAACAAAGTATCGAAATAATTCGTGGTTATGTTGATGAAGCTATTTTATTATTACTAGAAGATACAACTACAACAAATCCTAATTCCCTTCCAATCACACAAAAAATATTAGATTATCTTTATTCTCTTCCTGACAAAAATGAGAATAAAGTTTTATCTGGGCAGTATGTTGGTATTGTGTCTTCTGAAAATTCTAAAAATAAAACAATATATGAACAAGCGTATCAATTCTACATAGAAGATAATCCTTTTGAAAAGTATAACTATGAACCATTAGGACATAACCCAGCTTTGCTCGGATGGACGCATAATCATTGGAATGATAATGGTGTAACTTATAAACCAATCAACAATTTAATTCTCCAACATTGGAATAAAGGAGGTTTAGTTATTCTAGACACGTATATGGCAAATCCGCTGACTAGTGGAGATCACAACGATATCACTTCTTTTGATTTTAATGAGTTAATTACTCCTGGTACTGTATTAAATACTAACTGGCGGGTGGAACTTGACAGAATGGCAGAAGGTTTACAGGATTTAGAGGATAAGGGGGTAGTTGTTTTATTTGCTCCTTTTGTTGAGATGAATGGAGATTGGTTTTGGTGGGGTCAAGCAACTAATCAAGAATTTATTGAGATGTGGAAATATTTATTTAATTATTACACTTATGATAAAGGTTTAGATAATATATTATGGGTATACGAACCTAATGAGGATATAAATCCAAACCTCTACAGGGTAATGTATTATTATCCAGGAAATGAATATGTTGATATTGTAGGATTAAGTGCTTATCCAGAAAGTGTTAATCCTGTAGATATTGGTGGATATAATGAATTAATAGCAACTGGAAAACCCTTTGGTTTTGCACAATTTGGACCTTCCAAAAATTTCATAGTCCATAATTGTGTTTTTGATGAAGATTGGTGTTTGGAAGAAACAGGTAATAAAAATTGCAATGTTGATTATGTCAATATCGAACAATGGCTTATTGAGAATAATATCTCTGGAGATGATTATTTGAGTAGATTGCTTTATTCTCCTGTTCATTGTAATTGGGATTATTTCAAAGCTCTTAATGAAATCAAAGAATATTTTCCAAAAACTGTTTATGTTTTATCGTGGACTAATTTCTGGAGTATGCGATATAACAAGAATAGTACGAAATATTTAGAAGATCCTTGGATTGCTAACAGGGGAGAATTACCGCCCCATGGTGATTCAGATACAACAACTACAACAATTGGAGAAAATAATATAATTTATGGTTCTGTAATTGATATAGATTTTTATAAAAAATGTCCAAATCTTATTTTAGATAATACAGATAGAATAGCAGAATTTATTCCTTTTTCATACCTTACACTTAAAAATTCTGAAAATATGAATTATGATAAAATTTCTATATTTTCTAGAATTAATATAAAATATGATTTTAAGAATAATTCTATTATTGGAAAATATGACTCAACTAAAGACAGTGGTTCTTGGATAATGTATACTGGAGATAAAGGAGAATTAAACTGTGTGGCTAATATTAATGGGCAAGCAATTTCTGCAACTTCCCCTTCCGGAATTATAAAAACTAATCAATGGTATAGTGTTGGATGCATATATGATGGTTTTGCTTTAACCCCGTATATTAATGGCAAACAACATTCTGGAGTTATCACAGGAAATATACAAAATAGTAATGTTCCAATTAGTATTGCTAGTTTTGATAAAGGAAAAAACCAAAAAGATAGTTTTATCGGAAAAATAGACAATGTAAAAATATGGAATAGAGCTTTATCTTCATCAGAAGTTTTAGATGAATATAATGGAAACAGTATTTCAAATGGAAATGTATTGTTATTGAAATTCGAGAATTTGGTAAATAACGAATTTATTGATAGTTCTGGAGAGAACCATGAAGCATATTGTGATTTAGAAAGTNATGAATTAACAAAATACAAGGAAGAATTCAATAACATCTTTGGAATAGGAACAGTCCAAGGACATATGAATGTTATTCATTCGGTTTCAAGAGATCTTTATCTCTGGGATGCTTTAGATTTGGAAGTTGATTGGCTTGAAGATAATAATAAAAAAATAAAATTACATTCTCTCACAATTGCTTTTGATATGGAATCTAGATGGCCCGATTGGTATAATGAATCTACTCAAGAAGAAAAAAGAAAAGCATTAGAAGAACATGTCAGAAATGTCACAAGTAGATATAAAGGAAGAATTTATATGTATGATGCTATGAACCATCCAATAGCCAGACAATCACATAGTCCTATAAATGATTATATGGGAACAGGATGGAATGTTGAAGAAGCAGCTTATAAGATTCTAACTTGGGCACATGAGGAAGATCCTAATGCTATTTTAATTTTAAATGAAGGAGGAGTAATTTTATATCCTGGACTGAGAAAAAAATATATTGAACTTGCAAATGAATTAATATCAAGAGGTGCTCCATTAGATGGTCTCGGATTTATGGCACATTTAGCAGGAGATTCTGATAAGTCTGATTTTCAGCTACCTTCTGAAGAAGTAATAAGCACAGCTTTAGATGAAGTTTATGAAGAAACAGGCTTACCAATTTATATTACAGAATTTGATATTGCACAAATAAATGAATGGTTAATACAATCTATGATAAGTTCCCCAGAATTTATTATTACAGAAGTAACCCCAACATCTAGTTATGCTTATGTCCCAGAAGGCAATCCTTACGGAAATAACCCAGACTGTAAAAAAGACGCTCCTAGAATGACAAAGAAATCTCAGATATTATTAGATGGAACTTATTCTGTTGGAGTCTTTGCTGAAGGAAAAGGTGAAAGTCAAAATAGTTATTGTGTTGAAGTAGAAGGTAAAGAAAATATTGTTAGAGATTTATCTGAAAATTTAGTAGGAATTAATTGGGAAACACGTGAAGGAATTAAATTAGATTCGCAAGGCGAAATTCTAAAAATAACCAAAAGCCAACCAAATTCTATCTGTACTGATTATAATCTTTGTAATCTTATTTTTCAATCTCTTGGTGAGGATGAAGAAGGAGGAAAGAAGTTTATATTTAGGGCTGAAATGATATCTCCAAAGGGTATTGAATCTACAATTGCTCTTTCTGCTATAAAAGAAAACTTTGACAGTACTAGTTTAATTGAATATGAATTAATTAATGGAACAGGAGAATGGCAAACAATTTCAAGCTTACCTTTAACTACAAGTTATAACAGAAAAGATTTGTATATTTTATTAGGTTTAACTGAAAATTCTATTGTTGGAGATTATGTGGAATTTAGAAATATTGAGGTTGTAGAAATTGAAAGTAATTCAGAAGTTAAAATTCTTGAAATTCCAATAGGAGACCAAGCCCCAAAAACTAGTTCTGTTGGTACATTTGAATTATTAGAGGGAGAACACAATGTTCATTTTTATTTGAATGAGAGCGGATCAATAATTTCTTGGAAAGCCATGCTTGAAATTGATGGAGATTCATCTTTTGTTACAAATGAAGGAAAATATTACAATACTTATAATGATTACCAGGCTTGGGCTTATAGAAAGTTCTTTGATATAGTTAGAAACCACGAAGCTACAAGAGGTCTAGTAGTATGGGGATTTTATGATGCAACAATGCATCTAAAAGCAGGATTATTTGATGAAGATTTTAATGAAAAACCAGTTTATTGCTCATTGTTACCATTATTAACAGGAAAACAATGCAACTAATTTTTTTTCATAATTTCTATTTAACATCTTGTTAAATCAAAAAAAAGTATGTACTCCAGACTAGAAAAAACTGAGAAGAAATCACTATTCACTTTTTTTATTCTGTTTATTTACTACCATATTGCTTTCACATTTCCTATCTAGGCAACTAAATGCCAAAATTCTTTTTCTTCCACAGTACCGCATCCTCTACAAAATTTTATCATGTGTTCTCCGTCGTATCCGAATTCGCCAGAGCCACATTCTCTACATTTTTCCATTTGCAGCACATCCTCTTCATTCCTACACCTGCTAATTATTGTATTCGGTCATATAAACCAATTTCGGTATTTGGTTGTATATTTTCGAGAATCAAAATGCTTAAATCCCACATTGTGGGTAATTAGTGGAAAAAATTTAACAACCAGTTAATTAAACCTAATTAATGTTTATGCAGGTGTTGCTAGTCGTTGTTCTTTTTCATAAGTTGCATACATGTCAGGTTTCCATATCTCAGCTCGATCATTTACTCCAATGATAACGACCTGATCACTTGTTCTAACACGAACGTGTCGCAGTTGAGAATCAGTTAACTGTACAGTCTGAGCAGGAGGTTCTTTAGCTACACTTGGTCGTAAACGAAGATAAGGATAAGATTGTTTGTCACCCTTTTCATGTTGTATTGATGCAGTCGGATAACTACCAAGTATCTTACGCATACGTCTAGGTATCTCAATTCTACCTGATACAAGTTTCTTTGGATATGTTCCTGTTAGTGGCATTGTAATCACTTACTTTCACATTCTGTAAAACGCTTTTAAGTCTTCTTTCTAATTTTAGTATTGGCCTCATTCTTAGAAAGGATAACATTGGAAGTGAATAAAATGCAAAAAATAGTACCAGATACAAGTATAGTAGTTGATGGAATATTAACTGGATTAATAGAAGATAACAAATTACAAGACATAGAAATCATAATTCCTTACTTTGTAATGGAAGAATTACGTTCTCAGGCTGGTCACGGTCGTAGCATAGGAATGGACGGACTACGCGAAATTAAAAAACTACGTGAATTGTCTGGAAAAAATGAAAAAATAAGTCTAAGAATTACAGGTAGGCGACAAACCGTTGATGAAATTAAACTAGCAAAAGCTGGTAGAATTGATGCTCTAATTATTGATATTGCTAAAGATGAAGAGGCTATTTTATACACTTCTGACCGTGTTCAAGCATTAGCAGCTGAAGCAGAAGGCCTTGATGTTAAGTTTTATGAACCATATAAGAAAAAAACAGACACAGCATTAACACAAATGATGACTGAAGACACAATGTCTTTACATTTGAAAGAAAATCAAATTCCTTTAGCTAAAAAAGGAACACCAGGAAACATTCAATTGGTTTCTGCAAGAGATAAAATAACTACAAAAAAAGAATTAGAAAATATTATAACAGAAATAATGGATGCTGCACGTTATGAACCAGATGCTTTCATAGAATTAGCAGGATACAAGGCAACTGTTGTTCAATTAGGTGATATGCGTATAGCAATTGCANGNCCNCCATTNTCAGATACAATAGAANTAACAGTAGTTCGTCCTATTNTNCAATTAANTTTAGATGATTATCAATTAAGTCCTGAACTAAAACAACGAATAACNGAAAAAGTTGAAGGAGTTTTNATTGCAGGAGCTCCNGGNTCAGGTAAATCAACATTTGCTGCAGCTTTAGCAAATTATTTTAATGCAAACAAAAAAATAGTAAAAACTTTTGAATCACCACGTGATTTACAAGTTGAACCAGGAATTACACAATATACAAAACTGCATGGTTCATTTGTACATACTGCAGATATGTTATTGTTAGTAAGACCAGATTACACTATTTTTGATGAAGTTAGAAAAAGTGAAGAGTTTGAAGTATTTTCTGACATGCGTTTAGCAGGTATAGGAATGGTTGGTGTAGTTCACGCAACTAAACCAATAGATGCTATTCAAAGATTTCTAACAAGAAGTGAATTAGGAATGATTCCACACATAATTGATACTGTTATTTTCATAGAAAACGGAAAAGTCGAGGAAGTTTTAGAATTATCTTTGACAGTTAGAGTACCAAGTGGAATGACAGAAGCAGATTTAGCTCGTCCAGTTGTAGAAGTTAAAGATTTTGAAACAAAAGAATTAGTTTATGAAATCTACACATATGGTGAAGAAAATATTATAATTCCTGTAAAAGAAACAAAAAAAGTAGAAAATGGTTTGCAAAGCTTAGCAAAAAAACAATTGCTTAAAGAACTTAGAAATGTTGATTCAAGTATAAGTGAAAATGATATTCAAATACTTAGTGATAACAAAGCATCAATCAAAGTAAGAAACGAATTAATTCCAAGATTAATTGGAACAAAAGGAAAAAATATCAAACAATTAGAGGAATATTTAGGAATTGGTATAGATGTTCAGCCAAAAGTTCCAACAATGGGACAGGAAATTGATTTTGAAGTTGATGAAAGAGGAAATACAGTAACTTTTGCATTTGATCCACTGAAAATAGGAAATAATGTATCTTTCTATGTTGAAGATGCATTTTTGTTCTCTGCTACAATTGGAAATAAAGCAACAATACGCGTAAACAAATCAAGTGAGCTTGGTAGGCGTGTAATGGGAGCAATAATGGATAACACTTTAAACATATACGTCTAAAGTACCATTATTCAATCTTTTGCCCTTGTAGCTCAGCTTGGATTAGAGCACTTCTCTCCTAAGGAAGGGGTCGCGCGTTCGAATCGCGTCAAGGGCGCTTAATTTTTTAGAATACTAGTAACCCAATTAAAATTACAATATATCCAATCAGAAGTAGATATTTCCCATAATGATATATTTTGACATAAGTTTCTTCAGAAACAAATGTACGAGCTCCTTGATGTCTATACAGCCATCTTGCTACTTTCTCAGCAGAAATAAAAATAATCACAACAACTACAAAAAAATCAACAACGCAATAATATTTGAAGAGTTTAATAACATTAACTTAATCCCCATCTTTAATTTATATAATCGAATTCAGTTTTAGCTGTAGATATAACACTATCTAAGCATGAATGAAATTCTTCTAGTTCTAAAGGATCACATTGTTCATCAGCGACATTTCTTAATATGAGAACGCGTGAACGCTGCTCAGAGCTTAAACTTTTAAGAGCATCATAATCATAATGAGCTAAACGACATGTTTGTCGACAATCTGGAGAAATCATCTCAATACCATCAACATCTTCTACTTGACAGTCTTTCATGCATGTATAAGTATCAACAACGCCTTGGTTGAAATTTTGTTCAGCAGTTATATTGGTACATCCACTAATTAAAAGAACAGATAAAACCAATCCAATCATTAAAATATATTTCATAAAATAATAATTAACTAGATTTAGGTTTAAATAGGGATTATTTTTTTAGAATCATACCTTTCCTATATAACAGAGTTAGAGATACTAGTGCAAGTATTGCAAAGAACGTAATTCCTATAATATGAATCAATGGTAAACCAGTAACTACATTAATAACCTGAGGTGTAGTTGATCTTGTCCCTTCTGATAAAATCATTTCACTAGAATCTTTTGTAGCACTAGCTGCAGCAAAGCTTGATCTAAAGAATAAATCAGATCCAAATGCAAGTATAGCTAATATTGAAACAGAAATTATTACCCATATTTTTTTAGTTTCAGGGTATAATACACCTTTACCTTTTCTACTAAGTTCATAATATTTCCACTTATGCCCATCATCTTTTTTTACAATAAGACCAGCATCAGTAAGTTTACCTATATGTTCTGAAACAGTAGATACTGACATCTTAGATTCTTTAGATAATTCTGATAAAGTCTTTCTTCGTTTATCCAAGCTCTTTAGTATACTAATTCTGCTATCTGAAGCAAGGCTTTGAAAAGCCTTTTTATCTAGAGTAATTTTTTCATCATCCATAATACAAAGTTATTATGTTAGATATAAAAACCCTTAAGAATTTACATGAAACTTCGGGTTTAACCGAAACAAATAATCACTTATTTATAATCTTACAAACTTTGCAGAAACGTTCATTTAATTGTAGTTTAGTAATATTTTTCTTAATTATTCCATTAGAAATCCGTTTTATTTCAGCTTGAGCAGATTTATTATTAGGTAATCGTTTACCACGAAGACTTCGTACATATTGAGAAACAGCAGCTTGCGTTATACCTGTTAACCGAGCAGTTTCAGTTTGTGTTAATCCATACCGATTTATTAGGTCTTTTACCAATGCAGCACGCACACCTGGTAATTGAGTCAAAACAAACTTTTCGCATTTAGGTTTCATCTTTAATCACTTTGATAACACTGTTATTAGCTTGATAGTATTTAAAAAAACCATTATATATCTAATAAGAAATTCTAATTATGGCAAAACCAAGATTAAAGAAGGAACTTACATTAATGACTGCAACATTTTATGGTGTAGGAATAATTCTAGGTGCAGGTATATATGCATTAATAGGAAAAGCAGCTGGAATATCTGGAAATGACGTATGGTTATCATTTCTTGTAGCAGCAATTCTTGCAATGTTTACTGGTTTATCATATGCGGAATTATCATCAATGTTCCCAAGATCAGGGGCAGAATATATTTACACTTTCAAAGCATTTAGAAAGCGTTCTGTGTCATTTATGGCAGGTTGGTTATTTTTAATAACAAGTATAGTTGCCTCTGCTACCGTTGCTTTAGGATTTTCAGGGTATTTTGTCTCTCTGTTTTCCTTAGATGTGCTGATGATTGTACCAATATCAATTATTTTAATAGCAGGTTTATCAGCAATAAATTATTGGGGAATAAAACAAACATCTAATTTTAACATAGTTGCTACTCTTATAGAAATATCAGGATTGTTAATAATTATATTTTTAGGATTAGGTTTCTTAACAAATTTCACAGTTAATTTAAGTATAACGCATTTAACAGCAAATTTCTATCCAATATTAGCTNCCGCAGCTTTGATATTCTTTGCGTTCATAGGTTTTGAAGACATTGTGAACATTTCAGAAGAAACTAAGAAAGCAAAAAAAATTATACCAAAAGCTTTGGTTATAGCAATATTCATAACAACAATCATATACGTCCTAGTAGCTGTGTCATCTTTATCAATTTTAGGACATGAAGCATTGGCAGCATCAAATGCTCCTCTGGCTGATGTAGCAGCTGCAGCAGCAGGAGGCGAAATGTTATACATAATGTCTGTTATTGCAATGGTTTCCACAATCAACACAGTATTGTTAATGATGGTTGTTGCAAGTCGTTTCGTATATGGAATGTCGCGTTGGAAAGTTCTACCAAAAAAACTTTCGAAAATTCACAAAAAAAGAAGAACACCTTATATCAGTGTATTTTTGGTTGGATTACTAGCATCTGTTATTACATTAGGAGGAGACATATTATCAATCGCAGAAATAACAACAATGAGTATATTCATAATATTTATATTGGTTAACGCATCTGCAATAAAACTAAGATTTAGTATGCCAAACAAGAAGCGTGAATTCAGAAGTCCAATAAATATAGGAAAAGTTCCAACCCTTGCAGTATTAGGATTAATAACAAGTGTTGGAATATTGTTTTATTTTCCTGTTAGAACCTGGATAGCAGAAGCAATAGTAATAGGATTGGGATTAATATTTTTCATATTAGTTAGAAAAAATAAACCAATTGTAAATTAATCATTTCTTAGAAAGCATTGGTTTTCCAAATGCTGGGTATTGCATCTTTATGAGTTTGTTTTCATACAAAGTTTCAGCTAATCCTGTTATAGTACCTTCATCTATTTTCAATACCATAGCAGCATCAGAGGTTTTTATGATTTTATTATCTCGAACAAACAAATATAATTTAACTAAATTATTGTCCTGAACTTTATTCAAATATCTTTTTCCACCCTTTTTCATTAAAGAAACTGCTAATTTATCTTCTTCACTCAAATCCATTGCAGCATCTTTCATTTCAAGTAGATCTTCATAATCAGCTTCTTTTCCAGATACAGCATGTTGCACCATTGCGACATTTTCATGCATACTTCTTTGAACCTTATCAGCAGCAGCAGTTGCAATTGCTCCAACATCAACGCCAGCTATTCTCATTTCAAGTTCATTATTCTTAGCTTCTAATTTTTCTTTTTGTTTTATCAATTTTTTCTGCTCTTTTTTCATACCTTCAACAGCATCTGAGAATGAAATAAACGCGCTCTCTAACCGTTTTAACCTAACTGATAAGTCTTCATCAACACTATCAATCCTTTCATTAACAAGTTTGAGTTCTTTCATAGTAATAGGCTGATAATCCTTACCAATAAGTCTCATTGTTCTTTCTTCCAATGATTTAATAATATCTGCGTTTTTTCGCTTTAAGCTCTTTTTAGCAGGCTTGCGTTTAGCACGTTTTTTTGGCATAGATATTATTTACCTTAAAATCTTTAATATCCACCTATGAACCATGATAATCATGGAACAGAAATTACTCTCATTAATATCAGGTGGAATAGATTCACCTGTTGCATCATATCTAATGTATAAACAAGGGTATGATTTGGAATATGTGTTTTTTTACTCAGAGCCATATATGAGCCCTCAGAACAGAAAAGCGGCTGAAGATATGGTTAAGCAGCTCAAAAAGGTAATGAAAAAGAACAAAATCACAATGCATATTGTTCCACATGGTCCTATTATGAAACAAATATCAACTGAAGCTCCTGCGAATCTTAGATGTATTTTATGCAGACGAATGATGTTTCGTGTTGCGTCAGCAATAGCAAAAAAACGCAAATGTGATGCATTAGTAACAGGAGAGAACTTAGCACAAGTTGCATCACAAACATTACCAAATATGGTGTTAGAACATGAAGTAGCAACCCTACCAGTACTTAACCCATTACTAGGTTTTGATAAAATTGATACAACAAAGATTGCTTATAATATAGGAACATTACCAATTGCTAAAGAACATTCATGTTGCGGTCTAGTTCCAAGAAAACCACGAACACGTGGACGTTCATACGAGATTCAGGAAGCTGAAAAGAATCTAGATGTTGAAAATATTATTTTAACAGCAGTAAACACTGTGAAATCAATTCAGATTTAATATTTAAACCTTTGTATCTATGTAATAGCCATGGACGAAGAAAATAATTCTACTAAAGATGAAAATCATGAAGAAAAACATGAAGAAAGATCAGAATCTAGAGATAGTGTCTTTAGTGAACCTTCTTCAAAATCTAAATCAACTGTTTGGAAACCAATTGCTTTAATCATGACAGTTTTATTTATAATTTCAGTAGGAGCTTATGTATTTGTACCATCAACAGGCATGGCTACTGGTGGTACATTATCAGAAGCAGATGCTTCTGCTGCTGCAATTACATATGTATCTGAAAATCTAGTATCTCCTGATGTTGCTGTAAATGTAACAGAAATTACAACACAAGGAGGTTTCTATAAAATAAATATTGCTTTAACATCCGATGACTTCACACAAGAAGTCGAATCATTCTTATCTTTAGACGGTCAATACTTCTTCCCATCAGGATATGATGTAGATGAAGAAATTGAGACTCCAGAAGTAACAACTTCAATTCCAGCAGAGGTAGTAAAAGCAGATAAACCAAATGTTGAATTATTTGTAATGTCTCATTGTCCATATGGTACTCAGGCTGAAAAAGGAATTTTACCTGTTGTAGATTTATTAGGAGACAAAATTGACTTTGAGCTTAAATTCGTATATTATGCAATGCATCCAACACAAGGCGAAGTTGAAGAGCAACTTAACCAATATTGTATACAAAAAGAACAAAATGATAAGTTCCTAGATTACCTTACATGCTTCTTAGATGAAGGTGATTCACCTGCATGTATAGATAATGGCGGAATCGATCAAGCAAAATTGGACGCATGTTATGATGCTACTGATGAAGAATTCAATGTAATAGCTAACTTAGATGACACTAGCTCATGGTTAAGTGGTAGATTCCCATTATTTGATATCCACAAAGCAGAAAATGAACTTTATAGCGTAGGTGGAAGTCCAACATTAGTAATAAATGGACAATCTGTTAGTTCATCACGTGATCCAGCTTCATTATTAGCAACTATCTGTGGCGCTTTCAATGAGGCTCCTGCAGAATGTGATGAAGAACTAACAAGTGCATCACCATCACCAGGATTTGGTTATGGTACTGTAGCAGCATCTAATCCAGACGCACTTTGCCAGTAATTCTTTTTTATCTTTTTCTACTAAACAAATCAAATGAATTATAAAGAACATACCATTATATCCTATGATAAACACGCTGAATTATTTGTAGATAAGTTCAAAGGACTTCTAGATATAGTAAGACGTGATGAATTTCCTAAATTCATTGATTTAATTCCAGGAAAGAAGATTCTTGATCTAGGTAGTGGTGGTGGAGACCATGCACAATATTTTTCTACAAAAGGCTTAGATGTAACATGTATTGATTTATCATCTAAGATGATTGATTTATGTAAAGCTAAGGGACTAAAATCATTTGTAATGGATATAGAAGACTTAAAATTCAAAAATGAGTCATTTGATGGCATATGGGCAGTCACATCCTTACTTCATGTTGAAAAACACAATCTTCCTAGGGTTATTGTAAAATTGCATGATATATTGAGAAATAATGGAATACTTTATGTTTGTGTTAAAGAAGGTACAGGCGAAAAAATAATTCCTGATAAAAAAGATAAAACTGGGCGTTTTTTCACTTTCTTTAGCAAAGACGAACTACTCGAGTTATTTGAAGATAGATTCGAGTTATTAGAGTTCGGAAAAACACCCGTGGGTAAAACAATCTTTCTTGAAGCTTTTTTCAAAAAGAGTTAATTACTTTGCAAATTTGTTAAGCTTCATTTGGACTATTACCATTATGATAATTGATGCAAATAACCATAGTATAAACCATACCCATTTACTAGTACCTTTATCGACATATGTTGCAAATCCTTCCATATATTTATATAAAAAGTACAAATTTGCTATAGGTATTATTAGTAACCATGCAGTTGGTATATCAGCTCCAAGACTATTAATTTCTGTCTTAGTTTTAACCATCCAGTATATTCCATATATACCAAGAGTAATTATTGTAAATATAAAGACTAATGCCGGATGTCTTCTTTTTATCATAACCTTTGGTTTAGCAGCCATAAAAATCACCTCACTTTAACTTTTTTTATTTGTAGATAAACATGTGTAAAACTACCAATCATCATAAGTTTTATAATAGTTGTTCCAATAACAGCAATAACAGTAGTTATGATGGTCAAGATAATATAAATTGATGGTGGAACAATATTAAAGAGAGCTACAACCGATACTATAGCATTAGGAACAACACTAAAAAATATAGTTATGAAAAACCAAAATATAACCACTATTATAGCTATGATAAGTATATTAATCCATTCTTTCTTAAAAATCGCCCATAAATTTTTCGCTATTTGTATAACACTATTATCTGTAAGTATAACCTCTTGATCCATGAACACAGGAAATATTAGTAAAATCATAATACCCACTATTATACCAATTAGTATGAGCATTGCACCAACAATGGTGATAATAACATAACTACCAACAAAAAATATTAAATAAACCCCTAACAACACGCACAATCCTGCAATAATTAAAAATAATATAAAAATTAGATTAATTCCTAATAATCTATGATACTTATTTAATGCAAATTTTATAGAAACCGACAAAGATTTTTCTGTCTTGTATCGATAGATTAAAGCTCCTGTGAAAAGAATCTCTACTAAATACACCACAACTCCTATTATTATGAGTGGTAAATATGATATGAGTACTGAAATATAAGAAGTTCCACTTGTTACTGTTGTTAATAATGATGATGATATCAAAATTGTAGGTACACCTACCAAAATAATTTGTATTAGAGACCAGATAAAAACAAACAAGAAATTTTTAGAGTTATTTACAAAATCAAATCCAGAGGTAATTGCTTCCATAAATCTGACATTACTAGACATAATTAATCTACACTATTTATCAATATAAAGCTTTATTTGGGTTATTATCAATTAAACTTATATGACAGACATAATCAAAGATATAAAGTCAATGAAAATACGTTCTTCTCGGACCATAACACTGGAATCTCTGAAGTTTTTGAAGCAATTTGCAAAGAAAAACGGTTTTGAAAAAGTATTTTTTAAGAAAATACATGAATTAGAAACTGCTCGTCCAACTACAACCATAATGCTCTCTAATGTTCTATCTAAAATTAAGAAAAAGCCAGGAATAAACACAATCAATGAACAAATTGAATATATAGAGAGTTTACAGAAAAAAATAAACAAAAACGCTAAAGTTTTGAAAGGAAAGATAATGATACACTGCAATTCTTCTGAATTAGATGCAGCATTAATTGCAAACAAATCCAAAATTAAAGAAGTATATGTTACTGAGACAGAACCGCGTAGACAAGGATTATTATCAGCGAAAGAACTAAGAAAAGCAGGTGTAAAAATAAAATACATAATTGATGCAGCAGCAGGATATTATATGGAAGAAGTTGACATGGTTGCAGTTGGCGCAGATGTTCTTACATGGAAAGGAGTTATCAATAAAATAGGAACATTACTAATGGCTACATCTGCAGATGCAATAGGAAAGCCAATGTATGTTATTGCCAATACTTTGAAGTATCATAAAGACACTGTTAAAATAGAATATAGAGATCCAAATGAAGTTACAAAGAAATTACCAGACTCAGTTATATTAAACCCAGCTTTTGATATTACTCCATGGAGATATGTTGAAGGAGTTATAACCGAACAAGGCGTGAAACGCCCAGTAAAAGTATTGCGTGAACTAAGAGGTGGATAAATGAAACTGAAAGTATTTTTGAAACCGACCAAACAGAAAATGATTATCCCTATCATATTTTTGATTTTACTAATACCTGCAGGACTTTTTGTTTTGGAAAAAATAGATTATATGAATGAGAATATAGATACGTTAATTCATAATACAGTAGAACTAATAAAAATAAGAACCTATGAACATGCATTAAATTCAACAGAATACTACGCAGCATATATTATGGGAATGAGTATAGGGAGTGATGGGCGCAGTTGTATAGGAAGTCCAGACATACGTGGTTGTCTTACTTTCAATGAAACCGCCGTTAATGAATATTTATCAGAAAAATATACTCAATTAAAACCACTTGAAGACATAAATGATGAAATACAATCAAAATTAGATTCTGGGCCAACAGATATAACGGAATTTTCATTTTTTATCGGAAAATTTAACGAATATTTTATAAGATTTTTCTTTCCATACAATGTATATGACATTTTTCAATTATCCGAAAAAAATATCAAGCATACATGTATTTTATATGAATTCTTTCCAAGTATTTCTGTAGCAACACTAGATGAAAATAATCAAATAATAAACGAAACTGAATACAACGAAAAAATGGAAAAGTTTATATCAGAACACCCAATTGGTCAACAAGAAGTATGTCAAGAGATAAAAACAATAGAAGATATAGAACAAGTACCATTATCCAGTGGATTTTTTAGAGAATTACCAAGGGTTAGTGATTTATTAATAATAGCCACGGTTGCATTATTGATAAATATTTTCATAGTTTATTTAATATCTTGCAGTTTAATTGGATTAATAGAGACCATTCGCATAAATCAAATTATAAAAAATAAACGTAAGGTGTCTAAATGAAACTGAAAGTAAAAAAATCAAGAATTAATGCATCAACAAAAACAATCTGCATAATTCATGAAGATAATGCAAAGAAACTTGGAGTAACTCCACTAAATAGAATTATTTTAAAACATGGAAAAAAGGAAATTGCTGCAGTTGTCAATACTTCAACAAGTTTAGTTAGTTCTGGTGAAATTATTATTAACAGCCAGCTTGCAAAAATTCTTGATGTAGATTCAGGAGATAGTATTAGCGCAGAACCAAGAGAAATGCTTATTTCAAAAGAAGCTATAAGGAAAAAAATTCATAATAAACCCATATCGTTTTCAGAAGCAAGAGAATTAATTCATGATGTTGAAAAACATAAACTAAATGATTTAGAAATAAGTTCATTCTTAACTGCAACCACAATAAACGGATTGACCGATAAAGAAGTATACTATCTTACAAAAGCAATGATTGAAACTGGTGCTCATTTAGAATTTGGTAATAATAGTGTTGACAAACATTCTATAGGTGGAGTTCCAGGAGATAAAACAACATTATTATTAGTTCCTATAA
This sequence comes from archaeon, assembly GCA_002688965.1. The sequence continues at coordinate 9,290 of NZEE01000019.1, read as the reverse complement.
TTGCAGCATCTGGACTACGAATGCCAAAAACATCTTCCCGTGCTATTACTAGTCCAGCTGGCACTGCAGATAGAATGGAAGTATTAGCTCCTGTTAAGAAAACAAAAGTACAGATAACAAAAATAATCAAAGATACTGGTGGATGTATTGTATGGGGCGGTTCTTTTAACTTAGCTCCAGCAGATGACCAGTTCATTGAAATCGAGCGCCCTCTAAACCAAGATTCAATGTTATTACCATCCGTATTGAGTAAGAAAAAAGTAGTTGGCTCAAAATATGTTATAATTGATATTCCTGTTGGACCAGAAGCAAAAGTAAAAACAAAAAAAGAAGGAAAAGAATTAGGATTAAAGTTCAGAAGAGTAGGAAAAATGCTGGGAATGAATGTTGATTATGTTTTAACAAATGGAAAGCAGCCAATAGGACATGCATTAGGACCAGCATTAGAAGCAAGAGAAGCTCTAGAAATTCTAATAGCAAGGAAGAATCATTACCTAATAAAAAAAGTTGTAGAACTTGCAGCTGCAATGTTTTTAATTAAGAAAAGAGTTCGTACTTTAAAACAAGGAAGAACTTTAGCACTATTAATAATAAAAAGTGGTAGAGCAGAAGAAAAATTACGTGAGATAATAAAAGCTCAAGGCGGAAACCCAAACATAATGCCAGATAAAATAAAAATTGGAAAATTACATAAAAATGTTTTAGCACATAAATCTGGAAAAGTAAAATACATTAGTATTCATGCATTGCAAAGAATTTCACGTTTAGCAGGTTCACCTCAAAATAAAAAATCAGGAATATTTTTAAATAAAAAATTAAATGAGAAAGTAAAAAAAGGAGAAGTTCTTTATACAATTTATGCAGAACATAAGAACAAACTCAAAAATGCTGTAAATTTTTCTAAGAAGAACAATGCATACATAATAAAGTGATTGATATGGTTTTAGTTGTAAAAGCAAACGGTGAAAAAGAAAAGTTTGATAAAAATAAAATAATTAAAACAATAAAACGAGTTGGTGTTGATCATAAAACCGCAATGCAAATAGCATCAAGAATAGAGTCAACTGTTAAAGAAGGAGAATCAACGCATGATGTTTATAAAAAAATTCTAATAGAATTAAATAAATTAGAAAATAAATCACCATTTGATTATAGATTGAGAGAATCTGTTGCTCATTTAGGTCCAATGGTATTTGAAAGATATGTTAAAAAAATTCTAGAATTTAATGGATTCAAATGCAAACTTGATCAAATAATTAAAGGCGAATTTGTTTCACATGAAGTTGATGTAGTAGCTCAAAAAGATGGAAAAACTCTATTAGTTGAGTGTAAACGTCATGTTAATCCTCATAGATACACATCTTTAGGTGTAGTATTGACAGTTTGGGCAAGAATGGATGATATTAACAAAAATAAATCAGGAAAATATAATTTTACAGGTTCATGGGTTGTTACAAATACAAAATTCTCACAACATGCAATAGATTATGCAAAAGGTAAAAATATGTTATTAACAGGATGGAATATTAGTAAAGAACATAATCTTGATAATATAATTACAAAAGATAAATTATATCCAGTAACAATACTTTCTGCAGAAGGAAATACAATAGGGAAATTAATTGATAATGATATTATAACAATACAAGATGTATTGAAGGCAAAAACTTTACCAGTTTCTCGTGAAAAAGCTCAAGATTTAATATCTCAAGCACAAAAACTATCTAAATAATCAAGATTTGAATTTTATTACAGAATTAAAATTACAATTACATGGAGCATTATGGCAAACATGACAATTATCAAAAAACATCTTTGAAAGTTCTGTTGTCATATCAAAATTTATAGAGTTAAACAAACCAATAAAACATGAAAAAACATCTGCAAGTTCTATGATAACTTCTTTGAACATTTCGTCTTTATGACCACTTCTGTAAGTAAGTATTGCTTCAGAAAGTTCACCAAGTTCTTCTGCAAGATGAACACCTGCGTGCTCTATAGTTCTAGCTTCAATTGGATATATTTCTTTAAACATATTTTGATAATCTCTAAGAGTATTTGGTTTTTTTGAATTATCTATAGGAACTTTTTGGCGTATTTCTATTTTTTCTTTCTTACATTTACAAGGATTAGATGCACAATACGAACACATGAATGGAAATCGTTTCCATACTGCATCTTCTATATCAATATGAAGTTTATTTGTAATTGAAGTAAACCAACTAAAAGAAATCAAAAGATTTAATTTCGCTTTTTCATAATCTTCTTTTCGTATACCTTTCAAACCTCTCATTGCAAATCTTTCTATATTACTCATCATATCCCATATACTGAAATATCTCTCATTTGACAATCCATATACATCTTTTACAAATTCACAATATTCAGTTATGGTAGTATTGTTATCAACATTAACCATAATATCATTACGAGTAAAAATCTTAAAAACACATCTATGAATTCTATTTCATGGAAACAATTATACGATATAATGAACTGCATCTAAAGTCAGATCCAGTAAAACGACAGATGTTAAGTGAATTAAGAAAAAACATTCGTAGACTAACAGGAAAAAACGTGAAAATAGTTGATGGAAGGGTAGTTGTTGATGATTATAGCAAACAAATTAAGAATGATTTAGAACACATATTCGGTGTTGCATCATTTTCACCTGTAATTACTGTAGAAAAAGACATGAAATCAATAGAAAAAGCAGTTTCTAAGCTAATGAAGGGATTTTCTAAGAAAAAAACATTCAAGATCGAGGCAGTAAGAGCTGATAAGAAGTTTCCAAAGACAAGTCAGCAAATAAAAGAGCAAATAGGTGAGATATTCTTCAATAAAGGATACAAAGTTAAGATGAAAAATCCAGATAAAACCATAACAATCGAAATACGGGACAAATCATATGTATATGATACAACAGAACCAGGCCCAGGCGGTATGCCATTACAAACAGCAGGGTATTTCTCTTCTCAGTTGCGAAGCAACATGGATATGCTTGCAATATGGATGATGATGAAAAGAGGTGCTTTTCCAATTTTAACTGGAAAAGTGGATAAAACCTTACAAAAAAGATTAGAAAAATGGACATCTTGTATAAAAATTAAAGTATCTGATAAAATCAATACAAATGCATCTGCTACTAGTGAAATTAATATAAGTAAACTAAATAAACTACCAAAAGAAACATTTGCTCCCTTGGTTGGCTTGAACCCATCCCAAGTTAAAAAAATGATAAGTTCAATCAAATAAAGCATTTATAAATTTACTAATAACAAACATCTATCAAAAGAAAGCCGAGATGGCGGAGCCTGGTTAAACGCGTCTGCCTTGAGAATTCGATGACAATATGGCTTGACTCTGANGGCAACTNTTGTTGCTTAGGCGGATATGANGAGTTAAATCATAATTTTTGAGAATTGAGATAGCAGGAGCGCTTCGGCGCACGCAGGTTCGAATCCTGCTCTCGGCGCTTTTTTATTTTTTCTAAAAATTTCTTAAAAAAATAATTTTTTTTNNAAAAAAACCAAAAAATTTCTAAAAAATTAAGCAAAATAATCTTTATATTGCATCTTTAAGGATGNTTTATTAGAAACCGAGTGGTTTCTGGATCCAGAAGACTTGCTTGGACGTATTTTTGAAAAGTCTTCTACAAAAAATTATGGAGGAATTAAAGAATGGCCGATTTGTTATCAGTATTGGGCGGTCTCGGTGAGTCGACTATAGCATTCTTGCCGAATCTTATCAGCGCTGTGATTTTGTTAATCATAGGTCTGGTTGTAGGTAAGATTCTTGGTAGAGTAGTTAAAGAATTGCTAGAAAGAGTAAACCTCGATTACTTTGTTACAGAACAGAAAAAACCTGTTGTAAGTTTATCAAATCTATTCTCTGTCATAACTAGATGGTGGATTTATCTTGGATTTATAACAGCTGCATTAAGTAATGAAATTCTTGGAATACCAGCACTCGCTGCTTGGACAGCTCAGATAACAGCATTTATACCAAAAATAATTGGAGCATCTGCAATAATTGTAGCCGGTTACGCACTGGGAGAATACATTAAGATGCACCTTAAGAGCACAAANAAACTTTGGGCAATGATTACAGGTAAAGTAATATTTTTCTTTACACTGTATGTAGGTATTGCTCTTGCACTACCGGTTCTTGGAATACCAGCTACGCTGGTTAACAACATCTTACTTATCATAGTAGGTGCACTTGGACTTGGAATNGCAATCGCTCTTGGACTTGGTTTAAAGAATGCTGTTGACACTGTCGCTAAAAAGTATGTAAACAAAGTGAAGATTTAATTTTTATTTTTTTATTTTCCTTTTTCTTTTTATTTTATTTTTATTCTATAGAATAAACGATTCTTTTAAATTTTAAAACACGAGATTCTATATAATTGATACTTGTGCGAGGGTAGCCAAGTGGTCAAAGGCGCAAGACTCAAGNCTTATTTTGAGTTTCGAGCTGTTTTACAGNNATGAGAGAGAAATCTTGTNGGTTAGTCCNTTCGCCGGTTCGAATCCGGTCCCTCGCATTTAAGAAATAATTATTCCATTCTTTTGAGCTCGCCTTTCAAAGAATTAATTTCTGTTTTAAGACTTTCTAAAGTATCTTCAACATGTGATGCTTCTTCCTGTCCAGATGCTTCAACTTCTTCAGCTAAATCAGGTTTAAGCAGTTCTTGATCCGCAGTCTCTAAAATACGCTCTAATCTATTTGCAGATGCAACAAGAATCTTTACTGCATCAGTTTTAGCATTTTCAATTTCTCTTAAAACATCAAGAGTTTGCTTAAAGGTTTTCAAAAAGGTTTTCATCTCTTTTACATGAGCAAGCAAATCACTGTATTTATCAACTTTAATGAAAAGAGGAGTTTCCCCATCTTTACCAGTTATTATTTGTTTGTTAGCCATTTCTTCAACTTCATCTTCTATTTCATCTGATAGATCATCAATAGGCTCAATTTGTTCTGGTAATGGTGCTATTTCAGGTAATGGAGCAGGCTCATTTTCAGGCATTATAGCAGGTGGAACACTAGATGGAGTTTTATATCCTTCATCCCACTCACCTTTTTCATTAATATCAGACACACGATCAAGGACAGGTTTATTCTCAGGCATTATAGGGCCATCAACAGGCTTATTTATCTCATCTTTAATTGCCTTCATTTCCTTCTCTTTCTTATCTTTACCGAAACCAAACATAATTACTACCTAAAGTTAATTTCACTAATGTTATTTATAAAGTTAAACATTTTTAATTCTACTTAGTTAAGGTAATGTAATGATACATGCGATGGTAGTCTAGTGGTTAGGATACAACCTTGCCAAGGTTGTGACCCGGGTTCAAATCCCGGCCGTCGCATTCCTGCAATGACATACGTTTGGGCGGATTGAGCAGGATTTTATAATTCTAAATATATATTACAACATATATATTATATCTTATACCTAAGGAAAACAGCTATACCGCCAAATAAAGAAAAGCGTTTGCCAGCTTCATGTTGGGTATCTATGATATGCACTTTAGTTTTCAATTTTTCTGCCATATCAATTAGTTCCTCATTCTCATGCACTTCAGTATCAGCAATAAGAAGCATTTCAGCATTTCCATTTTCTATTGCAGATCGAGAACCATTTAGTCCATATTCTACTAATCCGTCTTTTGCAATCTGTACAAAGAATTCATCTATTATCTGTGTTTGAAAACTAACATCACTTTCTTTTACAATTTGATCTATTGCTCCACGATTAATCAATTCACGAATACCTGCAATTCCAGTATGACTAACACTATCAGTTATAATTTTATTTACTAATGATTTATCTTCTTTGATAATATTGTAAATATTTTCTTTTGTAAATCCTGGTCCAGCTATCACTACTTTCTCATATTTCCCAGTTTCTAGTTTATTTCTGATATATTCTATTATTTCTGCATAATATTTCTTCTTAATTTCTTCATGCCCATCAAATGATTTTCCTGATGGACCACGAATACTTGCTAGCATGTCAACTTTATTTCCAATTAAAGCAAAATCAGCTTCTTTTTCATCTAAAACACAAGCAAGTATTTTTACAGGCTTAACAGCAGCCTTTTCTAATTTCTGTATTTGCCATTGTTTCCATTCTTTTTCAATTGTTACAATATTATCAGGTTTTATCTCAAATGTATGATATCCATGAGAAACTTCATCAGGCCCTTCTAAAATCTTTCCTTTTACACGAAGTTCATGTTCATTAAATTCTACAGATTCAGCATTAATTTTCAAGAAAACTGGTCTGCGCCCAGTTTTTATGTTCATACCATCACGTGTCATTGTAATGCTTCGAAACGTTTTTCCAGAAATTAAGTCATTTTTTTCTATTATTTTTTCTAAAACCCATAAATCATCNAGAACTTCTGGTTTAATTACAAGNTTTCCATGCTTTGTATCTTTTTTTACAATCTTCATCAAAAATACCCCTTTTTACTATAAGTTTATATATCGCATAACTAATTAATCTATATTGGAGTGCTNTAGATGGACAAATTCATACTATATCTCATAGTAGGTTTAGTCATAATAGCCATTATGCTTGTTGTATTTAATGCAGGACAATTTAGAATAGGTAGATTTTCATCAACAACCATTGGAACAAGNGGNACTGATATTCTAAATGGTTCTAGTTCAATTCTATCTGTTGGNGANACTGAAAATGAAATATANAGNCCNGTACATTTCATAAATGTTCAGGCAACTTANACTGAACAAACNAATTCATATGANNTACCNAATAGAAANCTTGTTAATGGNTTNTTATTTGGAAGCAATGAAATGCTTATTGATATCCGAGGATTAGATGCTGTTACAGAAGCATATCTATCATTCAATGTTATAGATTCAAACAAATATGGACCATTACTAATTTTTGCTAATAATGAACTTATTGCAAGCGCATCATATAATTTAGGATTACAGAAAATGCAGATACCAGCTGATAAATTACATAAACTAACTGGCGACGTTACTTTATCTGTTAAACCAGCTTCATCAGGTTGGATGATATGGGCTCCTTCATTATATGACATAGAAAATGCTCAGATAGTTATAACAGGATTACAGCAAAAAACACAAGAACTAAAATTTGAATTAACTGATAAACAAATTGAAGGATTCCAACGAGGTTCAATAACAATAGATAAAAAAATAAGTACGGGAAACATTACAGTTAATTTCAATAATAATCAACTATATAGCGGCCCAACATCTGTTTCAGAAATTGATTATGAATCATCTTTACTCAAAAGCGATAATATGTTAGAAATAGTTCCATTACAGAATGGTAAATTAATCGGAGACGTAAACTTCTTACTTTACTATAAGACAAGAATAGACAACACAATTAGAGACGATTTTGAATTATCTTCAAGAGATTATAATGACCTTAATGACAATGAAGGACGAATAGTATTTGAAGTTGTTGAAATCTTTGACCAAGGTGGCGTAAATGTCAAATTAAATGGTGAAACAATATGCGCTTCATCTGGATGCTATCCTAATGTTGAAGTAGAAGAAACACTAATATTTACTTTTGATAAGAATGAAGCTGAAACAGGCGATAATAACTTTGTAATATCATCTGTAGATGATTCAGCATTTACAATTAAGAACTTGAAAGTTCTGATTAACTAATTCTGCAGTTTATTTATGTTATACTAGAATAGTATAATTAGTGAATACGTATGGGAATAGAAGATGAAATAAAACCAGTTAAAGATCTACTTGAATTACTTGCAAAATTTGAAACAGCTCCGCAAGGAAAAGAAGACGATTATGTTTATCATGGAACATCAACAGACAAACTCAAAGGTATTATAAGTTCTAACGGACTTAAAGGAAATTTAAATCCAGCATTAGAAAAAATAGGTAAACATGCTGACAAATTTCTAAAATATACAAACCCTGAATTATATAATAAAGGATTCAGCAGAACAAAAGGGGTGTATGCATTTGTTGATACAAACTTTCATCTTGATAGGTCATCAGCTTCTGGCGAACAATTAATATTTAAAATAAATGCATCAGGTTTGGATGCAATAGTTCTGGATATGAATATGGTTACAGAAGCATCACATGGACTTAATGATTACATGGATTATAAGAGAACAGAATCTACTGAATTACCTTTTCCAGAAGAAAAAAGAAAAGAATTTTTGATAAGGTTCAAAAAATTCATAAAAGAATATTGGGGAAAAGCAGTTTATCTTCGGGATTTTAAGAAACGATTTAAATTAACAGATAAAACCGACTATCTCCTAACTTATTCCGATGGAGAAACAACAATAAATGACCCAGAAGTTTTGATAAAAGGAGATGTTCCATTAAATCATTTGCAGATATATTCTTATCCAGAGTCAATACAACAATTATTCAGTAAAATTGGTGTAAGTACAGCAAAAGAAGCATTAGCTTTAGTTCAAAGTAATGATAAAGAAAACAAAGAAGACAAAGAAATACCAGATATGACAACAGAAACTTTCAATCTAAAAGAAAACGACATGCTTTACAATCCAAAAACAAAAACACAGCGAATTGTTCAAGGAGTTCATGGTGATAATGTTAAAGTTTTACGAATTGATCGTAGAACAGGAATACAAAGAACGGAAGTACATTCTATTGAAAGAATAAACAGATATCTTTCCAATGGAAAATTAATTCATCAAGGAAATCTTGGAAGAAAACCAGTAACTCAAAAGCAAGAAGACGAATATCAAGAAGCTAAATCAGGTCAAATAAAAAGAAATAATACTGCAACTGAAAAAAGAATGCGTGAGAACATTCCAAACATACTATCACACATGAAAGCAGGCGATACTTCTAGGGATTGGAGAGCAATGCTTGAAAACTATCGGTCTTATGCTGAAAAAAACGGATTACGTGATTTAGAAGATGATATTGATAAAGCTATACGATCAATATTTGAAGAAACTGAACCAGAAAAACCAAACAAAACTGAAATAGTTCAAAACATTACTCAAAAAAGAATTTCAGATATTCTATTACATATGCATGAATATGATTTAGAAGAAGCAGAATATGCTTTGAAAACTTTAGATTTATTAAGAAAAAATTCTAAAAAAAATAACTTACCAGCTACAATCCTTGCAGAAATAGACACTACAATACAAGCAGTTAAAACCCAAGAAGAGATCGTTAGAACCCAAGGACCAATGACTAATGAACAAATGCAAGGAATTAGTGTTCAACGAAGAATAAAAAATGCAAAAATGGCTTAC
>NZEE01000018.1 GCA_002688965.1 archaeon | reverse complement strand
AATATGACAGGAAAAGATGGATTTGCAGAAGAATTAGGAGATGCAACCCAACGAATCTCACATTTATGCGATATTCTTGACATTGATATTGAACAAGAAATCCTAAAAAAACTAGAATCTAATAAAGATAGAGAGTGGAAATGGAAAAATATGAATGAAGAGCATTCTTAGAGCACTTATAAGAGTTATTCCTTTATAGAAACTATGTTACTTGATAGAGAACAAGAAGATCGATTAAGAAAAAGTATACAAATTGATGGATTAGAATATGATGGCGTTGTTTTCGGAATGGGTTATTTACCTATAAAACCAAGTAATTTAGAAGAAGTATCAGCTTATTTTGATGAATTTGAAGGATTNCCNCAAGTACTTCCTTGGGAACAAAAACATTTAGGAACTAAATCTGATAAAAGAATACTCTATGTTTATTCTGTTCCAGGAGCGCCTTCATTTTCTGTAATGTGTGAATGGTATTTTTGCCATGGTCCAGCTCAAAAAAGTATAGGCGTAGGATTAGCTGGCTCTATTTCAGATGAAATAGAAATAGGTGATCTAGTTATTCCTGTTNAAGCCATATCTGGAGAAGGTACTTCCAAATCATATTTTAGTGATATATCTAAAGGATTTTATCCAGACACAACACTTGCTACACATATAGTAAAAAAAGCAGTTAGACATGGATTTGAAATGAGAGAAACATTACATCCAACAGTAATGTACACAACTGATGCTATTTGCGCAGAAAATGAAGCATTCATGGATAATGTTTTACACGCTGGTGCAAAAACAGTTGATATGGAAGTATCAGCTNTATTCAATATCTCAAGATTACATGATAAACAAACTGCTGCATTATTGTCAGTAAGTGACAGAGTAGATGGAACTAATCCTCACTGGATTGATTTAGAAGAATCTACTGATATTACTTTTAACAAAGCAATTAAGATAGCAACAGAAGTCATGCTTGAGTAATTTTAGTGTTCCTTTCAAGTTATGACAGAAAATCTCTAAAATATATGCTGAAACAGAGAAAAGTATAAATGTAAAGCAGGTTATAGTACTAGTTCTAAGAAATTTCATACATATAAATTTTACAGTCATATAATTGGTGTGGTTATTGTGGTTGAAACTAAAATTAAGAAGATTAAAAAGCGAGATGGTTCTGTAGTTCCTTTTGTTCAAGAGAAAATTACCAACGCTATCTTTAATTCTGCAAAAGAAGTTGCAGAAAAAGAAGATAAAAAACCTGATATATCAATAGCACAAAGAGTATCTGATACTGTTGTAGATACATTATCAAAAGAATTCAAAAATAAAACACCAACTGTAGAAGAAACACAAGATATTGTTGAAAGAGTACTTATTGAAATGGGTCACATCAAAACTGCAAAAGCCTATATTCTATACAGAGAAAAACACAGCCAATTAAGAGAAGCAAAAGCTGCTCTTGGCGTCGAAGACGATATCAAAATGTCTGTAAATGCTATTCAAGTTCTAAAAGCCCGTTATCTAAAAAAAGATGAGAACGGAGAATTAATTGAATCGCCAAAAGAAATGTTTGAAAGAGTTGCAAAAAACATTGCATCAGCAGATAAAAATTACGGTGCATCTGCAAGTGAAATAAAAGAACTGGAAAATGATTTTTTTGAATTAATGAAAAATAAAGAATTCACTCCTAACTCACCAACTCTAATGAATGCTGGACGTCCTTTACAACAACTCTCAGCATGCTTTGTTTTACCAGTAGATGATTCTATTTCATCAATATTTGACGCACTAAAACACACAGCATTAGTACACCAAAGTGGTGGTGGAACTGGATTCTCATTTACTCGTCTAAGACCATCAGGCTCTATAGTAAAAAGTACATCTGGCGTAGCATCTGGTCCAATATCATTTATGAAGATATTCAATGCTGCTACTGAACAAATAAAACAAGGTGGAACACGAAGAGGTGCAAATATGGGAATCATGAGAGTTGATCATCCAGATATATTAAATTTCATAGTAGCAAAAGAAAGAGAAGGTTCATTAAATAATTTCAATATTTCAGTGGCATTAACAGATAAATTCATGAAAGCCGTTGAAAAAGATGCAGATTATGAATTAATAGATCCAAGCTCAAACAAAGTAACTTCAAAACAAAGTGCAAAAAGAGTTTTTGATTTAATAACAACAATGGCATGGAAAAACGGAGAACCAGGAATTATATTTATAGATAAAATTAACAAAGATAATCCAACTCCAGCATTAGGAGAAATAGAAAGTACTAATCCTTGTGGTGAGCAACCTTTACTGCCATATGAATCATGTAATTTAGGAAGCATTAATTTAGAAACTATGATGAAAAAAACAGATGACTCATATGAAATTAATTGGGATAAATTAAAACAAACAGTTCATAAATGTACACACTTCTTAGATAATGTTATTGATATGAATAGTTATCCTATTCCTGAAATAGAAAAACGTTCAAAAGAAACACGAAAAATAGGTTTAGGAGTAATGGGATTTGCAAACATGTTAATACGATTAGAAGTTTCTTACAACAGCGACAAAGCAGTAAAAATTGCTGCAAAAGTTATGAAATTCATTGACGATGAATCAAAGAATTATTCAATAGAACTTGCAAAAAAACGAGGAGCATTCCCAGCATACAAAGAAAGTATTTACAATAAAGGTCCAGAACTTAGAAATGCAACAAGAACAACATTAGCACCAACAGGAACTATTAGTATAATTACAGGAACTTCAAGCGGAATAGAACCATTATTTGCAATATCGTTTGTAAGACGTCATGTTCTAAGTGGCGATGAAATGATTGAAGTTAATCCTTTATTTGAAGAAATTGCACAAAAAGAAGGGTTTTACTCAGATGAATTAATGAAAAATATAGCAAGTCAAGGTTCTATACAACATGTAGATGGAATACCTAATAAATGGAAAAAAATATTTGCAACATCTCACGATATTACACCAGAATATCATATAAAAATACAAGCAGCATTTCAAAAACATACTGATAACGCAGTTTCAAAAACAATTAATTTTAAACAAAATGCTACAACAGAAGATATAGAAAAAGCATATTTACTTTCATACAAACTAGGATGCAAAGGAATAACTGTTTATAGAGACAAAAGTCGTGAAGCTCAAGTTCTAAATATAGCAGAAAAAAAGAAAAAATAACTTTGAGGGATTCTAAATGAGTATACTGGATATTAGAAAAAAATTAGGTTTAATTCATGTTTACACTGGAACAGGTAAAGGGAAAACAAGCATGTCTTTAGGCGTAGCATTGAGAGCATCAGGACATAATTTATCGGTATACATAATACAATTTCTCAAAGGCGGGGGATATGCAGGAGAATACTTAGTAATGGATAAATTACCAAATTTCTATGTAAAACAATTTGGACAAAAGTGTCCTTGGTCAGAAAAGAAAAAATCCGGAGATCTTGATTGTGGTTCATGTAGATTCTGTTTTTCAGTGTTTGAAGAAGATAAAAAGCGTTCTGAAAAAGCATTAGAGCATGCAGAACGTGTTCTAAAAGCAGGAAAATATAATATCGTAATCTTAGATGAAATTAATGTAGCAATGTCAAAAAACATGGTATCAATTAAAAAAGTTCTTAATATGTTAAAGGATAAATCACCAAATATAGAAGTTGTTTTAACAGGAAGAGACGCACCTAAATCAATAATGGAAATAGCTGACTATGTTACTGAAATTAAGAGTAAAAAACATCCATTTTCAAAAGGTAAAAAAGCCAGAACAGGTATAGAAGCCTAATTCTCCCCTAATTTAACGTTATATATTAGGAAAAGATAAGTATTAACATGTCACACGGAACCTTTCTAAAGTATGCAGTATTCAGTATAGTTATAGTATCTGCCTTCTTTTTCTTAGGGGAACCATTTCAAGGAGTTGCTAATCCTGTAATGTTAACAGGAAATGCTGTAACTATAGTAGCAAATGCAACACAAGATAGTGTTATTCATCATGTTGTATTTAGTAAAAACAACCCTGTAAGATGTAAAGACGGCATATTTGTAACAGATGGACAATATAAAATACCATTCAAAACTATAAACGAAGTATATGAAAATGGTTTATGTCAAGAAACTGACATTGTTTTCAATAACTATATATTTTATTCTTCAGGATTACTTACTGGATTTTCAAGTGAAGATCAAGACATAATATTAGCTAATTTACAACAACCAAAAACAGATATTTTAGATGATATAACTAGTACTGATAAAACTGATATTATATCTGAAATTGTAGATAATGACAAAACAGATATACTTGATGATGTTAAAGGACAAGTCACAACTACTGCTGAAACAACAGTAGATTCTGTAAATGATGATTTTGTAAGTGATGAAGTAGAAGGTAATTACATAATTATAGATGACGAATATATCGAAATACCAGTGGTTAACAGCAGTTTATTTCCACCTATTCCAGAAGATCAACCAAGAATAATACCTCCTAAAGATATTAAATTACCAACTATTCCAAAGAAAAAATATACTATAATGACATCTGGATGGGTTAAATAATGAAAAAGAAATCAAAACATAATGAATTAATCAAAGAATTATTAGAATTTACTATTATAATAGTACTTTTAGTTGGGTTTGTTTATTTCTCTGGATTTATTCTAGGAAATGTTACAGCAAGTGATATTTCTCAAACAAACTTCAGCGGAACTTATGACGATACAGTATATAATACAGACCATATAGAGATTGCTGAAGCAAAAACAGCTGGTAATTATACTTCTCGAATATTTGATGCTACTTCTGAAGCAACATGGCTCAATATATCATGGACATCTACAAATGCAAATACATATGAATTATATGCAGTTGATAACCAAGCAGATGTATGGAAATCAACTGATTCTGGTGAAACATGGAATTTAGTAAAAGATGATTATAATAACGGAGCAACAAACGCAGCTAATGAAATGACAAGTGATAATACCTATCTTTACATTGCACATAGCCAAGATATCTGGCGCAGTGGAGACTCTGGTGTATCATGGACAAAAGTAAGTGATGATTTTAATGGTGGAAGTTCTAGTTCACTTGCTCAATTTTTAGCATATGATGGTTCTGCAATATATGTCGTAGATGGTGCAGAAGATGTATACAAATCAACAAACTTAGGTGTTGATTGGACACAAACTGTTGATGATTTCAATGAAGGAAATGGAAATGCTAAAGGATTTGTAGCTGATTCTAATGGAGTATTATGGATGACTGACGCACAATCAGATGTATGGAATTCAGAAGATTCAGGAGTAACATGGAATTTAGTAAAAGATGATTATAATGGTGGAGATGGTAATGATGCTAATGACCTTATCATAGATAGTTCAGATTATCTTTATTCTATAGAAGGCGATGATGATGTATGGAAATCAGAAGATGCTGGTCTAACATGGGCTTTAGCAAAAGATGATTATAATGGGGAAGCTAATCATGTAAAAACATCGCACTTCCAAAATAATACATTATATATTCTAGAAGGTGATGAAGACCTTTGGATATCTACTGATGAAGCAGTTACATGGACTAAACAAGTTATTGATTTTAATGGAGCTAACGGAGATGCAGCAGGCATGGCTGGATTAAGTGACTCAACTGCTATAGCATTTCAAGCTAAAGCATGTAATATGACAGATTGTTCTGATGCTAGTTTTGTATCAGTTAACTCTGGTAACATAAATTTCACAGGACAATACTTCCAATATAAATCTTTATTCACATCTGATAGTGTAGATGCAACATCAAATTTCTATAACATTACTATTGGATATGATGTAATAACAACCACTTCAACACAAGATGTAAATGTCACTTCTATAGAACTAAATGAAAATACTTATTGTGCATCAAATAATATCTATGTTTCAACAGATATTTCAGAATCTGAAAATGTAACTGCAGTTGCAGCTATATTTAGCAATGGAACTAATGGAAACGCAGATGATTATGAAATAGCTTTAGGAATTACAGATGAAGATGAAACAAATTTAACATGGTCAAATGAATGGAAAATTCCTAATAATGTAAATTCAGGTACATGGAATATAACTGTTAAAGTTTACAATAATTCTGCTATACTTGGACAAAATAATATATCGTTTACAGTAGCATCAGATGGTCCAGGATATGTACAAGTATATGCACCAGCAACTGCAAATGTAAATGAAAATATTGAAGCGACAATAGAAATAATAAACAACAACACTTCTTGCAATTTAAATTATACAGTAGAATATTGGATAGCAGACTTGGATAATTCAATAAATTATGATTCTGTAACAGAAACAATTGAACTTTCAGCTGATAGCGGAACAAACATAACTAGAAATAGAGAAGTTCCTGATACTGCAAAATCATATGTTTTTATTGCATCAATAACTTGGCCTAGTGATAGTGATTATACTTACGATACTTTTACTGCTATTTCAACAGCAACAACTACAGTCACTACTACAACTACTACTGGAGGTAGTGGAGGAAGTAGCGGTGGAAGTGCAGCAACAACTACAACTACTGAAACTACAGAAACAACTATAGATAATACAGAAACTACAACAGAACCAGAAACAACCTATACCAGTATAGACTTTGATGAACTAGAAGATGAAACTAAAGGGGCATTATCAAGTGGTATAGCAGGACAAGTTATTGGTCTAGAAAATATGGATTCTGTTCAACTTGGATTAACATTTTTATTATTACTTGGAATAGCTATATTTGCATTCAGAAAAAAAATACCATTTATAAAAAATTATTTTAAGAAATAATTATTTCAACCACTTCTTTAATTCTGAAAGAGCCATTGTATTAACAACATCCTTAGGAGTAACCCATCCACGACGAGCCATTTTAACACCAATATCCATAAAACTTAAAGCATCAGTACCATGCGCATCAGTTCCTAATGCAATCTTACATCCAATATCAACTGCTTTTTTCAAGTAAATGTCTTTCAAATCCAACCTATTAGGATAACAATTCAACTCCACAGCAATATTTCTTTCTTTACATGTTTCAAGAACTTGTTTCATATCAAATGAAATTTCAGGTCGTTTTCCAATAATACGCCCAGTTGGATGAGAAAGGATATTACCATAACCCATGCTAATAGCATTTAGAATACGATTGGTTTGTTCTCTAGAAGACATTTTAAATCCAGCATGAATAGAAAGTAAAACAATATCAAAACCTGAGAATAATTTTCTATGGATATCTAAAGCTCCATTAGATAAGATATTTACTTCAACACCTTTCAATATTTTAATTCCTTTCAGAGTTTTATTTAATTTATCAATTTCTTTCCACTGTTTTTTAATATCCTTAGTAGTCATAGCATTTGCAATTTTCAATCTTCCAGAATGATCTGTTATTGCAATATATTTATGCCCTAATTGTTTTGCAGCTAAAGCCATTTCTTTTATTTTATTACTTCCGTCAGAATAAGTGGAGTGTATATGAAAATCTCCCTTAATATCATTTAATTCAATTAATTTTGGAATTTTATTATTCTTAGCAGCTTCCATTTCTCCATGAGCTTCACGCAATTCAGGAGGAATAAATTGCATTCCTAATTTTTTATAAACTTCTCGTTCAGTTTTACCAGCAATAATTTTCTTTCCCTTAAACAAACCATATTCATTCAGTTTCATTTTTTTATTAATTGCTAATGTACGCAATTCAATATTATGATTTTTACAGCCAGTAAAAAATATCATAGCTGTCCCGAAAACAGTTGAATCAAAAATTGCTAAATCAACCTCAATACCATCTTCCAATACAACCCGAGTACGTTTAGGTCCTTTAGCAAGAACTTTTTCAACAGAACTCATGTTTGCAAAATAATCCATTATTTTCATTAAAGATTCTTTATCATTTTTCTTAGAAACTACAAGAATATCGATATCACCAATACTTTCTTTTCCTCTTCTAAAAGAACCAACTACTTCAACCTTAGAAACATTTTTCAATTTTTCAATCATAGAAACAATTTTATTAGTTATGGGCATAGCATATCCTAATAACAATCTTCCTTTAGACTGACGATATCTTTCAATATTTTCAATAATATCCTTCTCAGTCTTCTCACCCATTCCATTCAACGCTTGAATTCTATTTTCTTTAGCAGCTTTTTCAAGTTCTGTAATATTTTTTATCTTTAATTTATTGTAAAGAAGTTTTATTTTTTTAGGACCAAGTCCCTGCAATTTCATGAGAGTTTCAACATCAACTGGTATTTTCTTCTTTAATTTTTGATAAGATGGAGATTTACCAGTTTTCAAGTATTCTTCAATTTTTTTAATTATACCTTTTCCAACACCAGGTATTTCGTCAAGTTTACCTTGTTTGTATAAATCAGAAATATCACTATCAAGCAATTCTATATTTTGCGCAGCTTTACGATATGCTTGTGGTTTCCAATCAACTCCTTGTATCTCAAGCAAATCTGCTATTTTATACAATAGCTGGGCTACTTCACGATTCTTCATAATATATTATTAACATACCGTGTATTTATTCCTTTTTTTCAGAACTAGTTCGTTTTTTCTTAAACCCTTTTACTCTTTTATTGTGTACATGAGTCTTTCCAAGTTTTCTCTGTTTCAAACGTATTTTTTGAGTTCTTTTCCAATTTCTAAACCAAACCATAATTTCATCTCCTTTTTGATATTTCAAATATAATCAGTTCTTCCCAGTCGATTTTTTTACGATAAACCACACAATTCTGAAATCCCTTGTTTGCAAGCATTTTTATAAGTTCTTTTTCGCCAGTTAATGATGATATAAGCAATAAAATACGTCCTTTTTCATTCAAATGTTTCTTAACTTGATCTAAAAATCTCTTAATAATGTCTCTACCATTTTTACCACCATCATAATCAATACGTTTTGAAGCATATTCATCGGTTTCATCACTTGGTAAATAAGGAGGATTAAACATAATCACATCAAATTTACCTGTTATATTAGAAAATAAATCAGATTCAATAACTTCAATGTCAACTTTATTCACTAAACCATTTTTATGAGCAGTATCCACAGCATTTGAATCAATATCTACTGCTGTAACAATCGCACTGTTATTAGAAGCAACAATAGCCAATAATCCTGAACCAGTACCTACATCTAGAACTTTTTTTCCAGATAAATCACATGATTTAACAATATCAGCAAATATAATAGAATCTTCTGCTGGCTCATATACATTATCAGTATTCAATACTATATCATTATAGTAAAACATACAAAGTAATTCAAAGAAATATTTTTAATACCCTAAATAAAAGATAATAACACAAAAATCAAATAAGGTAACAAAATTATTGCCAATGCTCTTTTTTTGTTTATTTGGTAATGTAAAGAAAATCCTTTTACAAGTAAATAAATAAACCATATTGTAGCAATTATAGCAACAAATGGTATCCATCCAAACAATGCAAATATGACATTTGCATATATCACAATTCTTAATGTCTGGAAATAAGAACCTAAATCAGTTCCTTTTCTCAGAACCATTGTAAATATATGGAAAATTCCAGTCATAACAAATAGCATTATTATTCCTGTAACCCAAGTACCAAATATTTGATAGAATTCAGCAATATATTCAAGATTTAACAAAACTGATGTTGCTAACTGAATAATAGAAAGTACTGCTAAAAATAGTAAAGTTTCATTCAAAGATTCTGTAAAAGCACTTTGTAAAGTATCAGTCGGAGAAGTAATCATTCCAATTATTTTCTGAATTATTGATTTTTGAGTTACTGGAATCATTTTGCTTCCTCCAATCTTCTAATACTTTCTCTAGTTTGTTTCTGTAAAGCTGTATTGGCTTGTTGTTCACTTATTCCTGCATAATCAGCACACTTAGCGCAGAAACTTTTGATACATGTGACAACATTAGATTCACCCCACAATTCTCTACATAACTCACTAGTTCTACCACCTATATCTGATTGTAAATAACCACAAGATAATGAAGCACATTGCTGGTTAAAGTCTCCTTTAAGTTTTATATCCTCTCCACCCTGTTTTGTGCTATTTGTTATAAAAGATAAAACAGCTAGTAATACTACAACAGCTATTACAACTATCACAATTACATTAACTCCAGCCATTGCTTTCATAATAATCACTTACAACATTTGTATGAGTTTGGACAACTCCCTTTATCCGTACCCTTATCACATACTTTCTTACATCGTCCTTCACAGGTATCTCCTGCATCTAAAGGACGACTACCCTTAGATAATCCCATTAATAATTCATCAATTTTCCCTAATTTAGGGAGCACACCTTCTCCTATTTTCTTAACTGTATCAGTATCCATTTTTCCTTTTGAAAGAGAACCACTTTCTCCTGATATTACTTTAACAGCTTTACCAAGAAGATCTTCTATTTGTCCCATAGTTTTCTCATCTTCTTTTTTATCAGCAACTAAACCTGATCCTTTCAAAGCATTTTTTGCAGCACCTGCAAGGAATTTCTGACCTTGAAGATTAGCACCAAGTTTTTTAGCTGCTTCAGCTTTCTTAGCAGGATCATTTGATCCAAAGCTAAATGGTATATCTCCTGGTAAATAACCAAAATTAAACTGGGAAATCACATTTCCTGAAGAATCTACCCATCCCTGACTCTCTGCACCCCATTTTATTAACCCTGGCATATTTTCAGGTTGTATATAAGAACTATATCCTCCATCTTTATTGAATTTTACATTTTCAAGTCCTGGTATTTTAGTAACTGCTACTCCTCCTTCAGTATCCCACTTAAATCCAAATACTTTTGTAGCATCTAAAACAACTCCATTGCTTCCATCATACCCAAATTGCGTATTTGTTCCAGGATCTTTGTATCCTACGGAAGGAAGACTATCCCATCCTTTAAATTTAAAATCAAAATTAGCAAATGATAAACCACCATCTTTTCCTAATATGTTAAATGCACTACTATCATCCAAATCAAAGTACTTTCCACCATATTTTTGAGCATATCCCATAACATCTTTAAGCTCAATACCTTCCATTTTCTCGGTAATCTTAGATGTCCAATCAAATCCCTCTAATTTCTCCTTTCCCCAGTCCCATGCACTGCTAAACCATGAATCTTCAGCAAAAGCAACCCCAGAAACAAGTAAAATAGTAATCATACTAAAGATTAAGGCGTGTTTTGCATATATCATATAAAGAATGTAATTAAGATGCTATATAAAGATAAAAAAATAAATTCAGTAACGTTATTTAAAGACTCATATCCATAGAATACCATGGCATCTGAATTAGATACACTTGTTAGACGATATGCTCTAAATAATGCGGTTGAACATAATGGCAAATCAAACGCTAAAAGCATTCTTAGTAAAATACTTGGAGATAATCCTAATTTACGAGCAAATGTACTTCAAATCAAAAGTTTATCTGAAGAAATAAGTATCAAAATCAATAAAATGACATTAGCTACACAAAAAAAGGAATTAAGTTCTCTTGGCGTAATAGAGAAAAAGATTATTCAAGAGAAAAAAGGGCTACCAGAAATGGTAAGAGCTGTAAAAGGCTCATTTGCTGTTAGATTTGCTCCAAATCCTGATGGTGCTTTGCATCTTGGAGGAGCAAGACCAGCTATTCTAAACCTTGAATACGCAAAAAAATATAATGGGAAATTCATATTACGTTTTGATGACACAGATCCGTCAGGAACATTGAAATCACCAAAAAAAGAGTTCTATAAAATGATTCAAGATGACCTAAAGTGGTTAGGTGTAAAACCAAAACAAATTGTTATAGCATCAAAGCGTCTTAATCTATATTACAAACATGCAGAAGAATTAATCAAAAAAGGTGGAGCATATATTTGTACATGTGATAGAGAAAAATGGAAAAAAATGATTGACAAAAATAAAGCATGTCCTTGTAGAGATGAAAAACCAGTTGATGTAATGAAAAAATGGGATAAAATGAAGAAATTCAAATTTAAACAAGGAGAAGCTGTAATGAGAATTAAAACAGATTTAGAACATAGAAATCCTGCAGTTAGAGATTGGCCTGCTTTCAGAATTGTTGATAAAGTAGTACATCCTTTTGTAAAAAATAAACACTTATGGCCACTATATAATTTCCAGTCTGCAATTGATGACCATACTTTAGGAATAACTCACATTCTAAGAGGACAAGAACACAGTACAAATGCTGTTAAACAACAGTTCTTATTTGAACACTTTGGATGGGAATCTCCTGTAGTTGTTATACTTGGAAGATTCTCAATGACTGATTCTGTTCTAAGTAAAAGTACTATAGCACAAGGAATTATTGATGGTAAATATACTGGATGGGACGATCTGAAAGTAGGCACAATAAAATCACTAAAAAGGAGAGGATTCCAAGCAGAAGCAATAACAAACATGATCCTTGATATTGGAAGCAAACCTTCAGATATTACAGTATCTTTAGAAAACTTAGCAGCATATAATCGAAAATTAATTGATCAAGACGCAAAAAGATATTTCTACATAAAAGATCCAGTTGAAATAACAATTGATAATCCTCTAAAACGTTCAGCAATAATAAAATCTCACCCAGATAACAAAAAACTAGGTTCAAGAACTCTAAAAGTAGGTAAAAAAATATTTATAGAATCTGAAGATTTTGCTAAATACAGAGGCATGGAAATCAGACTAAAAGATTTATTTAATATTAAGCTAGGAAAAATCAGTAAAGCAACTTCTGTTGAAAATAAAAGTATTCCAAAGATTCATTGGATACCAGATAAACAATATATTTCTGTACGTGTAATGGAAGCAAAGGAAATTAAAGAAGGTATTGGTGAAATTAATATCAAAAAAACTAAACCAGGTGAAATTGTACAATTTGAAAGATTTGGTTTTGTAAAAATAGAAAAAGTACAGCCAAAAGCTGTAGTAGCAGTATTTGCTCATAAATAATTATGCTCTAGCTAACTCAGCATATTCAATTTCATCTCTAACAATAACACCTTTTTCTTTATAGCTTCTAAACATATGCCTAACAGCAGAAAATACACGAACTCCAAGAGAATGACCAAAAAGTATTTCAGTAGCGCCTACAATAGGTTCTAAATTAACATCTGATGCAAGAGCATCACCCAATCCTTCATAGAGATTGTTACCTGCGCGTTTTGCAACTCTATTCAATCCATCATATCGCTTATCCATGAAGCTCATGAGTAATGCACTAAAATTACATTTTTAAGGGTTTAAGGAATTCCAGAAAATCTTTATATCTCACAAATCTGAACTCTATAATATGAAGTATTCAGACTATGTTAAACCAAAATATCGCCCAGGAACTAAAGAAATTATAGCAGAATTCTATATAGAGCCTAATCGGGTATCATTAAAAGAGGCTGCAGGTAGTGTAGCTGCTGAAAGTAGTGTAGGAACATGGACTGATGTTACTGGAATACCTAGAAGAATCCGTTCTTTACGTGCTAATGTATTTAGTACAAAACGTGCAGGAAAAGGTGCTTTTATCAAAATTTCATATCCTGTTGAATTATTTGAAAAAGGAAGTATAAGCCAATTACTATCTTCTATAGGTGGAAATGTATTTGGCATGAAAACAATCAAAAATTTGAAACTCTATGATATCCACTTTCCAGAATCTTATACAAAATACTTCAAAGGCCCGGCTTTTGGAATTAAAGGTGTTAGACATATCATGGGAATTAAAACAAGATCATTAATCGGAACAATTATCAAACCTAAACTTGGATTAAATGAAAAAGAGCATGCAAAAAAAGCAAGTGAAGCATGGATTGGTGGATTAGATATTGTAAAAGATGATGAAAACTTAACTAGTATGACATTTAATAAATTTGACACCAGACTTACCAAAACATTGGATGCTCAAGCACATGCAGAAAATGTAACAGGAGAAGAAAAAGCATATATGCCAAATGTTACTGCTCCTTATGATGAAATGCTTAGAAGAGCTCATGCAGCTGCTGATTCAGGTAGTAAAGACATCATGGTTGATATTGTCACAGTTGGTTTTTCAGGTTTACAACAATTAACAGAAGATGTTCATGGAAAAGTTGTTATACATGCTCATCGCGCAGGCCATGGTATGTTTACTCATAGCAGTAAACATGGAATGAGTATGGTTGTTTTAGCTAAATTAGCTCGTCTTGCAGGTGTAGATCAAATACATATTGGAACTGCAAGCATTGGAAAAATGGTTCAAGAAGATCCTATAACTCCATTAGAAGATGAAATTGAAGAGCAATTCATTCCAAAAAGTGAAAAAGATCATATTCTTGCTCAGAAATGGTATGGAATTAAACCTGTATTTGCAGTAGCATCTGGTGGATTACACCCAGGAATGATACCTGAACTTATAGAAAAAATGGGTACTGATATCATAATGCAATTCGGAGGAGGATGCCACGGACATCCCGAAGGAACTGTTGCAGGAGCAATGGCTATTAGACAAGCTTTAGATTCCGTGAGAGAAGGATTTACTCTAAAAGAATATGCAAAATATCATTCAGCTCTAAAAGTAGCTTTGAAATTCTTTAGGTGATTATTTTATGAGATTAAAACAATTACTTAAACCAAACTCAACTAAAATTTCGTTATTTATAATTTTATCCGTGTTTTGGTATATATTCATTATATATTCTGTTACAAATCAATGCGCTATCATAGATATTATGTGTCCAATAGATGATACTCCTTGCATAGAACCAATAAATTTAATACCCGAATGTGATGTTTGTGGTTGTTCATCACAACACCCAATTCATACAGAAATTTTGATAATATTTTCTCCGGGAATAATTCTTTATATTGGATATTCTTTATTTGAGAAATATCGTTAAACACTTTTCTTAACAACTTTCAACAAATCAGCACGTGCTACTAGCCCTTTAATTTTTCCATTTTTTGTAACTAACACAGCAGACTGAGCTTCTAGCAAAGAAGAAATAACAGTTAATGATGTATTGATATCAATAGATGCCAAAGGACTTTCCATTATATCATTAACCTTGAGTAAAGAAGGATCTTCATTCATAACAAAAGCGTGCGCAACATCTTTCTCTGTAATAGTCCCAACTACAACACCATCATTCATAACAGGCATTTGTGAAATATTTTTTCGTTTCATTACATTCACAGCTGATGATAAACTACGTAAAGGAGATATAGATGATATAGTTTTACTCATAATCTGTCCAGCTGTCACATCACTTTCATGTTGTTCTTTCTGAAGAACAGAAAATATTTTTTCAACTTTAGAAAATGCAGGATCAACTGTACCTTTCTCTATTCTAGCAATCAAAGATTGGCTTACACCAGTTTTTTCAGCCAATTCTTTCTGCGTAATACCTTTCATCTTTCGCATAACACTTATCTTCTTAATGTCCATCATAAATTACTCACACTCATATTTTATGAATATATGCATATTTTTAAAGTTAAAATATTTATAGTTAAAACCCAATTTAATTTTGGTGATTATGTGAGTAGAAAACATTTATTTACTTCCGAATCCGTGACAGAAGGTCACCCTGATAAATTTTGTGACCAGATTTCAGATGCCATTCTGGATGCAATGTTAACACAGGATAAGGATTCAAGAGTAGCTGTAGAGACTATGACAACTACAGGCCTGATAATTGTGGCAGGTGAAGTAACCACAAAAGGAACAGTAGATATACAAGAAATCGTAAGAGGAGCTGCAAGAAATATCGGATATGATAACGCTGAATGCGGATTCCACTGCGACGATTGTTCAGTATTAGTTTCTTTACATGAACAAAGCCCTGACATATCTCAAGGTGTAACAGAAGGACAAGGAGATGATAAAGAACAAGGTGCTGGAGACCAAGGTTTAATGTTTGGTTATGCAACAAACGAAACTGAAGAATTAATGCCATTACCAATAGACCTAGCTCATAAACTAACTCTGAAACTTTCAGAAGTTAGAAAAAACGGTACATTAAATTGGTTAAGACCTGATGGAAAATCTCAAGTAACTGTAGAATACATAGATGGTAAGCCAAAAAGAATAGAAACTATTGTTTTGGCAGCACACCACGCTCCTGACATCACAAATGAAGAATTGAGAAAAGAGTTAAGGGAAAAAGTAATTGATCCTATATGTGGAGAGTGGGTTGACGAAAATACAACATACCACATCAATGCAACCGGTCGGTTTGAATTAGGAGGACCACCTGCAGACACTGGATTAACTGGAAGAAAGATTATCGTAGACACCTATGGAGGACACGGTAGTCATGGAGGAGGAGCTTTCTCAGGAAAAGACCCATCCAAAGTAGATCGTTCAGCATCATATATGGCAAGACATATAGCAAAAAACATTGTCGCAGCTGAACTAGCAGAAAAATGCGAAGTCCAGTTAGCATACTCTATTGGAGTTGCACAACCTGTGTCAATATTAGTCGACACATTTGGAACAGGAAAAGTGGACGATGAAAAATTAGAACAATCTGTGAAAAAAATCTTTGATCTAAGACCAAAGGCAATTATAGAATATCTAAACCTGAAAAGACCGATATTCCAAAAAACATCAGCTTACGGACACTTTGGAAGAAATGACCCTGACTTTACATGGGAATTAACAAACAAAGTAGATGAATTAAAACAAGCAACCGCAGAATGATTTTATTTTAATGGGAATTAGTGGGCGCAAGCCCACCAGTTTCTAGTATTTTATAAATATTCAAAACTAATTTCTGAAAGTGATTAAATGAATGGTTATGTAGAATCTCCATTAGAACATGCTCAAACAGATGAAAAATACGCAGCTATACAAGATCATTGTAGAGCTCAACGTTGTAAACCTTCACCAACTGGCTGCAAAGGATTTCATTGCCCGCAAATAGGTGAAAGAGTTAAAAGATTTGGGCAGATATCTCATGTACCAGATCATAGTATCAAATCAGCACCAAGACCTACATACAGATCAACAGAACATAGAAGACCTAGAAAACATTTCCCAGAATCTTAATAATAAAATGATGCAAATGCCTTGATAATCAATACCAATATTAAAATATACTTTCCTATTTCTGGAATTGGTGTTGTACTAAAGAAAAGAACCAAAGCTACTATCAAATCAACTACACCAAGAGCCTTTATCATAATTTGTACCATACTTATTCCTCCTTTATTCTCTAAGCAACAATGCTCCTATAATCAACAAACATAAACCAACCACAACCATTGCAATAGCTGTTATATGACTTGTAAACAAACCAACTACTATTGCAGCTGCTAAAACTGCAAATATAGTCCATCCTATAAGTTCTTTTCCTATAAAATAAATTACTCCAAACATTACTACAATTATACTAATAACCGCACTAAGAACAGTATCTGCAATAAAATAATTTAGTACAAAATATAATGCAATAATAACTATAATTACTAATCCTGTAATACTAAGAGATGCCATAAAGTTTTCTTGTTTATGCATAATATACATTAGAACTAGTGTATAAAAAACTAAATCCAACATACGTCAACTTCATCAGTACGCCAATTCTGATTAAACCCTCTTTCAACTTTTTGTTCATATTTATTTTCATGTTGAACAATTCCAGTCCAAGCAATCATTGCTCCATTATCACCTGCAAATTCAAAAGGAACAACAAAATATTCTGCACCACGTTCTTTACACATAGTTTCAAGCATTTCCTGTAAACGTTTAGAAGCAGCTACTCCACCTGTTAATAACAATTCTTTTTTCTTAGTATGTGCCATTGCTCTTTCTGTAACTTCTGTAAGCATAGCATAAGCATGTTCTTGAAACGAATATGAAATATCTTCTATAGAAGCTTTCTTATTTTTATGCAAACGAATAGCTTCTGAAGATATTCCAGAAAAAGACATATTCATTCCCTTAACAACATAAGGCATTTTAATATATTTTCCATTTTCAGCTAACTTTTGCATTTCTGGCCCACCAGGATATTTTCCTGTTAATTCTCTAATAACCTTATCAATAGCATTTCCAATAGCTACATCCAACGTCTCACCAAAAACTCTATATTTTCCACGAGTAAAAGCTAAAACCTGTGTATTTCCACCAGAAACATATAATGTAACAGGATCTTTACACTCAGCTAACATCTTTCCAATTTCTATGTGAGCTATACAATGATTCACAGGAACTAATTCAGCATCAGCTTTTTTTACCAATTCTTCTGCAAATTCATATCCAACCTTTAATGCAGGAGGTAATCCAGGACCAGCTGAATATGAAACAATATCTACATCTTTCAAATCAATTCCAGCTTTTTCCAAAGATTCTTTCAAAACATCGTCTTTAACATTTTCATGATGTTCACGCACATCTGCAGGATTCATACCACTACCTAGAGGAGGCTGATACACATCTTTGGCATTTGATAAGCATTCCTTATCTTTGAAAATACCAATACCAAATGTATGCGCAGTTGATTCAATACCTAATGATATCATAAGTACTGATTAGAAACAAAGTATTTTAAACGCTTTAGAATTTACACTAATTTCAATACATCTGTAAGATCTTTCTCATGAACTAAAGACAATTTACCAGAATTAATTCGCTCAACAGTATGTTCATTAGTTAATATTGCAATTTTAGTAATAGGATCAGGACAAAAAACAATACCATTGTCAATTTTCTCAAATATTGGTATATCTGTCAAACCATCGCCAACATATGCATATTCATCATCACCAATATTATATTTTTTCACAATCTGTTTCAAAGTATCTAATTTTTGATGAGGAGTTAAGTTACCTTTGTACTTTCCAGTTAATTTACCATCTTTAACATCCATAATAATACCATGAACAGAATCAACATATTCTAGAACTTTATTTCTATCCAAGAATTCCTTTATCAATCTTTCATCATTAGTACTCAGAACAACAACTTTCACACCTTTCTTATGTAAAGTCTTCAAAGTATGCTTCAATCCATTCATTGGTTCTAAAAGAGTTATTAATCCCCTAAGTTTCTTTATTTCAAATCCCTTCATAAGCCCAGCAATTTTTTGAATAAAAACATCAAAATAATCTGGATCTCTAGTACCTTTTAGAAGTCCAGCAAGCATTTTCAAGTCAGCTGCCTCATTATCTAACAATTTCATAGCTGTAACAAGAAAATTACCATCTACTAATACATTATCAAAGTCAAAACATACTAATTTCAGGTTTTCATGTTTTTCCGTTTTCTTAGAATGATGGAACATAACCATAATAGAAAGATAGGATATATAAATCAATTCTTTTCTTTTTTATCAGAAGCTTTTTCTTTTTTATCAGGCACTTTAGAACTGGTTTTACTCCAACCACATTTTCCACAATAAGTTCTATCTTTATATTTTGCTAAAAATGTTCCTTGTCCACATCTTGTACATGATTCATTAGTTCTAGTAACTTTATCACCATCAACTTTATACTTTGTCCATACTTGAACTATTGTATGTTTCTTCTTACTTTTAGGACGTTCTTTTTGTGATTTTTTATCTGCTTTACTTACCTTTTTTTCTTCCTTTACCTCAGGAGCAGGTGCTCCTGGTCCAGGTTTTTTATCTTCAGCCATAATTATTCACTCTCTTTTTTCTCTTCTTTTGCTTCAGCAGGGGCTTCTTTCTTAGGAGCTTTCTCTGCAGGAGCTTCTTCCTTTTTCTTCTCTTTAGGTTTTGATAAATCATCAACTTTTTTCTCATCCCATAAAAATACTTGAGCTACTGCTGTATTTTTTCCAGTATCTGAAAATATATCAATTACTTCAACAGATATAACATCTTTTTTCTTCTCTTTTGCTACCCATTGCTGAAGAGCAGCCTTACTTGGAGTAGCTTCTTCAGTATGGTCTATATCAATATTTAATTCAATCCTTTTCAAAAAAGGATTCTGTTTTTCATTTTTAATCTCAATTTTCATAATTATCAACCAGAATTATACTTTAAGAGCGTACTTTCCAGGAGCAGTTATTCCCAATTTCTGAGCAGTTTCACTATCAGTACTAAATATAACAACTGAACCTTGAAAATTTCTTGTCAAATTCTTTGTTTTGCAAACATGACATTCTTTAGCTTTTTCATCCACAATTCTCTTACAATCTTGGCATGCTTTTTTTACCATAATAATCACTTTTTCTTTGCAGCTGCTTTTGCAGGTTTCTTAGTAGATTTCTTAGATTTCTCAATCCATGTTATTGCACCTAATTCAGGTTGTCTCATTGTTAATGATATCTTAGTTTTATTCTTACCTAATGAAACACCAACTACTCTTACTCTAACAACATCCCCTTCTTTTAATTTTAATCCAGATTTCTTTCCAGTAAATGTTGCATTTTTAGGATCATATGAAACTTTATCATCCATAATTTGGCTTACATGAACTAAAGCATCTAAAGGCCCAATTCTTGTAAAAGCACCAAATTCAGTAATATCAACTATTTCACCAAGAACTATCTCATTTTCTTCTGGTTTGAATGTAAGTACTTTGTATGTTGAAGGATAATGTATTGCACCATCTTCTGGAACAATCTTACCATCACCAACCTCAGTAACTTCTGTTACAACCAAAAATACACCTTGGTTAGGATCTACACTACCTTCTACCTGTTCTTGTAAACTCTCCTTTACAGCATCCTTTATAGGAATATCAAACTTTATAGGAGGTACTCGAACATTATCATTAATTGTTAAAATTTTATACATAATCAAAACACCTATCAATCTGTTTTCAAAACAAATATTTAAATAGCTTTATCCTGTTCTTAAACAAGTAAAATAGCAACTAATAATGATACTATAGATATCAATTTAATCAATATATTCAATGATGGGCCACTAGTATCTTTAAGCGGATCACCAACAGTATCACCTGTAACTGAAGCAGCATGTATTTTCTTATATAATGCATGTGCTTTTGGACCTCTCAAGTGTAATTTACCAGCTTCTATGTACTTTTTAGCATTATCCCATGCTCCACCAGCATTAGTCATAGTTAAAGCTAGCAAAAATCCAGTAACTATTGTTCCAGCAAGCATAGCACCTAAAGCAGCAGGCCCTAATAAAAAGCCAACAACAATAGGTGAGATAACTGCTATCAAAGAAGGGTATATCATCTCTTTTATAGCTGAATCTGTAGCTATTGTAACTGCTTTATTGCTATCAACCTTATGATGTTTGAATTGATAACGAATTTCATCTATTAATTTAGAAGCAGTTTTTCCAACTGATTTTATTGTAACAGCTGAGAATACAAATGGTAACAAACCACCTATCATTAACCCAACAATTGTTGTTGGATCTACAATATTAATTACTGAAAGCTCTGCAGCAACTGCATAAGCAGCAAATAAAGCTACTGATGTCAAAGCAGCAGAACCCATAGCAAATCCTTTTGCAACTGCAGCAGTAGTATTACCAACAGCATCTAAATTAGAAGCACGAACATATGCTTTGCGAGGAATTTTACTCATTTCAGCTATTCCTGCAGCATTATCAGCTATAGAACCATATGAATCAGACGCTAAAACAACACCAATTATACTTAACATACCTATAGCACTCATGGCAATACCAAATAATCCTGAAAAATAATATGAAGCTAATATTGCACCAGAAACTGCGATTATAGGAAATACTGTACTTATCATACCTATTGATAAACCAGTAGTAATAGTTCTTCCAGCGCCAACACGAGAAGCATTTGCAATATCTCTAGTTGGTCTAAATCTATAAGATGTATAATAATTTGATGAAGCACCAATCACTAGACCAGCAATTAATCCAGTAACCACACTAAAAAACATAGTAACGCTATCCAAATACAAAATACTGATAAACGCAGACAACAAAACCATAATTACAGATGAAACCAGAATACTTTCAAATAAGTGTTTACGAACAGCAATAACTCCAAAGAAACTTGCAAAAACCCCTGCTGATGCTATTGCAAAAACATATTCAACTAGTATAAATGAAAGTGAGAATGAAGCTAATGCAGCTATTGCAATTGCAGCAATAATACTATCAACATAAGATTCAAATAAATCAGCTCCCATTCCTGCTACATCGCCAACATTATCTCCAATATTGTCAGCAATAACACCTGGATTTCTTGGATCATCTTCTCTCATACCTTTCTCAACTTTTCCAACAAAATCAGCTGCAATATCAGCTGCCTTTGTAAATATACCTCCACCTACTCTTGCAAACAAAGCTGCAAATGAAGCACCAAATCCAAACCCATAAAGTATTGCAACATCAGGAATTATATAATATAGTAGCGCTATACCAACTAAACCAATACCAACAACAAATAAACCAGAAGCAGAGCCAGCATGGAATGCTGTAAGCATACCTTTTTGTTCGCTAACAGTACAAGCCTGAGTAGTACGAACATTTGCTCTTGTAGCAATACGCATTCCTATATTTCCAGAAAGTGCGGAAAGGAAAAAACCAAAAACAAATGCAATTGCAATATTAAGATCAAGTAAAAATGTAACTAAAATAAAAATTATTACAGCAAAATCTATCATAATCTTATATTCCCTATTCAAAAATGTCATTGCACCGTCATGTATTTTCTTTGAAATCTCTTTCATCTTCGCAGTTCCATCATTTTGCGAATATATTTTATGAGATAAAATAGCAGCTATAAGAACTGCAAAAAATCCCATTATAAACGGAGCTATTATCAACACTTAATCACCTAAACCTTTTCTATCAACTTCTTTTGCTTTAACCTATACACTGGAATCTTCTTGGAAACAAGTCTATTAATCAAAGCCTTATCATTTGTTGCAACTGCAATTCTCATATCATCACTTTTAACAAGTTTAGCATATTCAACAATTGCATTATCACCGTGCTTTAACTCAACTTCTATTATACGTAATCTTTCTTTAGCAATAACCTCTATTGCTACACGAGCAGCCATTGCATCTTCTGTTCTACCAATAGCTAATCTCTCAATTTCTATTAACACAGGCGTGAGTACAACTAATTCCTTATCCTCTCTCTTGAGTTGTTTGATTATATTGGCATTAAATTGAATTTGTGCCAATAACATATTTGTATCTATCAAAATCACTAGACTCACCATTAAGCCCATATTCTCTAAACTAATTTTAGAATTAATGAAATATAAAAGAATTATCTTTTCAATATATCATAAACAAGCTCATCTTTCTCAACTGGCGGACCAAATAATAATTTATAACAATTCCCAAAGCTTGGATCAACTGTCATAGTATCATAATCAATAAATCCTTCTGGTCTCAAGAATCTTGTTTCAGATACTTCTGATAAAGGAGCTAGATCTTCAAAAACCTTATTCTGTCTAAAAATAACACAACCTGATGGTTCTAAATCTCGAGCTGCTTTAGCAACCCTTACACCAGCATTGTAAGATAATCTCAAATCAGATGAATCTGGGTCGCAATTTCGCATGGCATCATATGTTATACAATCAATTGCAACTGGCATATCACTACCACCAATTTCATTGAAAGCATCTTTTAGTACCAGAGCTAATTTCATTGGTTCAATTTTAGGATTATTATGTTCATCAACTTCATCTTCTCTCAAATGACTATCAAGTCCTGATATATCTGCTCCTTCTGATACAGGAACAACCGCAAAAGGTCTACCATAAGTTGCTCTATTTGTTTCATATTCTTCTTGTACTTTTGCATATATTTGTTCTATAGAGTATCTTTCCTCATCCCCCCCTTCTACGTACTTTTCACCAGGAACAATCAATGGAGCTCCTCCCCACATTCCTGCAGCAGCAACAACCCAATCAGCGTTCCTACCAAACATTGGAATTAAAACAGCTTTTCTATTTGTCATTGCACAATTGTAAGCATTTCTTATTACTCTTGCTGCGTTTTTTGCAGCAGTTATGTAACCAGCAGTAAATGCTGTACGTGATAAATCATTGTCCATAGTTTTTGGCCAACCATAAACATTAACTCCTGCTTCAGCAAGTTTTGCAGCTTCTCCAAGATGGTCATCACCACCCATAACAATTAAAGAATCAACTTCTGCATCAAGCATAGCTTCTTTTGCTTTTTCAATATCAACTTTACCACGTGTACAACCAAGCATAGAACCTGCACGATATGTAGGAATGTCTTTCCTTTTCAAAGTAACATACTTTCTTTCATGTAATCCTTCATATCCATCAATAAAACCAACAGCTTCTGGACATACAGCCAGTATTCCATCCATTCCAGCATGAAATGTAGAAATATGTCCTCCACCAGTTAAAATACCAGGTCTATGTTTCATATTACCAAATATATACAATAACATTTTTAAGAGAATTATATTTTCAACTATTAACCAAAGTATTTAGGTAATTCAGAAGCATGAATTCGTTTTCCATGGATCATTATACCATTATGATCACATGAGTATGCAAAAGCATGATTAACATCAACAGGTGCTGGATCGCCATTTACAGGAGGTTCACTACCATCGCAAAAAGCTAATCTATGTTCAGTATCAATTAACACATCTCCTTCTGTTAATGCTTTGTTACAAGAATCGCAATAATAAACTCCGTCTTCTACAATTACCATGTATTATTTACAAAACTAAATTTTATAAACGTTTAAGAAGAAAATTATTCAAAAATTCCATAGCCAACTAAATGCCATCTTCCACCAATTTGTTTTGAAATAGCAATTTTGTCTCCTTTTTCAAGAACAAATGGTATTTTCAACTGTAGTTCAGCTTTCTTATTTTTCATGCTAATTACATTTCCTATAGTCTTAGCTGCAACAGCTGTTAACAATAAAACATCAGATTTTTGCAATCCACCAACAGGCATTCTTTCTTTCAACCCAATCACATGGTCAAACAAACTTACTTTTACTTTAATTTTAGTCTTAATATCAACTTTTTGACCAGCTTTTACTACAATTCTTCCAACTAAGCCATCACCTTTTGTAATAGAAGGATCTAAATCAGTACCNATNGCAATTAACCCACCAGTTTTNACATTATCAAANGNTGTNTTACCTTGNTTAACAGTAACTATATTTGCTTTTANTNCAGACCAATGNCCATTTCCCATATCAACAGGATATATTTCTATTTCATCACCTATTTTCAGAGAACCACGTAAAAGAGAACCACCTAAGATACCTCCTTTTAATTTTGCAATAGGAGTTCCAGGTTTNTTAATATCAAATGAACGTGCAATTAAGAATTTTGCAGGTGCTTGAGAATCATGTTTTTGAGGAACAAATCTTTCCATTACTTCAGCTAACAACATATCTATATTTGTATTATGTCTNGCACTAACAGGAATTATAGGAGCTTTTTCAGCAACAGTTCCTTTTACAAACTTCTTTATTTGNTCATAATTTTCTAATGCTTCTTTTTCAGAAACNAAATCAATCTTATTCTGGACAATAATGATATTATCAATACCTACAATATCCAAAGCTTTCAAATGCTCAGAAGTTTGAGGTTTTGGTACTTTCTCATTAGCAGCTATTACCAAAATAGCAGCATCCATTAATGCAGCTCCTGACAAAACAGTAGCCATTAATGTTTCATGCCCAGGNGCATCAATAATACTTATAGCTCTTACAGGTTTACATGAAGTCATACAACCAATACATTTNTCAGTTGAGTAATATTTTCCACATTTTNCACACTGATAGAAAANAGCATCTCCATANCCTAAACGNATTGTAATTCCTCTTTTGAGTTCTTCACTATGGACAGCAGTCCATTTTCCTGTTAGCATCTCAGTTAAACTAGTCTTACCATGATCAACATGCCCGACAATACCTATATTCATGTCTGGCAATATCTCATTTTCTTTATTTTTTTTCACAGGGAACTCAAACACCTCTTATTCTTTTTTAGGCTCTTCCTTTTTTTCTTCTTTTGGAGCTTCTTTTGGTTCTTCTTTTTTCTCATCCTTAGGTGCTTCTTTAGATTCATCCGCAGAAGTATCTTCTTTTCCATCCTTATCTTTTTTCTTTTTCTTTCCACCTAACAATTTCTCTAATTTTTCAGAACCTTCTTTGGAAACAATACAATTTATCTGAACAATATCGTCAGCTAATGTATTTCCACGCAGTGTCTTCTTTCTTTTAAGGCCAGCTAATTTAACTATTTTCTTATCACGTCTTTTCGTACCTTTGAAGCCAACACCTTCGATTAAGAGAAACTTTCTACGTACTGTTCCTTCTATATCATTTCTCATAGCAAATCCATCTTTATCGCTTCCACCTGTTATAACAAGTGTATAGCCATTAAGACCAATCAAATCGCCAGAGAAGTCGTTTCCAATAGTTTTGCCCATTAAAGCAGAACAAGTATTTTGTTCTTTTTCAACCTGATATGCTTTACCATCTTTAGAGCTAATTACAAACTTAAATGTTGCCATATTTCAACCTCCCAGTTTTTCCAGCCGGGGCTGGTATTATTCATATGTTTATAGAAAGAGTTTAAAAAGGGTTAATTTTTCATAAGTTTCTTTCCCAAATCAAAGCATTTTTTCATAATTTTCTTGTTTTTCTTTACTTCTCCAGCTTCATCAGCGCTTGCTATTACAGAATCAATAAGTTTCATTTTATGATCTTCAGCAAATCTTTTGATAGAATCCTCGCAAAATTTAACATTTGATAATGGTTGCCCGCCAACACAAACTATACCTAACTTTTTTCTTTTAAGCAACATTTCACTAAATAATGGATTTGTTCTATCCATGAAATCCTTCATAACACCTGAAACATTCATCCAATAATTAGGAGAACCTAAAACAACAATATCTGCTTCAACTAATTTATCAAGAACTTTTTTCATATCATCCTTAATTACACATGGTCTACCTCTTTCAAAACAATCGCAAACAGCAGCACAATGTTTTATTTTCAAATCAGCTAATCTGATTAATTCTGTATTAGTTTTAGTACCACGCAGAACTTCGCGCAGCATAGCTTCTGTATTACCTATTCTGTTAGAACCACTAATTGCAAGAACTTTCATATTATCACTTATTTCACAAACCATATAAACTTTCTTTCTTACGCTTAACTTCAGCAATTTCTTCTAAAGTCGTTTTTTCAGTTTCAGTTAATAATGTCAAATTATCTTTCAAAGCTTTGTAATCATCTGAACTAACATCCGTTAGTAATGTATCTCCTTCTTTAATCTGTCGGCCTAGTGTAGGCCCATTAATACTTACTGCTATTCTATCACCTGGTTTAGCTGATTTAACATCTTCCCCTTCTTTTTGTATTTGCTTAACTTCACCAACACGAGTACCATCTTCTTTAACTAAACCAACACCTGACTTTAACAAACCTGATAGAACTTCACAACCAACAATAACCGGATTACTTGCTCTGAAAATAAATCCAGGTATAATTTTGAATTTAGCAGGACGAGTAACATCGGCAATTGCATTTTGTTGAGCTCGTTTCTTAGCTTTTTTTCTCCAATCTTCGTAATCTTCGATCAATTTGTAAATTATATTGCTTCTAATGACATCAATATTTTTCTCTTTTGCAAGAGTTTCAGCTTCAACAAGCATATTTACATTAAATCCAATTATTGCTCGCATTAAAGGATTTTTATTTGCCTCAGTTTCCATTACAGTTTCTTTTTTAATATTTCCAACTGCAGCGCTTCTAACTGGATATCCTTCAAATACTTTTTCCAATGCTTCTAATGAACCAATAGTATCAGCTCTAAGAACTAATCCTTCCTCATCTTTCTCAATTTCAGCTTCTTTTTGCTCTTGAGTAAATTCTTCTAATAATTTATCAGCTTCTACTTTGTCAGAAGTTGTCTTTATACGATTACCGGCAACAGCTTCTTCAAGACCAGGTGCAGCTATACGAACACCTGCAGCTGCAGTAATTTCATCTACAGAACTAAATGATTTTTCAGAACGTATATCTGTTAACTCAGAAGGTTCTAACAAAGCTCTTATTTTAGTAACAAANGGATNTTTNCCACCAACAACTAANTAATCATTNTTACGNACANANCCATCAGATATAACNNCATCTATAGTTGTACCTAATCCAACAGTTTCCTTAACTTCTAACACTAANCCATCAGATTGCTCACTAGTTATCAATTGNCCTTTNAANAATCTTTCAGANAATCCAGAAATCATCATTAANAAATCTGGTACACCTTCNCCTGNAAANGCAGAAATAGGAACTATAGAAACTTTTTTNGTAAAATCTTTTATTCTATCATATCTATCAGATGAAANACCGCACATTTCCAAAGCCTGAACAATTTCATANAACTTTTTTTC
This sequence comes from archaeon, assembly GCA_002688965.1. Next base: position 29,222 of record NZEE01000018.1, on the reverse strand, counting down.
AAATTCACCTTGAACATCNACAGATTGNTGAGGAAAACTATCTATAAAGGAATTACCTCTTTTTTCCCATCCAGGTATTTTATCAATCTTATTCAAAGCAATAATAAATGGAGTCTTAATATGTTGCAAAATTTCCATACATTCATGTGTCTGAGGCTTTGGCCCTTCNTTAATATCTATTAACAAAATAGCAATATCTGCAATAGAACCNCCTCNTTGACGCATAGTTGTAAATGCAGCATGTCCAGGAGTATCTATAAACAATAATCCAGGAATATCAGTTTTAATCTTAAATTTATCAATCAAAGGGCCAGAAATACTTCGTATTATATCAATAGGAACTTTAGTAGTACTTATTATCTGGGTAATTCCACCGGCCTCTCCCTTAGTAACAGTAGATTTTCGTATAGTATCAAGTAAAGTAGTCTTGCCGTGATCCACGTGTGCCAACACTGTAATTATAGGCGAACGTATTGCTCCAGAGTCCATAACAATCACTATCCTTAATTGACATGATAATATGTTATTAAAATAGAAACTAATAAAAGCAACTTATTTTGTATTAACCCATGTAAGAATGGTCTTCCGAAGGCATTTTCACTGTGTTATCCTTTTGGTTCGAAGCAAGCTTTTTACCTTTTTTTCTGTCAAAAAAACTTCTATATTCAGTCCATACTTGATTAGCCATTTTTCCTTTCAAAATTTTTGTCACAATCCTTCTAGGAACAGGAGAACCAGGGGCAGCTGGAGTATAATCAACTAAAACAACATTATCAATTTCAACTTTATCCGCAATACCAGAATGAACATCAAAAGTAAACATGTTTTCATCCCACATTTGAACCATAACTTGAGTTCCATCATCACTAGAATCTACACTCCTACTTTTAGGAGAAAACACTTCTATTACTCTTCCTGGATGAAACATATCAATAATTTAGAACTAATACTTTTATAGGTTACTAATCATGCACCATACAAATCTTCAATCTCTTGTGTTGTTAAAGCCCTGTTATAAATTCTCACATCGTCTATCAAGCCATTTAACCAAAATGTATAACTACTTGTCTTAGCTCGTGTGAATCCACCAATATTTATTTCATTATTATCATATCCGCCATCAAAATCTATTGGAGTACTTTGGCATGTACGAATATCATCTAAACCACCATCAATATACAATTTTTGGAATGTACCATCTCTTACTGCAACTAAATGATACCATATACCTGAACTCAGTACTGTATTAGAAACCAAATCTTCATCAGTATCACTTGTAGTCATATAAAATTCAGCAAAACCATCCTCGCTCCTTCTCAAAGCATAACCAACTTCATTTACAGATGCACTACTATCTCCATGATTCATATCTAAAATATAATCAGTTACTGTATCATCATCATTGAAATAGACCCATGCAGCCAATGAAAAATCACCTGATGGAAGCCATACAGGATCATTACCAGGTAAAAGAACGCGATCACTATCACCATCAAATTGAGCAGCTTGTCCTATTTTTCCAGCAACATATACAACATCTCCAAGTACGATTCCATTTCTATTATTTTCACTTGAATCAGTTTCATCACCTTCAAACTCATAATGAGCAACAAGACTCGTATCAATTGTAGTTGTTGTCACACTTGTTGTAGCTATTGTAGTTTCAGTAGTTGTAGTATCCACTGTAGTTACAGTTGTACTTGTATCCACAGTACTTGTTGTATCACTTGTTGTAGTAGTACCAACAGTACTAACAGATGTTGTTGGAGCAGAACCTATACCTTCTACAATTCCAGAAGCAACTCTTGGAGAATTCGGACAATTACCTGCAACAACTCGTACAGACTCTGGTTTTTCAGTAGCAACTAACTCTTGGACAACGGTTTTCGTGTCTCCAGGATTCAAAGTTATTCCAGTATTAAGGTTTTCCAAGTTTTGAGTAGCATCTTCATAATAAACAGATAATTTAATATTTTCTAAGACAATCTTACTTTTCAAATTAGTAACTGATATCGCAATTTTATCTACACCACCACTTTGTCCTGGATAAAATTGTGGTGAACCAGTAGTCAAAGCTCCTAAACAACCAATTTGACTTGAAACATCTTCAGTTTGTGATTGAATAAACGAAGTTCCCCAAGTAGCAACAATAAATGCAATAGTTATTGTAAAAGCTATCAAAACAACCGCTGCTATGAGCGGNGANACCCCTTTCATAATAAAAGATTAGAATAAGTGTTATATAAAATCATTCAAACCAAAGTTTGATTTCTTTAGCAGCTTCTTCAGGATTACCAGAAGCATGTACTAAATTTCTAACAGGACGTCCTTCTTTATTTGCTTGTAAAATAGAATCTTGTCCTAAGTCACCTCGTAAAGTTCCTTTATCAGCTGAAATAGGATCAGTATATCCTGTAACNTCTCTAACCTTTTTTTATAGCATTTTCNCCTTCAATTATCATTGGAACAACTTCACCAGACATTAAGTATTCACGTAAAACTTTCAGAACTTTNTTACCCCATGCAAGTATCTCTTNTNNAGTTTCAAGTTTTTCACCNGCTTGCTTACTTTTTTCCCCAAGNATNGGTGCCATNGCATCAACATAATGNTTNTTCATTAATTCTAAGTCAGCAGTCATTCTTTTCTCTTTAACAATTTTCAAGCCAGCATCAGTATAATATTTTTTTATTTGACTTTCTAATTTACGTTTAACACCATCAGGCTTTACAATTACAAGAGTTTGTTCAATCATATTATCACAGAATTAATCTTTAAGTTCAATTTCAATATTAATGTCACGAGGCATTTTCAATCTAGTAATTTGATGCATCATTCTATTACTTGCACCAATATCAAGAACACGTTTATGAATTCTCATTTCCCATCGTTCCCAATTTCCACCGCCTCCACCACGATGCATTCCATCGCCACATGGAGTTTTCATTACTGGTATTTTGATTTTCTTTGTAGGAAGAGGAATCGGACCACTAACAGANACNCCCAATTTNTGAGCTATGTCCTTTATTTCCAANCAGATTTTATCCAANTTAATTGGATCCTGNCCTGTTAGNTTTATTCTTGCAACTTGTGGCATCAAAACACCTCTGTCGTGACTAAAAATAAAATGAAAACAATTTTCATCTTTAGCTTTCCAGTCACTTATATACCATTCCTTGTTTTTAGGGTATTTAATTCTTTCTAAATATAGCAAAAATGCTTAAAAAGGTATAACTATTAGAAAAATCCGTTAATCCTAACTCCTTTAGCCATATTCATACATTTTGATTGTTGTCTTTCTTTACTAAATCTACCAGGCAATTCAACAACTGTATCTGGATTAGATTGCCATACACCATCTTTCAATGTAGCATAATAGAAAAGTGTTCTATTAGATTCAGGATCATATTGACAAAAAAACTCCTTGATCCCCATCCTTAGAAACAGCACCAATACGTGGATCTAATTCATTTCTATATGGTCTCCAAGTATTAGGCATGTATTATTATAGATAAAAAAAGTTATAAATTCAAATTTAGAATCATTCCTTTAACTAGTTAGTAAAAATATGAAAAGAAAAAATAAGAAAAACTGTTTCTAGAGCAATTAAGCTGAAACAACTTCAGTACAAACACCAGCTGCAACGGTTTGACCCATGTCACGAATAGCGAAACGAGCTAATTCAGGTATATCGCTTTGCTGTTCTATTGCCATAGGTTTAGTAGGTACAACTTTGATTATTGCAGCATCACCTGTCTTAATGAAATCAGGGTTTTCTTCCTTAGTTTCACCAGTTTTAGGATCAAGCTTTTTAACAATCTCAGTTATAGTACATGCAACTTGCGCAGTATTCACGTGGAANACAGGTGTGTATCCTTTAGAGATAACTGAAGGGTGATTCAAAACAACAATTTGTGCTGTAAACTCCTTAGCAATAGGAGGTTTAGCACTAGGATCGCACATAACGTCTCCTCTTTTAATGTCGTTTTTACCTACACCTTTGATGTTAAACCCAATGTTATCACCAGGTTTAGCTTCAGGTATTTCTTCGTGATGCATTTCAATTGACTTAATTTCACCTTCAGTGTTTGATGGTACAAAAGCTACTTTTGAACCAGATTTAAGAACACCAGTTTCAACTCTGCCAACAGGCACAGTACCAATACCAGTAATAGTATAAACATCCTGGATAGGTACTCTCAAAGGCTTATCAGTTGGCTGTTCTGGAGCAGTTAGTTGATCTAAAGCTTCAACAATAGTAGGTCCACTGTACCAACCAGTTTTATCACTTTTCTTAGCTATATTGTCACCAATATAACCAGAAGTTGGGATAAATGGTATTTGTTCAGTATTGTATCCTACACCTTTAAGCAATTTCTCAACCTGTTCTTTAACAGCTTTATACTTTGCCTCATCGTAGTTTACTTCATCCATCTTATTGACAGCAATTATCATTTGTTTAACACCCAAAACCTTTGCAAGGTAAGAATGCTCTTTTGTTTGCTCTTGAACACCATCCTTGCATGAAACTACAAGAATAGCAGCGTCTGCCTGGCTAGTACCAGTAATCATGTTTTTAACAAAGTCACGGTGGCCAGGAGCGTCAATAACAGTGAAATAATACTTTTTAGTGTCGAAACGTTGATGCATAACATCAATTGTAACACCTCTTTCACGCTCTTCTTTTGCCTTGTCCATCACAAAAGCAAATTCAAAAGTTTCTTTCTTAAGTTCCTTTGCAAGGTCCTTAAGTTTTCTCATAGAATCTTCACGAATAGCTCCTGTATCGAACAAGAGTCGTCCCACTAGAGTAGATTTACCGTGGTCTACGTGACCAATAGTAACCAGATTCATGTGGGGTTTTTTATCTGCCATATTAATTTCCTCCAAACTTGTGGATTAAAATCCCCTCAAAATCGTTATTAAACGAATTTCGAGTATATATCTAACCTATGAAAGATAACCTATTTTCTAACCTTTTAATATCTTTTGTCTGACCCTCTATTGTAGAATAAATTAACCAAAACTCCATTTAAAGCTTTCCATTTTTTAAGATTTTCAGTAAAATTTACCCACTTAAGAGTAAAAAATCCATTCTAATAGTTAATTATAAATATTTCGAATTGTCAATCGATATTAAACAAGGATAAATCGGGTAGCTTTGAAAGGGCTAGAATATTATACCTCTGTCCGTAAATGATGTGAAATAAATGACTGGACTATACCTCGTTTATTTTTCAATTATTGGCATGTTGAAGTAATTTATCTTTAGAGAATCAATGATCCTGGGCGAAATCAGCCATATGGGTAACTGACTTATCTATCCCGAGTCCAGATATGCCATGTCCAAGACTAAAAAAAGGTAAATGTAAAGTAAATAGGAAAGCTTGCAATAAAACCTACATTGTAAAAATGCAAAAATTCAAAACTTGTTCTATATTTAAAAAAGCTAAGAAAAAATCTGCTTTAGCTGTTGCTAAACGGAAAAAAACTATGAAAAAGAATTCTAAAAAGTAATTTATTCTTCTTCCTCTTCTTCAGAAGTATCAGTAAGTCCTTTTCGTGTTCTAATCTTCTTTATTGTAGGAACAAGCAAGTCTCTAGGAATTTCCTTAAATTCCACATCAATTAATGAATAAAATCCTTTTCCACCTGTAGCACTCTTTAGAGCAGCTTCAAAGCCAAACATCTCAGCAACAGGTAATTTACATGTAAGCATTGCAGTACCTCTTTCAACCTGAGTATCAATAACTTGTCCTCTTCTATTCTGAACTTGTCCCATTGCATTACCCATAAGCTCTTCAGGAACATCAATTCTAATTGTCTGAACAGGTTCTAACAATGAAGGCTGAGCTTTCATAATACCTTGTTTCAAAGCAAATCTAACAGGAGGAATAACCTGAGCAGGTCCCCTGTGAATAGAATCTTCATGCAGCTTAATATCAACAATTTTAACAATTACACCAGAACATTTTTCATCTGCNTGNGGTCCTTTATCNACAATTTCTCTAAATCCTTGTATCAATAATTCAATAACTTCATGCATGTANTGAACTCCCTTTGTTCCNTCAACAAACATACAATTNCCATANATATCCTTNATTTTNTTTGCAGCATCTCTATCCATTCCAACANCAACCATTTGTTCAATAATTTCTTTAATATCTTTTTTCACATCTTTAAACAAAATTTTATCATTTGAAAGAGCTTCAAAAACTGCAGGATCCATTGGTTCTATAATATAATAGAATCTATTGTGCTTGTTACTTGATTTTCCTTCAACTTCTGGAGAAGTTCCTTTAACAGTTTCTCTATAAACAACAATAGGAGGACTTGTATTGATTTCTATTCCCTTATCTTTCAACGGTCTTTCAACCTTAGCATCAATATGTAGTTCACCTAAACCATGAACCAAATACTCACCAGTTTCTTCATTAATATCAACTTCTAAAGTAGGATCTTCTCTATTAGTTTGTTTCAAAAAGTTAATCATTTTAGTTAAATCACCAGGATTTTTTGCTTCTATACTCTTTGTAACAACTGGCTCAAATATATGTTTGATAGCTTCAAATCCTTGCATATCATTACCAGGAGTTGTAATAGTTTCACCTGAAAAAGCATCTTCAATTCCAACTAGACCAACAATATTTCCTGCAGGAATTTCATCCATCTGGATTCTTTGAGAACCTTTATAGATAGAAACTTGCTGCAATCTTTTTGTTTTATTTTGTCCAATTAATTGAACTTCTTGACCTGCTTTCACAGTTCCTGAAAAGATACGTGCAGTAGCAACCATTCCAGCATGTGGATCAGGTACTAATTTTGTAACTACAGCTGCTAATTTACCTTTATCGTCCATTGCCAGCATGCTTTTTCCAATTTCAGTATCAGTATCGCCACTCCATATTTTTGGAATTCTCACTTTTTGAGATTCTTTTGGGNTAGGTAAGTGATTAATAACCATATCTAAAACAATTTCATGTAAAGGCGCTTGTTTAGCAAGGTCTTTATCAGTATCAGTAGAACATTTATCAATAATATCTTTGAATGAAATGTTTTTTTCTTTCATATACGGAAATGAGATTGCCCAATTTCTAAAAGCTGAACCAAATGCAACAGAACCATCATCAACTTTAACTAACCAATCTTCATGGAACTGATCTTCAGCATATTTTTGAATCAAAGTATTGACATGTTTTATAATATTCATAAATCTTTCCTGCATTTCTTGAGGAGTTAACTTAAGTTCCTTAATTAATCTATCAACTTTATTGATAAACAATACTGGTTTTACACGTTCACGCATAGCTTGTCTAATAACAGTTTCTGTCTGAGGCATGCATCCTTCAACAGCGCATGCAACAATAACAGCCCCATCTACAGCTCTCATAGCTCTAGTTACGTCTCCACCAAAGTCTACGTGACCAGGAGTATCAATTAAATTAATTAAATAATCTTGATCTTTAACATTGTGAACCATGCTCACGTTCGCAGAAAATATAGTAATTCCTCTTTCTTGTTCTTGATCATCAGTATCCATGAATAATTGTTTTCCAGCAGTTTCTTCAGAAAGCATACCTGCACCAAACAATAGATTGTCTGATAAAGTAGTTTTTCCATGGTCAATATGAGCAGCAATACCNATATTTCTAATATGTACAGGATCACGCATCAATTTTTCAATAACATCGGTTTTATCTTCAGCCATATTTAATCACATTTCAAAATTTGATTAACAATTATTGTCATACTAATTTATAAGAGTTACGTTAACTTTAACGAGCTCCCTCTGCCTCGTTTTCCAGTCTTGCTTTTTCTGAAATAGCAAGAGATTTATCAGAGTTATTATAAGCTTCTACAATTTCATCAGATAATGCCTTAGCAGCATTCATTTTCTTACCAAAACTTCTTTTGTATGAACCTTGTGAAATCATTCTAAGTACTCTGTCAACTCTTCGTTGAGGAGATGTGATAACAGCACTTCTAGCCATTATACTTCCAAGTTGGACAGATGTAATTTCTTCACGTAAAGCAGCATTTTCAATCGCTTTAACAAAAACTTCAACTGGATTTTTCTCAGTTTTCTTTTCAATCATATTAAACGCAGTTTCTATTGAACCTAATGTTTGTTCTAAAGAACCACCACGTTGACCTGAAGAAGTTTTATGTCTTTTTCCAACATGACCTGGTTGCATTAAATGTAAAGCAAGTCTTTCAATTACAGACATATGAGATTTATGAAAACGATTTTTTTGATTAATTCCAGCTGTTCTAGGAACAATTCTATCTTTAAGATTAATATAAGGTCTAAGACCAGGATCTTCTACATCAATATTAGTATTCCATTTATTGAATAATTTATATTCTGAATCTTTTTTTACCTCTTTCTCTTCAGACTTTTCTTCTTTTGGTTCTTCAACTGATTTCTCTACTTTAGGAGTTTTTTTCTCAACTGGTTTTTCAACAGGAGCCTCTTTAGAAACTTTTTCAATCTTTTTTTCAACTTTTTCAGCAACTACAGGTTTTTCTACTTCAGGAGCCTTTTTTTCTATTTTTTCCTTAACTTCAGTTTTATCAACCATCTAATCACCTTAACGAGCAGGTTTTTGTTTTCTACCTGTCCTTAATTCTTCTAAAGCAATACCATTAACCTTTGAAACACGATATTTAACACCAGGAATGCTTCCTGTAGGTCCACCTTGACTTCCGCCAAGACCTTCAATGAGAACCTTATCATGCTCAGAAACTTGTTTTATAGCACCGGTTCTTGGAACAAATGCTGTTACTTCTTTATTATTTTTAATCAATCTAACACGCACACATTTGATAAGACCTGAGTGAGGCTGCTTTTGTCCAAGTGCTCGTTTTTCTAAGACAATACCAGATGCTTGAGGAGAACCTTGTAACGGATCTAACTTCTCCCTTACACGCAGTATTTTCTGACGATATTTCGCCTTTTTCCATAATTGTCTTTTCTTATTCTTTTTCATTTTTCTAATCGCAAATTCACCTGAAATACAAATCACCTTACTTTTACGTCTTTTACACCAAAATGTCTGTTCAAAAACCTTTTAATAATGTCAATATTCTTGCCTGAACGCCCAATAACCTTAGCTCTATCCTTAGTTTTTACCTCAATTATCACGACATCATCATTAACACGAATATTAACTGCATCAGGAACCATGTTTTTTGCAAATTCCCGTACATTATCTGCAAACTCAAACAGCCTAATAGTCTTTTTAAATCTATTTTCAGCGTTTTTGATTTTTGCACCGTTCTTGCCAACTGCAAGACCGTATTTTCCTTTTGGAACTATAAAATATATCTCATCTTCATCATCTACACAATCTATAACTCCGCTTCTGGTTAAGTTATTGAAAAAATTTATTTTTTCCAAATCTTCCATGCTTAATTTCAAATTCATTATAAAACACACTCTACTTAAGATAACCTATCATAGCAACTGGAAATGGTTTTCCAATGCTAGTACCTAATTTTCTTTGGTTATCTTCAAATTTTTCTATTTCAACTTTTGATACTGAAAGAACCCTGTCAATAAGCTCTTGAGGACAGTTTGAAGCAACAACTATTTTAGATATCTTACCATCTTTTACATTTTTCAAAATTGATTTTATTCCAATTATATATTCCATTTAATTCACCTTATTTTTTCAAATTCTCCTTTAATTTATCCATATCAACACTAAGATCAACTAAACCTGTTCCAAAAGGAGCAACCTGACCAATCATAATATTTTCAACTACACTTCGAAGCATGTCTTTTTCACCTAAAAATGTTGCATTAACCAAATGCTTCTTAGTTTCTTCAAAGTTAGCTCTTGCTAATACACTGTTTTTTTGTCCTGATACACCATATCTTCCAATAGCTCTTGGTAAACCATTAACAGTCATTATATCAGCAAGAATCACAAGATGTCTTGAGTCAATCTCAAGTCCTTGTTCACCCAAAGTTTTCTTACTTTCATTAATAATCAAATTTCTTGCAGCTTCTATTCCCAAAACTTCTGCAACTTGATGAGGATCATTACAATATGTTCTTTCAACATCAACACCATCAAGCTCAAGAACTCCTTTTAGGTTTGAACCACTAGTTTGTATAACCCAGTCTTCACCATCCTTAATAACAATTACACTATGTATATCTTTTACACCAGAAACATGATATGCTAATACTTTCTTCAGAACCTTTCGCAAGTTCTCTATACCATCATCATCAGGTTTGATTATAACTTTATCATCTTTAAGAGAAATTACAGAATTCTTGATATATTTTGTAAGAACTTCTTTAACCATGTCTCTATCACTCTTGTTTGAAAATGTTAATTCTATTTGCATAGTAACAAGATTTATACTGTCATTATCAACTAAATTCAATACATTTGCGTTCTGTATCATTGATGCTATCTTAGAAGCACCTTCTTTACTATTATATTTATCAAGAAGATATATCATCATAGTTTTTTCAAATGTTTTTCTAGTATCAAATATTTCAATTAATCTAGGAAGACCCTGAGTAACTTTACTCATTCTATCGCTCTGACTAGCAAGAGTATAAGAACGCATAGTCATCTGTGTAGCTGGTTCTGATATACTCTGAGCAGCAATAACTCCAACTGCTTCACCAGGCTCATATTTCATTGTTTCAATTAATTTCGTCAAAAAATCAAGTTTTTTCTCTTTTTCTTTACCTGTCAAGTTTCTTTTTTTACAATATTCGTCAAACTGCTGAATAACCCCTTCCGGCAATTTCATTTCTTTTTTATCTTCCATTTTCAAAATCTCCTTAACCTAATAACCATTCAACATCTAATTTTCCACTATGTACTTTCATTGGATTAAATCCATCTTCAGCTACACGGAATTGAACTATATTTCCACTTCCATCCCGTACAGTCATATCATTATCAACGTGAAGATCTTGCATAGCATTAACAAGTCTTCTCTCCATGTAACCACTATGTCTAGTATGCAGTGATTTATCCATCAGGTTTTCTCTAGAATTCATAGCATCAAAGAAAAATTCTATTGGACGTAATCCTTTTTTATATCCTGATCGTACAAATCCAGATGCTGCTAAACCTAAATCATTAATCTTAAAGTGCGAAAGAGTTCTATCATTATATCCTCTATGTATTCTTTTACCTTCTAAAGACTCTTGACCTACAGCGGAAATAATCTGTGATAAATTCACAAAACTTCCTTTAGCACCAGTACGAGCCATGATAACCGCAGAGTTGAAAGGAATATTATTTCTAACAATTGTTCCAGTTTCATTAATTATTCCACTTCCAATTTCCTGCATCATAGTTTCAAGTGTTTCTTCTTTAGACATTCCTGGTATCAAAGGAATCTTTCCTTTTGCAAATGCTGCCAAAGTTTCTTGAGATCTTTCAAAGTATTTATCTTTTATAGATTCTATCTTTTTCAAATGTTGAGGATCTATATCCATATCATCTATTGAAATACTAAATCCTTTTCTTGTTAATATTTCTATTGCAAGTAAAGCAACACTATCAAAGAACTTTCTAACAACAGATGAATCATAAAGAGTATCTAATTTATCAATAATTTTTCCTTTCATTTCACCTAATGAGTTTTCATCAATTATTCCTTTTTTCAAAACACCATTTTCTATTACAACATAAGAATCATAAGGACATCCTTCTTTTTCACATTTACTACAACCTATACATGTTGCTGACTTGAATTTTATATTGAAATCTTTTGGAAGTAACAATGAAAATAATTCTTTTCCTGTTACAGTTCCTTTTATTTCATCGATTTTATCATGCATATCAACAGCCATCAAAAGTTCAGTTGCTTCCCTTTTTGAAAACTTTGAATCTTTCTTTGTAAGCAAATAACATCCTGTAATGTGATCATCCTTACATGAAATAATAGGAAGACCATATCTTGGAGACCGTATATGTTTTTCTACAAGCATAAGCATTTCTGCTTCAGTCTGAGCTTCTTCAGTCTGAGGAATATGTAGATTCATTTCATCACCGTCAAAGTCCGCATTGTACGGAACAGTAACACATAAATTCATTCTAAATGTTTTTCCTTCTAAGACTTTAATTCTGTGAGCCATGATAGACATTCTGTGCAGAGATGGTTGTCTATTAAACAAAGCAATATCACCGTCTTGTAAATGTCTTTCTATTACATAACCGCCTGTAAGTTCTTTAATTATATCTTCTTTATTTTCTTCAGTAATTTTTTTCTTCACACCATCAGATCTTACAACATAATTTGCCCCAGGATGAACATCAGAACCATTTAACACAAGCTTTTTCAGTTCATCTAAGTTATTTTTTGTAACTCCTATAGGAATTGTAAGATCTTTTGCAACATAAAACGGTATACCAACTTCATTTATTGAAAGTTTTGGATCTGGAGAGATAACTGCTCTTGAAGAGAAATTTACTCTCTTACCAGTTAGGTTAGATCTAAATCTACCTTCTTTCTTTCCTAATCTCTGTACAATAGTTTTCAATGAACGTCCACTTCTATGTCTTGCAGGAGGAAGTGTTGATATTTCATTATCCATTAAAGTAGAAACATGATATTGTAAAAGTTCCCATATATCTCTAATAATAAATTCAGGTGCGCCTAATTCTAAGTTTTTCCTCAATCTTTCATTAATACGAACAACATCCACTAACTTATGAGTTAAATCGTCCTCACTTCGTGAACCAGTTTCTAATGTAATTGAAGGACGAACAGTTACTGGAGGAACTGGAAGTATAGTTAAAACATACCATTCAGGTCTTCCACCTTTAATTCCAAATAATTTAGCATCATCATCTGTTATCATTTCCAATCTTCTTCGAACTTCTTCACTGGTAAGCTCTTCATGACCTTCCCTATAAGAAGTAGGTTTCTGGAATTTCAATGTTTTTTGTTTTTCACCGCATGCAGAACATTTTGCTTTTGTAGTCTTGTATGCAAGTGTCAAAGACATATGATTTGAAGCATCAACCTTATCTGACAATATTTTTCCACATTTACTACATGTTGATTTAAGCATCATGAAAATATGTTTTCCATACAACGGATGAACAACAGGTTTAGTTAATTCAAGATAACCAAAGTGACCAAGACATTGTCCTATTGCTCCTGCACATACTCTACATCTTAATCCAGGATCAATAACACCTAAGTGTAAATCAGCTAGTCCACCATCTATAGGATATCCATCAGGGTCATACAACTCAGGTTTATCTATCTTAACAGCTGCCATTTCCTTTATCATCTTCGGAGATAAAAATCCGAAATTTATTGATTCAATCATTTTACTCATCCTTAACTTTAATTTTTGGATACATTCCCAAACATTTCATTTCATCCATTAATAATTTGAACGCATAAGACATTTTCTCTGTTGAAACTTTACTTTTCTTACAAATAGGACAGAATGTTCTACCCTTAGCAAAATCTTCAATAGCAACTAAACCACAGTTTTGGCAAACAGGTACAGTGTACGCATCTGAAGAGAATCTTTCCTTAAGCAACAATGCAGCACCATGTCCTACTAAACAATCCTTTTCCATCTCTCCTAATCTTAAACCACCCTGTTTTGCTTTACCTGCAGTAGGTTGTTTTGTAAGTAATGTAACAGGACCTCTTGCTCTTGATTGTATTTTATCAGTAGACATGTGATGAAGTTTTTGATAATAAATAGGTCCTAAAAGTATTCTTGATTCGTATTGTTCTCCAGTAATACCATGGTAAAGAGTTTCCTTTCCATCATCTCTATACCCCATTTCTTTAAGAGTTTTTCTCATAACCTCTTCAGGCATACTATTGAAAATAGTTGCATCTACTGGTCTTCCTGACACAGCAGAAACCTTTGAAGCAATTATTTCTAATAATTGACCCACAGTCATTCGGCTCGGTATAGCATGAGGATTTACAATAACATCAGGAACTATTCCTTCTTCTGTAAAAGGCATATCTTCTTCAGGAACAATTAAACCAATAACACCCTTCTGTCCGTGTCGTGATGCAAACTTATCACCTACACTTGGAACTCTTTTACTTCTAACAATAACTTTTACTAATTTATTTCCATCTTGTGACTGTGTAACAATAACATTATCAACAACTCCCTGCTCACCATGTCTTATAACTTCTGAAGTTTCTCGTCTATTCTCAGTTTCCATCATAAAGTTTTCCATTGGACCAAAGAAACGTAAAGGACTGATTTTTCCAACTAAAACATCACCTGCTGATACATCAGTTTCTCTGTTAATAATTCCGTCTTCAGCTAAGTTAATGTAAGCTTCTTCTGTTCTATATCCATTAACACTCTTATCAGGAATTTTTATTTCATCTTTTTCAATTCCCCAATATTTCTGTTCTTCAGTAACATAACTTCTAAAGAAGAATGATCTTGCAAGCCCTCTTTCAATACTTCCTTTATTTAATATTACACTATCTTCCATGTTGTATCCTTTGTAACTCATTATAGCAATAATAACATTCTGTCCTTGTGGATGCTCATCCATCTTAATTTCTTTTCCAACTATTGTGTTAACCAAAGGAATCTGAGGATAAACTAAGATATTTGCTCGAGTATCTGCTCTAGAAAGATAATTTGTAGCATAAAGTCCTAAAGACTGTCCACTCATCTTAGCACCAAAGTTAACACGATCTCCTCTGTCGTGCTCTGGGAATGGAACTAATGCAGCAGAAACACCAATAATAACAGCAGGATTTATTTCTAAATGAGTATGTTCTGGTGTTAAATCTTCTTCTTTGATTGCAACAAATAAATCTTCTTCTTCTTCAGCATCAATATATTCTATTACACCTTGTTTCAAAAGATCATTCCAAACAATCTCTCCTTTATCTAATTTTTCAATATACTTATCAGTTAGCAAAGGTTTTCCTGAATCAACTACAATAACAGGTCTAAGCAATCTTCCTGAGTTAGTATTAATATGAACTTCTTCAAACAAATCAACTTTAGATAATCCTATAAACGGTGATATTAATCCCATTCTTCTTTTCTTTTTTATTTCTTCAATAAGTGATTCTGGTCTGTTCACAGATTTCAAAACAACACCATCTAAGAACACTGCATACTTACCGTCATCTTTTTTCTTTACAATATCTTTGATTACTTTGATATCAGATTCAGATGATTCCGCTGATATAACTGCCATAGTTGCTAAATATTTTCTTAATCCAATATTTACACCTTCAGGTGTTTGTTCAGCGCAAAGTCTTCCCCATTGTGTAGAATGTAAAGCTCTTGCTTCAAAGTGTTCCTGAGCAGATGATAAAGGAGAAACTACATTTCGTAAATGAGCTAATCCTCTAATAAAATTATTTCTTTCTAATCTCTGACAAACACCAGTACGTCCACCAACCCACTGTCCAGTTGCCATATGAGAAATAATTCTTTTTGAAAGATAATCACTCTCAACTATAGAAGATATTGTAGGTATTTTTCCTTTCTTAGCAAGTTTTTGATATCTATAAACTATTCTTGACATCAAACCATATTTTCCTAATAAAACAGAACGCATCAATATTTCTAAGAAGTCACCATTTAGTTTAAGTCTTTTGTTAGCATAATGATCTATATCCTGACCATCTAAACCATTTACACCAGTATGAATAATTTTCTTAACAACTTTTGCTAAATACAAAGCCTTTTCCATTCTATTTTCTTTTTCCTGACCTAGATGAGGTAACAAATATTTATTCAAAATATCTTCTACTCTTTTAGCACGATATTCATCGTGGAAAATTCCAAGTTTAGAACCAATAAAATCTTTTGCTTGAGCAGTTGTTTCAACATCATATTCGTATAGATTAAAATAAACTTCTTCCATCTCACGTTCATTTTTTGTTACAGTTTCAATTATATCTTTATCAGTTCTCAATCCCAAAGCTCTCAACAAAACAACAACTGGAAGTTTTTTCAAGTTTGCAAATGAAATAGTTACAAGTCCTTTTTTCCTTTCAATCATGTGTCTTTGAACATATCCCTTTCTTTCACTGTTAATTCTTGCAACTTCAGTATCACCTTTAACTTCAACAACTGGCATGTTTGTAAGAACTTCTTCAACTAAAATTATAACACGCTCTGTTCCATTTACTATAAAATATCCACCAGGATCTGAAGGGTCTTCACCTAATTCAATTAATTCTTCATTAGTTTTTCCTTTTAGAATACAAAGATCACTCTTTACCATTACTGGAAGTTCTCCAATTTTAATTTCTTGAGGATCCTGTTCAACACCATTAACAATAGGAACCATTTCAACAAAAATGTGAGAAGCATATGTCAAATCTCTAACACGAGCTTCAGCAGGAGTAATTTCTCTATTAGCGCCGTCAGCTTCTTTGATAGATGGTTTAGGAATTCTAACAGTTTCCATTCGTATTTTAAATTCAGCAGTTTCAGGTGTTTCTAATTCTATCTCTCCAATTTCATCTATAATTTCTTGAAGTCGGTTCTTTACAAAATTGTTAAAGGATTGTAATTGATGATTAACAAAACCTACCTCTTTTGCAAATGCTGACAACATTGTTTCGTATTTTAAATTCATAAAAATCACTTTGATAATACAGACCGATAATAAAATATATCGCCCATCAAATCATTTTTTCGTGTAATCCTGATAACGTCCCCAGGCTTTGCACCAAGTGCTTTAACAGTAGGATCGCTTTTCAATATGCTTGGAAGTTGTTTTGAAGATATATTATATTTTTTCAAAAGTTCCCTTTTCTCTTTTTCAGTTATTACCTCATGCTTAGGCACAAGATGATTACTAAAAACATCAATCTTTATTTCATCTTTTTTCTTTACCATTTTCAATCACCATAATTTAGAGGGCCTGACGGGATTCGAACCCGCGACAGGCGGCTTAAAAGGCCGCTGCTCTACCAGGCTGAGCTACAGGCCCGTGAACCCGAGGGTTCCAAGCGCCTCGGCCGGGATTTGAACCCGAGTCGTAGCCGTGACAGGGCTACATGCTAGGCCACTACACCACCAAGGCATATTCTATTGCCTACACTATTTCGATGATTATCATTCAAAAAACTAAAGAAAGTCCAGTCTGTAATATATTGTAATATCATTCAAATCCTCCGTGCCATCATACAAACATTTGATTTTTTCTTTCAGATATAACTCTGAAAGAGCGTTCAAAAAACTATGAAGTACAGCAACGTCGTAGTTTTCCCACTATTGCAGTACTCACTAAATCGCTGAAGGGCTTGACTTCTGTGTTCAAATGGGAACAGGTATAACCCCTTCGCTGTGGTCGCCGATTCTATTTAAATAATAGAAAAGGTATTTAAAAGCATCGTTGAGGGTCTTTTTAACGGGTTTACATGATTTTAGTTAAAAAATATGCTCTTTTAGGGGCTTTAACCACCATATTTAACGTGTTTATAGAAATTTAGTCGTCTTTAGCACTATCACAATCTGGACAAACAAAAACCGTATATAAACCAGGAATATGCACTGATTTCATTTCTGGCTTATTTTTATTACAAATAAAACATTTCTTATCTGATGGAATAATATTAACACATCCTTCATGAACTACGTTTTATCATCTCATCATGACAACGCATACATATCTTACCAAATGTCGCAGAACCCAAATCAACTCCGCAGACAACACATTTTGTATTATCTCCACCTTTATGTTTTGGATCAATATCATATTCATCTGTTTCATTTGACATCATTGTTGGCGTCATACTTCTTCTTTTGTCAAAACATAGTTAAATAGTTTTGTATCAGGAAAAAGTACTATTTCTTAGTAATTTATATTACAAAAAACAATCAATTACCATGAAAACTCGAGGTAATACCAAAAGAGGTGTGAAAAAAGAGCAAAGAGTTGCTGTTTTTGTTGATGTATCAAATCTATATCACTCAGCAAAGAACTTATACAATAAAAAAGTGTCTTTTCCTAATCTTCTCCGTATAGCAGTAGAAGATCGAAAGCTTGTTAGAGCAATCGCATATGGAGTTAGGTCAGATATTAATGAACAGAAAAAATTCTTTGACATTTTAAAGAAATTTGGATATGAAGTGAAACTAAAAGACTTGCAAGTGTTTCCAGGTGGAGCAAAAAAAGGTGACTGGGATATTGGAATTGCAATGGACATGATTGAATTGTCACCAAAAGTTGATGTTGAAATTCTTATCAGTGGAGACGGTGATTTTGTAGATCTTGTGAACCATTTACATCGAGCATGCGGAATTAAAGTTGAAGCAGCGTCATTCCGTCGTTCAACTTCAAAACATTTAGTAGATATTGTAGATAAATTTATTGACTTAGGAAAATTCAAGAAAACTGTTCTTATGTAATTATTCTAAAAATAATGTTTTTACTTCTCCAGCAGAAAGAACTCTATTATAGAATCTTACATCATCAATATAACCATTCCAACTATAACTATCTTCATACGCACCATAGTTTGTTCCTATTTTCCATGAAGCAACCTGTGTTCCCAAATCATTTGTAACTGACCCAGGAATACCACTCTGATCTCCATCTAAATATATTTTTAATTCTTCTGAACTTGCGGTAATAACAACATGGTACCATTTATTTGGTACATTAAATGAACTAGCTATAGAAGTATATGAATTTTGCAAAGAAGTATCATCTTCCCAATCTACTCTTACTGTACCTTCAGAACTACTACCATAACCAATACCAAATTTCACACCACCATCATGTTGTCCATTTTCTGAATTTGTTATAAATCCTTTATACTGAGCAAATGAATTAGCTTTAACCCAAGCTGTAATAGATAAATCAGGTCTACCAGTTATAAATTCAAAATCACTTGGATTTCCTAAATCAATATAATTTCCATCACCAAAGCTGGCTACAGCACCTCTTTCAGCATCGCTAACATAAGGAACACTGCCAACAACCATTCCATGATTTCCTCCAATATTGTCCCGTGCATTATTATCAAATTTATAATGAGCAATCAATCCTTTTTCAATATCAAGTTCAATCTTAATAGAATCTTTCAAAATCCCATAATTCACTCGTACTGTATCTGTATCAGCAAGAGGTTCACTAACAGTTAATGTACCAACATCACCTGCTTCAATATCATTATCTAAAGTAAATTCAATCTGCTCATCATTTAGATAAATATACAAATCAGCACCTGAAATTGGACTAGCACCAGTATTTCTCAAATAAATAGCATCTACAGTTACAGATTCTAATCTAATTCCTCTTTGAAAATCAGAAACAATATCTTCTACACCTTGTCCAGTATCATCAGTTACCGTAGAAAAAAATCCAGTAAAGAATGCAAACGCTAGTCCGATAATTGCTATAGTTATCATAAGAAGCAATACTATTGCTATAACTGGCGTTATACCTTTTTTCATAATAACATAACCCATGTATGATATATAAAATCACTCTGTAAACCAACATGTTCTACTATCACATGTTTTTTCATCCACAATTCCCAAAGAATTAGCTAATGTAGCAGTATCTCCACCATTATTCCACACTGCACTTGAACGATTCCAAAATAAATCAGTATTATTGTCGACACCAATTCCCGTATGTACTCTTACCTTATTTTCAGAATCCAAAATAAACTCAGAAAAGATGTATGTATGATTTATCAAATCTTTCAAAGTATAATTGCTCATATCATAATTATTACCAAGAGCCGTAATTTCAACCCATTCATTTGTTACATCAGAACCATTTAATTCAATACCAGAAATAAACAAATTACCTTCTAAAACTGTAGTTTCTACTGTAGTTTCAATTGAAGTATCAACTACTTGCTCAGATGTAGTAGTTTCTATTGTAGTTTCCAGAATTGTTGAAATTGTAGTCAAAACCGTACTAGTTTCTACAGTACTTGTAGTATCTTCAATAACATCTGAACTAAAATCTATCATATAAACAGCAAATAAGCCGCCTAGAATCAATATAACCATAGCTAAATCCAGTTTCCACGTCATAAATATAATATCTTGTCAAGACTTAATAAACTTAAAACATTTTCTTCTAAATCAATCATATGGGCATATTCAACAAGATATTCAAATCAAAGCCAAAACAAATTAAGGTAATACAACTAAATAACGCGTTATCGTTTTTTGAACAAGAATTAGGAGATAAAGAAAAGCAAGCTCTTCAAGAAATAGAAGATCTTAAAAAAGCAATACCAAATTGTATATCAACATTTAGAACTTCATTAAAAGAACTTGAACAAGCAAAAGTTGAAGAAGAAAGAGCAAGAGGTTCTCAAATAGCAAAAGATTCATATGTAAAAAAATCACTAAAATTACTAGAAAATATTAAACCAGAAGACTATATGGACACAGAAAAGGTAAATTCCTTAATAAATTCTCTTATGAATCTTACTCCAAGACAAGCATTACATATGGATTTCTTTTTCAAAGATGAAATGATGAAAATAAGTAAAGATATTAAAAAAATTAAAACAATTCTTGAAAATATAACTAATCTAAAAACAAGCGGTGTGTTAAAACATAAGAAAACTTTGAAAAAACTTGTTATTGACAACAAAAATATAGAAACTTCACTTGTTTCATATGATAAAAAAATACAAGAATTAGAAAAAAGCAAGCAAGAATGGGTAGTTGAAATAAAAGATAAAACAGATAAATTGACACTCCTAGAAATGAGTGGATTTGAACAAACAAAAACTAAAGCAACAGAAATGAAAAAGGAAAAAGAACGCATTCAACAGAAAATTGATAATTCATTTGGTCCAGCTGAGAGATTTCTTAAGAAATTCTTATATAGTGTTGAAACTACAACTGATGGTTGTGCTATAACAGATGATCAAAGAGCAATTTTAAGAATGTACACAGAAACTTCATCACATATTGCTTTTAGTCAAGATGAAAATCTTGAAATAAAACCACTTATTCAACAAAGTTTAGACTATGCGAGAAATGACCCTGACATTTTTGATGCTAAAAGAGCAGAAAAAGTTGAAATTCTAATCAATGATATTGGTGAATTGGCAAAAGATAGAAAACATTTAGAGCAATTAGAAAAAGATATTCAAAGAAAAGAAAATGAAATACAAGATATATGGATACCAAAGCAAAAACATAAGAAATCATTAAGTAAAGAAATAGATGATTTAGCAATTAACATAGATTCAATGGAAAGAGAAATTATAGATATCAAACAAGATATAGAAATTAAGAAAAAGAAAGTTCCTCTTATTAAGGAAGAAATCTCAAATCTACTCACAGCTTCCACAGGAATCGATGTTGAAGTGGAAGAATAAACATTTATAAGAATACCACTATTCAATATGATATAATTCAAATATGCCTCTGTAGCTCAGCTGGTAGAGCGGCTGCCTTGTAAGCAGCAGGTCGGGAGTTCGATCCTCTCCGGGGGCTTATTTTTTACCAACTAAAAGATACTTTGCACCTTTCTTTATTTTACCTTTTTGAGATTTCTTAGAAATATCTCTATTAACTACCTTAATTTTAATCTTTTCACCAGGTTTATGAATACCTAATCGATATTTATTAACATGTTTAGGTACTTTGAAAAATGCTCCTTTCAGATATTCTTCATTATAATATCTCAATTTTCCAATATCTTCAAATACTTCCTGCCCTGACTCAATTAATATCTCTTCACTTGTCCCAACCAAATTTTGCAGATCCCGTATTATCAATAAAACCAGTACTAAAACTGTAGAAAGTAAAATTGTCACAACATATGAATATATATCTGTTGTTTTCAAATAGAAAATACTAAAAAGTATTATAGCAGAAAGTGCAATTAAAATTAACCAACGACCGGTTCCAAGTTTTTCACGAGATGTTTCAGAAGACATGTTTCTATTTTTTTCAATTTCTATCAATATATCAAGTACTGTTTTATAGGCTGCTGAAGATTCTTTTTTCTTAAATTTTTTAACAGTATCCCACATTGCAAGAAAATGTTTATTAGTTTGTTTGTAAGTTTTAACAGCATATTCTGCTAATGCAAAATCATAAGAAACAATATAATATTTATCAATCAGATCTCTAATTTTATCAGAAAATTCTTTGCCCAATATTTGAGAAGTTTTATACAAAGATAAAAATAAAGCATCTTCTGTAACAACCGCTCGTTTTATTTCATTAAATTTAGTAACTGATCTTGAAATGAAAAATCCTGCAAGTATAGCAAATAAGAATGTACTTATTGTTAAAATAAGTTCAACATTCTTAGATGGACCTTGACCAGGAATAATTAATGTAGCTATTATAAAAAATATCAGAGCTATAACAAACCCTAATATCGCATTAACATATCTCATAATATCAATTTTATCAGGGGTTTATAATAGTTAATTGGGGGCTTTAAAGAACTTATTCACATAAGTTATCGTAATTGTCGTAATACTCGCCTTCTTCTAAATCTGATAGTTCAACACATGTTTCATCATCTACTGTAGTTTCTGATATAGTTGTATCTGCTGTAATTATCATATCCATTGTTGGCGGTGTAGAAATATCATCGTTCTGAGTACACCCACTAACAACTAAAACAGAAATCAAAATCAACACAATTAAAACATATTTCATAATCAAAACCCCGCTTTTTCTGCTGTAGTCTTACCAAAACCATATGTCTCAGTTTCAGTAATATCTATGTTAAGTTTAGTTGCTTCTTCTACGTAATATTTTATATATTTAGAACCGGCTAATGCTCTCATAGAAATATAGAATGTTATGTATTTGAGTTCTCCGTTTTTACTTCGTTTATCTAAATCTTTCAAATAACTAACCATATCTTTAACATATTTTTTGGTGTTTAGATCCTTTTTGAACCTTTTTTGAAAAGCTGAAAGCATGGTTTCTGAACCTATATTTCCATCATTATAATCTCCTGTGATACCTCTCATAGATATAGCAAGTAAATATTCTCTACTTCCTGCAGGATGTTTGCCCATTTCTTCTATCAATTCTTTGAATTCCTTATTCAATATATCCGTCTTTTCTTTGTGTGTAAGTTCTTTTTTCTTTGCGGACATAATTAACCACCCTTTAAATTAATCTATAATAATTTTAGTTCCCTCTGGAAAATATGAACATTTCCATAGTTGTGTTCCATTTATATCATATCTGCGAGAACATTCTGCACCATACTCACCAGTTTCATTTATGTATATAGAATTAAGAAAATCATTTGATTCGGAATCGTCATAGAATATATAAGATTCTTGATAAACGTATGTCGTTGTTGTTTCTGGCTCTATAAGAATATTAGATTTATATTCACATAACCAATACTGAGTCCCATCAGTCTTATATCTTGAGGAACATTCTACATTTGTATCTGGTAATTGGTCTGCTTTTATTATTTCTACCCAGTTGTCTGCTTCGACTTCCGTTTCAAAAGCGGTTGTTTCATCTACAATAGTTGTCGTAGTCTGTTCTATTGTAGTTGATACCATAGGTGTAGGTATGGATTCATTCTCAGTGCACCCACTAACCACTAAAACAGAAATCAGAATCAACGCTATTACAATATATTTCATAATTAATCACTTAAGGACATTCTTGAATTATTTGAGTAGTTCTTGTAGCGCATACGTTATTACAACATACACTTACATCATGAGTAGAACGACCATCATGGAAACCACTAAACGAAAATGTATATGTTCCTGAGCGTGGAATATAAACATATGGTGTTCGTGATTCAATAGGATATTCATACATAGATTCGCCATGAATATCCGTTCCATCTATTTTAAGTTCACATTTTACATTAGCTTTTGGATCAAACCCTTGAGGTGTGTTGATATTAAAGATAGGCTGTGGTCTTATTTCAGGATAACCATAAGTAGAATCGCATAAGGTATCGAAAGATAAAATTTGTATATTATCTTTAGTGAAAGGCACATTGTTTGTTGTCTGAGTGCATCCACTTACCACAAGAACGGATATCAATACCATAGCAATAATAATATATTTCATAATAATCACTAACTAGGAAAGCATTTCATTCTGTCAGCCAATCCCCCACCAACGTGTTTTGTGAATTTGCAAATACTACCCTCAGGACAATCCTCATCACTTGAACAAATTACAGGATCAGAATAACCACAATCTTCCGGACAATTGGCTGATGTTTCCTCTTCAAGATAATGACACATACCGTCTCCGCAAATCACATCTATTGTAGATGTATCATATGGTTCAGATGGTAAAGGTCCTGTTGATGGCCCCGGTTGAATACATCCACTAATCACTAAAACACTAACCAAAATCAATGCAAGTATAATATATTTCATACTATCAAATAGAAATTCTAACTAATAAAGACTGTCCTTTTCTATATTTTCCCAATAATTCTCAAATTCTCTTGTTTTGTAGAAGCAACTATAATTGGTTGCTGTAAAACCATTTTTCTATCTAAATCAATATCATTACCATTCTTTATTCCAGTAACACACTGCAATCCAGAGGAAATTATAACCTGCTCATTATCTTTTACATCTCCTGTATAGAACGTATTTTTCTTAATCTCACCTAATTTCATTGATTTTTCCAATGAAACAGAAGATAAAACCTGCCCTCTTCTCAATTCCTCAATAGTAACATCTTTTAGATTAAGTCCAACACGAGAACCTTTGGCAGCTTCATCAAAGTCTTTATCCTGAATTTGTATACCTTTAATTGTAACTTCTTTTTCCTCTGGCTCAAGTATTAACTTATCATATTTTTTAACTATTCCAGATTTTACTAAACCAAGAATAACAGTTCCAACTCCTTTAACAGCAAAAGAATTATCAATAGGAACTAATACATCGTCACCTCTTTCAACATCAACTAACATCAATTTTTCATATACATTAGGAATATCTTTCTCTATAATCTCGAATTTTTCCAGAGTCGTATCTTTAATCATACTTTTGTATGAATCTTCTAAAACACCATCTAAAATAACAAATCCTTTATCAAATCCCATTTCATTTATACCAACAATTTCCTCACCAACTTGAGGGTTCAGTTCAGTAAGAACAAGTAAAGGTATATCAATCATTTGTAATGATTGTAACAAAGGCTGTATTTTCTCTGAATTTGGAGCAACAAAAGTAAATACATGTGTAGAATCCCAATGATGATGTATAGCAATATCATTAACAGTAGCTTTCTTACCTAAATCATTGATAAATTCTTTATTTCCAAATACTCCAATTGTAAGATTTTTCATAGCTAATAGTTATATCATCAATTTTTAAAACCGCTAACCCCGATGTTTAAAGAATTGAATCTGTCGTTCACGTTTCAAAGCGTCTTTTTTAGTTCTAAAAGTTCCTAGAATTTTCTTCTTATCCTTAGAATATAGAATCCATTTATACCCTTTCTTAACAATTACCATAATTAAATTGTGTTATTAGGTGTTTATAAACATTATTACCAAATCATAACTATGGCATTAATTTTAACAACAATAGATTCTGTACCAGGGAAAAAAATAGTTCAAACCTTGGGAGTTGTAAAAGCAAATACTGTCCGTGCAAAGCATGTAGGAAAAGACTTTGTAGCAGGCCTAAAAAACATAGCTGGAGGAGAACTCCATGAATATACTGATTTGCTTAAAGATTCCCGTGAACAAGCAATACAAAGATTAGAAGCAAATGCAACTGCAATGGGTGCAGATGCTGTGGTAAACATAAGATTTACAACATCATCAATAATGAGAAGTGCTTCTGAAATTCTGGTTTACGGAACTGCAGTAAAACTAAAATAAGATCAAATACGTACCCATCTTCTTCTTGATCTACTATAATGGAACAATGTTCCAGGAGAACTATATGTACGATTACCTTCATTCATAGCATCGTCCATAGCTTTTCTCATGTCTGGATGATTTAGCTTTTCCAAAGTTAGACCCAAAAAAGGTTTTTTTTCCATAACTATATTTGTATTAGGAAATTTATAAAACTTTACTCATAGAACCATTTCACAAGTTTAAGATCATTACCACTACATATTTCTTGTACAGTACCAGTACCACCTAAGGTTAGCTGTCTGTAAAGCGTAGATATATCAGAATTTAATTGAGGTTCAGTAAATTGAGCAACAGATGCTTCATTACATGCACAATTTAATGCATCAACAAGAGTATTATGCTGATCTATATACGGAACAGTTTTACATGAACCACCACCTGAACAATACTCAGATGGTCCATAAGTTTCAACATTACTCCAGCATTCATTACAAGAACCTATTTCATAGCAATTAGGAGGAGCTAAGAAATTACCTAAAACTACTAATATGAATATAAATATTATCGCTATCAACAAGACTATTCTTGACCACTTCATAAAATAATAATACGAACCATTCATATAAATACCCCATATAACAATTCTATACAGTGATAAACTATGTTTGGAAGAAAGAAAAAAGCTAAACCAAGGAGAAAACCTGCAAAAAAAGCTAAGAGAAAACCTGCAAAAAAATCAGGTGGTAAGAAAAAACCATTTGGTGGTTATGCAGTTAACTTTGCAGGAAGAGAAGAAACATTAGAACAAGTCTTTGGTAAAGGTGATTTACCACCTAGTCAGATGACAAAAAAATTATGGAAATTTATTAAAGCCAAAAGGCTTTCAAATAAATAATAGCAATTTGTTTTAATTCTATTTTTTTAATTTTTATTCATTAGTCTTCAAAATATTTAGAAGTTCACTCATATCTGGAATATCTTTTTCAACAATTATTGTTCTAATTCCAGCATTTCTACCAGCTCTGACATCATATGAAGAATCGCCAACAAATACTGCCTCATCTTTAGAAACTCCAAGACTTTCACATGCTCTATTAATTCCTTCTGGAGAAGGTTTAGGTTCAGTATCAGCAATAAATACCTCAAAATGCTCACCCAATCCTGTAACACGCATTTGAGTTTCAACAACATCCATATTACTATTAGAAACAACTGCTAATTTCAAACCTTTTGATCTCAATTCCATTATAGTTTCTCCAACTTTATGTAAAAGGGTAGTTTCTTGCATATTTTCTATAAGTCTAGAAACAAGATATTTATACAATTCATCTAATTTTGCCTTATTATTTATACCAGTAGTAAGTCGTATTTTATTTTTACCATCCATACCCCACCATTTTTCAACATAAACCTTTCTTTCAATGGCTGGAACACCAGCAAGAGCTAATGTTTCGTTTAAAGTAGTTCTCCATACTTCCACAGTATCAGTCAATGTACCATCCAAATCAAATACAATTGCCTTTATTTGTTTTTCCATAAAACCAACTCAATTATCAATGTAGTAAAAGTAAAGAATAAAAGATTACTTTTCTTAAAAACCTTTATTAAGGTTAAAGACAAATAAAATTTATGAAATACATTATACCTATATTGTTAATAGCAAGTGTATTATTCATAAGTGGATGTACAGGACAAGCAGTTGGTGACGAAAACACAACTATAGCTGAAGCTGACTGGATTAATCCACCAGTAGAATTAACTGGTGAAACAACTACAACTGAAACAACTGTACCAGAAACAACCACAACCACATTTGAAAAAAACCGTTATTGGTTTGAAGACACAATAGCATCAACAGCATTCAAAAACGCGGCTAACTTCACAGGAACTGGTTATACATCAATGGAATGCGTTCAGAGACTAAATTCCACAGGTCAAACCGCATGGAAATGTGAATTACTTGCTTAAATTTTCCTTTTGATTTATTTTCATTTTTTACTAACTAGTCAAACTTATTAATCATATCTACAATATAATTATTATGAAACCTCTATCTCGTCGTAGATGCCCCAAATGTAGCAGTACAAATGTAGTCGCAGATTTATCATTACAATCATATGCAAGTGGACAAATATTCAATAGATTCAAATGCAGAAAATGCGGATATGCTGGCGTATTCTTTGTAGAAGAAGTTAAGAATCCTCCAAAAAAGAAGTAAATTCAATCAAGAACTATTTTTTTTGATTCGGCAATTGCTCTAACACGCATTTCATCTAATTTACGAAAATCATCAAATGTAGCATCATATAATTCATCTGCAGCTTGTTGAACTTTCTCAGGAGTATCAAGAACACCAGTATGTCCTCCTTGTCTCAATTTTTCAATAGACGGTGACAAATATATCATAAACATGTTTATACATTATATTTATTTAAAATAATGCCCGGAGCGAGGATTGAACTCGCGACCTCCAGATTTCTTACGAAAAGTTATCTCATAGCTGTTAAACAGCTCAACACTCATAACGTTATGAGTCTGGCGCTCTACCACTAAGCCACCCGGGCTGGATTATGCTAGCATAAATTGTGCAAGCATGGCTTCTAATTGTACTAAAGGATTGGCACCTTCTGTAAGGCGAAATTCATAATCACCAACCTTAGCAAGCATATTGATTTTCTTTTTATTTTCTATATTAAGGTTAAAAATCTGCTTATGAACCTCTTTTATTATATCTTCACCAGACAATCCCTGATCTACAATTAAATTAAGAAGTGTTTTACGACTATTTTCAAAGTCACCTTTTAAGGAATATTCTATCATTTCCTTAACTTGCTCAGGATTAGCACTACTTGTAACTTCTAAAATCGTTTTTTCAGTTATTTTCTTAGAATGTAAAGAAGCAGTTTGCAATGTATTGATAGATTTACGTAAATCTCCTTCAGCTAAATACACTATCATATCTAATGCTTTGTCATCTATCTCAATTTTCTCTTTTGAAGCAATAGTTTTCAAATGCTCTTTTATTTTATCAGCAGCTAGAGGTGAGAATCTAAATATAGCAGCTCTTGATTGTATAGGCGGTATTAATTTACTAAACCAATTACATGCTAGAACAAACCTAGCATTATCAGAATACTTTTCCATTGTACGTCTTAATGCATGTTGTGCATCTTTAGTAAGAGAATCAGCTTCATCTAGATATATTACTTTAAACTCATGATCACCAATTGGTACAGTTCTAGCAAAATCCTTAACTTTAGTACGTATAGTATCAATTCCTCGCTCATCTGACGCATTAAGTTCTAAAAAGTTGTTTTTCCAATTATCTCCATACAATCCACGAGCAATACAAAGAGCAGAAGTTGTCTTCCCAGTTCCAGCAGGACCAGCAAATATACAATGGGTCAAAGTTTTCTTATCAACCATATTCTGTAAACGAGTTATAT
>NZEE01000017.1 GCA_002688965.1 archaeon | reverse complement strand
TTCATAAGTTCTTGTTCTTTAAATTCTTCAGGTTCTATACCAAAATCTACTAATATCTTTTCTGGTCCATCAGGATGTAATGGTGGTTCTATTCGAGTAGCTGATACTACCACTCCTGGCTCTAAATGTTTCAACATCTCTGTATCCATATTTGGACAAGCGTACATATCACTATGAAATATCATTACAATGTCATTTGTAGCATAATCATTTATTAAAGTATCATATAAAATAGTATGACCTAACCGTTCCGGTCCTTCATTTCTATGTATTTTTACATTCTCATCTTTCTCTGAAATCTCTTTCATCCATTCCCACGTACCATCATTAGAAAAGTCGTCCGCCATACATATCTCATGAGAATACCCCAAATTCTTCCGTATTGACCTATAGGACCACTTTAAATATTTTAGGGTACTTCTACTTGGCTGTATAAAACTAATTGATTTCATCTACTACTGATCTACCCTTTAATTTTTCCCAATCCTTTTCAGGTCTAACCTGTAAATTTGTCTCCCATGCACCTTTCAACACATTTGCATCAACTCCAACTTCTTCTGCATATTTTATTAGAGCCCTAACATCTTTAGGGAAACAACTCCCACCAAATCCAAATTTCCCATCAGGACCAGGCACATTTAAATGAGAATGTCCTATTCTACCATCAGTTACAAAACCTGATACTGCTTGTTCCCAATTTACATTCGACTTCTCTGCTATTTGATACATCTCATTCATAAATGAAATTTTGGTAGAAAAGAAACAGTTGTTCATATATTTTATCATCTCAGCAGTTTCATAATTAGTTTCCAAAATAGATACACTTTCACCAAACCTTTCTCTAAATAAGTCTGATAAATTTTCAGAACACATTTTGCTTACTGCCACTTCACCACCACCAATAATAAAACGAGATTGATTAATGAAATCAAAGTTAGCATTTCTTTCAGTTAAATACTCAGGATTAAATAATAAATTTAAATTAGAATATTTACTTTGAAACTTTCTAGTTGTTCCTGGTATAACTGTAGACCTTATAAGAATTACGCCAGGCGTTGTTGATACTTTACTAATATTATTTAAAGCATCATCCAATACATCAATATTTATAGATCCATTTATATTAGATGGTGTTGGAACTGATAAAAATATAAAATCGGATTTATTAACCGTTTCCTCTAAAGTATGTGTTGATTTATTCGGATCTATGTCATACACTCTAACTTCTGCATCACACCCCACACTTGGAGAAAAACCAAATTGTACTGCAGATCCTACAAATCCTCTGCCGACAATACCTATTTTTTGATTTAATTTCATTAAAATACATCCTTCATTTTTTTAATTAGTTTTGTATAGTCATTTTTATTACCTTCATCCAAAACAACATAGATATCAGAATTAGATAACCTCTTTACATAAGAATTTTGTTTAGTTAAATAACCAGATCTCAACTCCTTACCATGCGGCACATAAAATAATACAGGTTTTTTAAAATATGAACATAAAAAACCACCACCACCGTTTGTAGTTATAAATCCATTTGCACTTGAAAACAATCTTAACTGTAACTCATTATATGTATAAGTATAATCTTTTTTTAGTAAATTCAAATTAATTACCTTATCATAATATCCACACAACTCATAATCATCTATAACACCCAAACCTTGAACATTTGCATTTAAAGTAACTTTACTACCGAGAGTTACTACTTCATTTTGATCAAGTGCAAATTCTGTATTGTTTGGTCTTTTATAAATTACAGTATATCCCTTATCAGTTAAATAGTTAAAAATATCATACAACGCTTTTATATCAAAATATCTTAACGACTTTGATATATCATTACCATATTCAATATTGTAATTATTATTAATAACAATAAATGGTTTTAAATCATCAAACTCATCAGAACTATAATGTTCAGAATAGGATGGTGGCATCCATTGAGAATAATCTAAAACTCCATTTACCTCAAACCACTGTTCTTCTGACAATTCATCGTGATCTTTTCCAAAAATAGATGTAGTATTATGATGTATCCAACTATTTGGAACTTCCCCCAACCCATTCGAATTAATATCAAAGGTTCTATATTCAAATCTTTCTTCAATATTATCACAAAAATAGTAGAAAGAAGACATGCCTTTACTTGTAACAACCTTTTCCAATTGATTATTTTGTTGTAACCAATTAGCATAAGGTATAACACAAACTAATTCAGATGCAAATTCAGGATTAGCTTTGATTACTTTCATCTATAAAACCTTTAAATTGTTCATCTAATTTATTCTTTGCTACAGCCCTATTCTCATTTGCCTTCCTAATCAACTTATGATTTCTAGTAAAATGTTTAAGTGATGGATTATCTGATGTAGCTTCTTTTAAATTTGCTCTATCACCCTCCCCCGTAGTAATATCATTCTTAATCAACTCCTCAATTGTTTCTACTATATCTTCTGGTTTATATGTTCTTAACTCTGACACATACTCATACTCACCAACTGAATAAACTTCAGATAGTAGATTAACTATTCTATACTTTATTTTTTCTATTAATTCTTCTTGATGTTTAATATTATCAACAACACCATCTTTACGAAAAAAGTATAGCTTAATATTCTCAGATATTAATCTATCCAATAAGGCTGAAAGTGTATCTATATTTGTAATATAATTCATATTAATTCTCTATTTTTACTGCTGGGAAATATCTTAAAAACTCATCATTATTATTATTTCTTACATTCACTATCCTCTCTCTTATTTCATCGTAAAAATTCCATGCTAATGGTATAAATAATATTCTGTCATCTTCATTATAACTTTTAAGGTGTTCAACCGATTTGATAATTATATTAGTACCAGGTGTATATAATTTTTGTTTAAGTGGATTATCATCAATAATAACATCCAATTTAACATCAGCAAAATTTAAAAATGTCATACCTTTCGCTGCTGCACCATAACCAACTATTTTATATCCCTCATCTCTTGATTGTTCTACCAAAAGTTTAAAGTTCTCTACAATTTCCAATACCTTTAATTTGTAATTATCATAAGTTTTTTGACTTGACAACCCCCGTTGTTTTTCAACATCCAACTCATTTTTTACTTTTTGGATATTATGTGAATTTTTACTCAGTGTAAATAAATAACTTATACCATGAACTGGTGTTTTTATAACATCAACTAAATGTAAATTTGTTCTTTTAGTTAACTCGTTAAATGAATTAATATTAAAAAATGAAATATGTTCATGATATATCGTATCAAACTGATTATTTAAAATCATTTCTGCTTGAGATGTTTGAATATATAATTTTGAATCATCATTCATTATCTTTTCACAATCGTCTAAAAACTTCTTCGGATTTCTATTATGAGCAAATACATTTTGTGCAATAATAATATCAAATGTTTTATATCCTTCAAGAGGCCAACCTTCTTCATATAACTTGCTATCAAAATAATCACAAATAACATTGTGATTTTTTGAACTCAACTCATATAGGTTTTCGGCAGGATCTATACCATATGTAGCTATACCTTTTTCTTTAAAAAAATCTAATTGAGTACCATCATTGCAAGCAATATCCAATACCGAACTAACCCCCGTTCCCCGTAATTTATTCACTACTGGATGATTCTCAACTACATAATCAGCAAACCATTTAAAATTATCTTTTAGTGTTTGGGTCGTACCACTTACATACAAATAATCTTTAAACAATAAATCTGGATTAACTGCATCTGTTAATTGAATATGATAACAGTCTTGACATAAATTAACACCTAGAGGATACTTCTCCAATTCTTCTGAATTGTCATGGTAAGAATTTGCTAATGGTTGTTCATTCAAATCAAGAAGTATATCTAAATTTTCTTTACCGCAACACAAACACTCTTTTTGTTCATAAAAATTATTTGTACTCATGAGGTTTACTCCTATCTGTTTTAATCATTGATTCCCAATTTTCAACTAATTCACTCGTAATACTATCTACCGTCTCTTTAAATTTAAAACCAAATTCCTTTCTAAATTTTAAAGTTGATATTGAAAAATTATAAGCTTTAGTTTGATTTTTTATATTAATAACAACGTTTGGATCAGTTTCATACTCAATAACAGGTACATTTACAACAGCAGCAACCTCATAAGCTATTTGTTCAGCAGTTTTATTAAAAGACGCTAAATTATATAATCCTCTTTTATCTTTTTTTGATTTCACAATAGTACCAACAGCTCTACATAAATCAGCTATACCTAATATTGGTCTCATAGTATCCTTTATAAACAATTTTATTTCACCATTATTTAAAGCACTATTAACCATAGCATTTATCATAATATCAGTTCTTAAAACAGGAGAATATCCATTAACTGTACCAAATCGTAATGCATAATATTCTATATCAGACTTTTGAGCATATAAATCAGCAGTATGTTTAGATATATCATATTGATTATAAGGTTCGAACCCATAATATTTTTCATTTACTGTTTTTCCACCGACTGAACCATAAACACTTGAACTACTTGCATAAATTAACTTTTGTGTAGTTAATTTATCCAACAACTCTATAAAATTTCTTACATTGTTATTAAAACAACTATTTGAACCAGCCTCCGACATCTTAACACTCGAATGACCTGCAAGTAAAATAATAGTATCATACTCTGAATAAAACTTTTTATCCATACTTCTATAATCTTCTTTTATTGTATTTACTATTGAGTTTCCAAACCAACAAGTATCCATAACATCTATCATCGTAGCGGATGTGTTTAATAGATACTCATATAATCTTGTTCCAATATAACCATTACCACCTATTAATAATACTTTACTCATTGAAAGGCCACTCTATTCTATTCGGGTTATTGGTTCCTGTTATCGGTAGAACAAAACTTTCCCCATCTTCTTCTGGTAATCTACCCCATTTCTTTATAAATCTTCTCATAGCTCTTTGTTCCCAATCCACTAAACGTGATGGTCTATTATTATTATCTAAAACCCTTGTACTATCTGGAAATCGTGATGTTCTTGAAGTAAAATGCCACACCACCGATTTACTTGTCATTATAAATTTATATCCTTCCATTTGCATACGTGAAAATAAATCTTTATCTTCCCAATACATTGGTTCAAACCTCGGATCATTACCACCAATATAAATATGGTCTTCTACCCTACAGAAATATCCAGCACCACCAGCTTTTCTTACATGGATGTCATTACTTTCTGAGAATTCAATAGACCATTTATCAAAATATTCTTCTTCAAAATCATCATCATAAGCACCAAACTTATCTTTAGGTACAAAAACTGTACCAGGTCTGTATTCAGGATCATTTGGGAATATATCTGGTTGAACTCTGAATGATGAAGCAATTAATCTATCGTTTGGAAATTCATCAAATAATTTTAACAACTCAATATCTTGATTTGGCGCAACCCAAAAGTCCGAATGGAGTATATTAACAAACTCCGTTCTTACTTTACTAACACACAAATCAATACCACCGCCGATTCCACGTTGTTCTACATTATCAGTTTCTATATAATATTCAATACCAAGNTCNTCAGCATTTTNTGNTAACCATTCATTAGTACCATCTGTNCAATTTTCAGCAAATATAAAAATTGGCATATCATTATAATAACAATTCTTTNTAACCGATTTTACTGTTAATTTTAAAAANGGTAAATTGTTATNTGTTGGAATTACTGATGTTATTTTATGCATNCNCCANCCCACTTAGNTNAGAAAAAAANTNNTGCCAATACATACAAAAATTATGAGCAGAATAAAGTTTATCATATACTTTTCTACTATTCTCTACAATATACTGAATTTTATCTGGTTTATTAATCGTTTCTAGCACTGTATCATTTAATTCTTTCCAATCCAAATCAACAGGAATATAAGTTTCATTCGATATATATGGATTTGGGTTTGTATTAACTATATCCATAGTAGGTTTAATCATAACAACCCCAAACTCAAATATTTCAAAATCTCTATAACAAACTTCTCCCTGACCAAATGGTGATATTGACAATTTTGATTGATATAAGGTATTTATATATTCTTGAAATGGTAATCTATCTTTTACAAAACTATATCCTGGATTATCACCAATTACATCCCAAGCACTATTTCTATGATTTGTATAATAAGACCCATTTTCAGCAAGATGGTCACTGCTTGGTGGATGGTCCGCATTAAATATAGCACATAAGTCTATTGTTTTATTTAGACAAATAGTATGCCATTTCTGTGTATCAGGTCTGAACCTATCTCCTGCAAAATATCCCAAATTCCATCCTGATAATTTTATCTTATTCCAACTTTCTTCTGAAATATCATATCCTAAATCTAAATCAGAACCATTTTTAAAAAACCACTTATTAAATGATGTGGGTGTTTTATAATCCTCTCTATTTTGTAACAATTGATTCTTAAATAAAAACATAGCATCACTTTGTTCTAAAACCTCATAAGATCCCATAAGTGATGTAGAATCAGAACCATCAAATATAAAATAATCCCCTGTTATTTTATTACAACTATCCAAACCATATTCAATACTATCTTGTAAACTTACGCCTTTATTTAAAATATCGTCCGCGCCAAGAAAAGCATAATCATAATCTTCTGAATTCGTTATATCAATACTATAATCTCTCAGTATATCTCTTAACATTAAAAATCCCTGAAATGAAATTCTATTTTTTCCAGCCAGCGGATTATATATTTTTACTTTAATCATTGCTCAATAATTTAATATCATTAGAAACCATTCTCGATACCATTTCCCCAAAAGATGTTTTTGGATACCAATCTAACTCATCTTTAGCACAAGTAGCATCTCCTCTTAAATAAAAAACATCAGCAGGTCTCATAAACCTTTTATCTTGTTTAATATATTTAGACCAATCAGCAATCCCTATATGTTGAAAAGAATAATCTAAAAAATCCTCTAGTGTATGATAAACTCCAGTTGCTATCACATAATTTTTAGGTTCATCTTGTTGTAACATCATCCACATAGCTTCAATAAAATCTGGAGCATAGCCCCAATCTCTTTTAATATCCAAATTGCCCAAAGTTATATGATCTTTCAATCCAAGATGAATACGAGCAACACCATCTGTAATTTTCCTCGTAACAAATTCCCGACCCCTTCTTTCAGATTCATGGTTAAAAAGTATACCACACACGTTAAACATATCATATGATTCACGATAATTAACAGCAATCCAATGCCCATATAGTTTAGCAACACCATATGGACTTCTAGGATAAAATTTTGTATCTTCATTAGCTAAATCTTCCATCTTACCAAACATTTCTGAAGTCGATGCTTGGTAGAATTTTACAGACTTACCGCTCATTCTTATAGCTTCTAACATTCTCAAAACACCAGCGCCAGTAACATCGGCTGATTGTTCAGGCGTATTCCAACTTTCTTTTACAAAAGATTGTGCTGCTAAATTGTATACTTCATCTGGATCAGATTTTTTTAA